>NZ_JBEPKM010000002.1:0-453999 GCF_040544715.1 Methylobacterium sp. 1030 | reverse complement strand
CCTGATCCTCGTTCCTGATCATCTCGACCTCCTCGCTCATCGAGGGGGTCAGGTCCTCATGGCGTCAGGGGGTCAGTTTGCCGTGTCGCCTGACAACCCGTCCCGTTCGCGGCCTTCACGCCGCCGTGCACGTTCCGGTCCGCGGCCGTGTCTGCCTTGGACGGTCGCGGCTTGCCCTGGCGGCTAGTCTTCACCAGCCCCAGCCTCTCGGGACTCTGGGCCGCCGCCGAAGGTGGCTTGGGTGTCACCGCGCGCACCGCCGTCGGCCTGCCGAAAACGCTGAGCGTTCTCGATCCGGCCGCGACCGGCCTGCCGCCTCTTCCGAGCGCGTCACTGACACTCCACCAAGCCGAAGCCGAATTGGCGCCGGCCGTCGCGCGGCTCACCGATATTCTTCTCGAGACCATAAGGGAGCACGTCGCGTAAGGGCGCGATGGCCAGTGACGGGCTCTCGGCGCGCCGCAGACACCCCGGTCATCGAACATCAGTCCTCTCGGTCTCTGCCCGCGTACGAACGGTGATCGATCGCCCCGGCCAGGACTTCTCGAGGAGAGACCGCGAGAGGCACCCGACCGCTGTTCGGACCTTGCCCTGTCCGCGTCGCGAGGCTCGATCACGGGGCGGCGGAGCCGAGGGTGACGTGGCTCGCGCCAGCGGAGATGAGGCCCCATCATTCGGTTTTGTCGAACACAGGGTGGCGAACTTTCAAATTATCCGAACACTCCAGGTCACGTAAGTCTTCGTCCGTTGGCCGCCGCGGCGGTCGCGAAGCCACGGACCGACGACCATGCCCTTCATCAATGTCAAAGTCGCGGGTACGCCCCTCGCACCCGAGCAGATCACGGCGATCCAGGCGGGCATCACCCGGTTGATGGCCACTGTCCTGCACAAGGTCGCGCCTCTGGTCGGCGTACTGGTCGAGGCGGTGCCTGCCGCGGGATGGAGCGTCGGTGCCGAGCCGATCGCCCGCGCCGCGCAAGTGGACGCCATCATCAGCGCGGACACGAACACGCCCGATGAGAAATCGCGCTTCATTTCTGAAGTAAACCGGCTCCTGAAGACCGTCCTCGGGGCCGAACTGGCGGAGGTGTCCTACATCGTCATCCACGAGGTGCCGAAGGACAGCTGGGGTTACGACGGCCTGACCCAGGCGGAGCGCGGGCGCCGCCGCGCATAGCTCGCAGCGTTCCGCAGGTGGGGGCGCCGGATCATGTGTCGGCCGACCGGCGCCGCCGGCCTGTCACGAACGCGCCCGGCGCTTAATCCGACTGCCGGCACCAACGACGTGAAATTGTGGTGCCTGCAGCTTTTACGACATGTGGAACGGACAATCTGTATTAATCGTCTGGGATCGCCCAAAATCTCAGCTTGACGGCTCGACCCGTCTCGGGAGATCTCCCTCCCAGAGTGCCACGGTGAAGGGCACACCGCGCACGCGGAATCTTGGAGAGGAAACGATGGTCTTCGCAGGTCGCGCTGCAGCCGCGGTGCTGTTATTGACGATGGTGTCGGCCCCCGCGCGGGCCGCGGACCCGATCAAGATCGGGCTGAGCGGGCCCTATACGGGCGGCTCGTCTTCGATGGGTGTCTCGATGCGGGACGGCGCCAAGCTCGCCGCCGCCGAGATCAACAAGGCCGGCGGCGTTCTCGGCCGGCCGATCCAGCTGATCGAGCGCGACGACGAGGCCAAGAACGAGGTCGGCGCGCAGGTCGCGCAGGAACTGATCAACAAGGAGAAAGTCGTCGCGAGCGTCGGCTTCATCAATACCGGCGTGGCTCTGGCCGCCCAGCGCTTCTACCAAGAGGCCGAGATCCCGGTCTTCAACAACGTCGCGACCGGGACGATCATCACCAACCAGTTCAAGGAGCCGGACTACGACGCCAACTACGTCTTCCGGAACTCCGCCTACGACGTGCTTCAGGCCGGCCTGATGGTCGACGAGGCCCTCGCCCAGGGTCACAAGAAGATCGCGGTCCTGGCGGACTCGACCAATTACGGGCAGCTCGGGCGCGAGGACATCGAGAAGTATCTCGCGACCAAGAACGTGAAGCCCGTCGCGGTCGAGAAGTTCAACATCAAGGACGTCGACATGACGGCCCAGCTGCTAAAGGCGCAGCAGGCCGGCGCCGAGGTGATCCTGGCCTACGGCATCGGGCCGGAACTGGCCCAGATCGCCAACGGCATGGCCAAGCTCGGCTGGAAGGTCCCGATGATCACGAGCTGGCCGTCCTCGATGCAGAGCTTCATCGACATCGCCGGCACGAACGGCAACGGCGTGATCATGCCCCAGACCTTCATCGAGGATCAGACCCTGCCGAAGCGCAAGGCGTTCCTTGAGAACTACTACAAGACCTACGGTGTCACGAAGATCCCGACCCCCGTGGCCGGCGCCCAGGGCTACGACTCGATCTACCTCCTCGCCGCGGCGATCAAGCAGGCCGGCGGCACCGACGGCGCCAAGATCCGCGCCGCCCTGGAGAACCTGAACGAGAAGGTCGAGGGCGTGGTCACGACCTACGACAAGCCCTTCACGGCGAAGGACCACAACGCCATCTCGCGCAACATGGTCGTGTTCGGGAAGGTGCAGGACGGCAAGATCGTCTACGCCAAGGACGAGGACGCCAAGAACGCCGGCGTGGTTCGTCTGAAGGAGAAGTCCTCGAACTGAGGATCCGGACGCTGCGCCCGCGACGGGCGCGGCGTCTCCCTCGGGGCCGGCGGCGTCACAGCCCGCTGGCGCTCAGCACAGCGGTCCCGCGGCGCCCGCCGCGCGACCGGACGTCCCTCCGGCGACAGCGATCCCATGGAAATCCTGCTCCAGCTCATCGCGTCCGGCGTCGCGGTCGGCATGATCTACGCCGCCATCGCGTTCGGCTATCAGCTGACCTTCGCGACCTCGAAGACCCTCAATTTCGGCCAGGGCGAGGCGCTGGCCCTCGGGGCCCTGTTCGGCCTGACCCTGGTGCCGTTCGTCGGCTACTGGCTGATGATCCCGCTGGTCCTGGTCTTCGGCTTCGCCCTCGGAGCCGTGGTCGAGCGCCTCGGCGTGCGCCCGGCCGTGAAGATCAAGTCCGAGTACGGGTGGATCATGGCCACCATCGCGCTCGGCATCATCTTCAAGAACGTCGCCGAGAACGTCTGGGGACGTGACGACCTGAAATTCCCCTCCCCGCTGCCCGAGACGGCGCTCCAGGTCGGCGGCGTGCGCGTCCTGCCGATGGAACTGCTGATCGTCGCGGGTGCGCTGCTGATGATGCTGGCGGTGGAGATCTTCAATCGCAAGTCGATCTGGGGGAAGGCGGTCGTCGCCACCTCCAACGACATCGACGCCGCCGGGCTGATGGGCATCAACACCCAGAAGGTCATCACCCTCTCCTACTCGATCAGCGCCATGACGGCGGCCTTCGCGGGCGTGCTGGTGGCGCCCGTCACCCTGACCGGGGCGACGATGGGCTCCGTGCTGGCGCTCAAGGCCTTCGCGGTGGCGATCATCGGCGGCCTCGAATCCGGCCTCGGCGTCATCGTCGGCGGCCTGATCCTCGGCGTCGCAGAGACGCTGACCGGCTTCTACATCTCGACCGGCTACAAGGATGTGCCGGGCCTGATCCTGCTCCTCGTCGTCCTCTCCATCCGCCCGGTCGGCCTGTTCGGCAAGGCCGTCATCAAGAAGGTCTGAGCGTGACCTCCCGCGCAATTCTCACGGCAGCCTGAGCCATGGCGCAGACCCTCGCCCCCACCGAAGCGCCCGCCCCGGCGGCCGCCCCCAGCCTGTCGCGCCACGTCGGCATCCTCGGCGCCGTGCTGCTGGTCGTCGGCCTCGCGGTCTTCCCGCACGTGGTCACGAGCTCGTACTACATCCACCTGATGATCGTGATCGCGATCTACGCGATCCTGATCCTCGGGCTCGACATCGTGGTCGGCTATACCGGGCAGGTGAGCCTCGGCCATGCCGGCCTGTTCGGCGTCGGCGCCTACTCGGCGGCGGTGCTGTTCCTGCACTTCAAGCTCGGGATCTGGTGGGGCATCCTGGCCGGGATCGGGGTGACCTCCGCCTTCGGCGTGCTGCTCGCCGTGCCGGCCCTGCGGGTGACCGGCCCCTACCTCGCCATGGTGACGCTGGCCTTCGGCACCATCGTCCAGATCTTCATCAACGAGCTGACGCCGCTGACCAACGGTCCCCTCGGCATCACCCTGCCGCCGGCCCGCGTCCTCGACTTCTCGCTGCTGGGCCTCCAGGCCCCCTGGGGCGCGGCCGGCCGCAAGCTCGAGTTCTACTACCTGGTCTGTCTGGCGCTACTGGCCACGATCCTGGTCGTCAACCGGGTGGTGCGCTCGCCCTACGGCCGCGCCTTCGAGGCGCTGCGCGACTCGCCGATCGCCTGCGATTGCATGGGCGTCAGCGTCTACCGCTACAAGGTCTACGCCTTCGTGATCTCGGCGGCTTTGGCCGGCCTCGCGGGCGCGCTGTTCGCGTGGTCAGAGCGCTACGTGGCGCCGAACTCCTACGGGTTCGAGCTGACCGTGCTGTTCCTCCTCGCCGTCACGATGGGCGGCCGCAAGTCGCGGGCGGGGCCGATCATCGGCTCGGCGATCATCGTGATGATGCCGAACGTGCTCGCCGATATCGGCCTGGTGCGGATCATGGCGGGGATCATCGCCGCCGCGGCACTGGTCGTGGGCGCTCTCGCCCTCCTGCGTCGCGCAGAGAACCGGTTCGCCCTGCTGGTGCCGGTCGCGCTCTGCCTCGCCTTCTTCCCGGCCACGCTCGCGCTCGAATCGGTCACCGACTTCCGGCTGACGGTCTTCGGCCTGATGATCCTGTTCGTGGTGTATTACCTGCCGGACGGGATCGTGGGCTTCCTCCGTGAGAAGATCCCCGCCCTGCGCCCGGCCCACACGGCCGAGGGCAAGAGCCTCCATGCCGAGGGCGCGGCCCTCAGCGTGCAGAGCGGCGACCGGGGCGCCGACCCGCTCCTCACCGTCGATCAGGCACTGATGCAGTTCGGCGGCCTCAAGGCGCTGGCCGGCGTCGATCTCACGGTGCGGCCGGGCACGATCCTTGGGCTGATCGGTCCCAACGGATCCGGCAAGAGCACGATGATGAACGTGCTCACCGGCATCTACAAACCGACCGGCGGCAGCGTGACCCTCGCGCGCGGCCAGGGGACGAAGCGCCTCGACGGGCGCACCCCGTCGGAGATCGCCGCTGCCGGCGTGGCACGCACCTTCCAGAACGTGCAGCTCTTCCGCGAGATGACCGCGCTCGAGAACGTGCTGGTCGGCCTGCACCACAGCTTCCGCGGCACCCTGTTCGACGCGATCCTCGGCACGCCCCGGCGGCGCCGGGAGGAGCGCGAGCAGCGCGCCCGCGCCATGGCGATCCTCGACTTCGTGGGCCTCGGCGCCCTGGCGCAGGTGGAGGCCCGCAATCTGCCCTACGGCAAGCAGCGGCTCCTCGAGATCGGTCGCGCGCTCGCCCTCGACCCGGTCCTGCTGCTCCTCGACGAGCCGGCCGCGGGCCTCACCGCCCCCGACATCGCCGAGCTGACGGCGATCATCCGCAAGATCCGCGATGCCGGCATCACGGTGATCCTGATCGAGCACCACATGGACGTGGTCATGGGCCTGTGCGACCGCGTCAGCGTCCTCGATTTCGGCCACAAGATCGCCGAGGGCAGCGCCCGCGAAGTGCAGGCCGACCCGAAGGTGGTCGAGGCCTATCTCGGCAGCCCCGTCGCCGACGAGGAGATGACCCATGCTTGAGGTCACGGGTCTGTCGGCCGGCTACGGCCAGGTGGAGGTTCTGCACGGCCTCGACTTCCAGGTTCCGAAGGGCCAGGTCGTGGCGCTGATCGGCTCCAACGGGGCCGGCAAGACCACCACGATGCGCGCCCTGTCGGGCATGATCCGGCCGCGGGCCGGTTCGATCCGCCTCAACGGACAGGAGATCGGCGGCCTCGACAGCCACGACGTCGCCCGGTTCGGCCTCGCGCACTCGCCGGAGGGCCGGCGCGTCTTCCCGACGCTCTCGGTCGAGGACAACCTGACCCTCGGTGCCTTCCCGCGCCTGACCGGCTCGCGTCCGAAAGGCGACGTCGCGGCCGACCGCGAGCGGGCCTTCGAGATGTTCCCGCGGCTCAAGGAGCGGCGCGCCCAGCTCGCTGGCACGCTCTCGGGCGGCGAGCAGCAGATGCTTGCCATGGGCCGAGCGCTGATGCTGCGGCCCGAGATCCTCCTGCTCGACGAGCCCTCGATGGGCCTCGCTCCCAAGCTGGTGGAGGAGGTCTTCCGGATCATCCGGCTGCTCAAGGCCGAGCAGGTGACGATGCTGCTCGTCGAGCAGTTCGCCATGGCGGCGCTCGGCGTCGCCGACCACGCCTACGTGCTGGAGAACGGCCGGATCCGCTTCCAGGGCCCGGCGCAGCAGATGCGCAACGATCCGGCCGTGCGGGCGGCGTATCTCGGCGGCAGCCACTGACATCCGACCGCGGATCGGTGCCGCGCGTGGCCTGGGATGTCCCCCAGTCCCGGCGCCCGGCATGACCCTGTCCCGCCGGGGCCGGCGGGTCACGGCCGGCGCACCGTCGTCGGCGCGGCTCTCGAGTGCCTGACGGTCGGCGCATCACCCTCGCGGACAAGCGCCCGCGCTCGCGAACGCCCTACAGGATTGTCCGACGCCGGGCGCGGGCGGCCCGGTGTTTGCTGAGGTTCGCCGGGGACAACGCTGAGGCCGGTCGGGCTCTGATGCCCGTAGGCCGCGCCGCCGCTCTCCTGTAGAGACCGTCGGGACGCGGCCGGCGCGACGGCCACACGGGAGGTGTCGATTTTGGACGACGGTTGGGCGACTGCCTTAGGGTTGTTTGCCGTCCTCGCCCTGGTTCTGGCGAACGGCTTCTTCGTCGCAGCGGAGTTCGCCCTGGTCGCGGTGCGCAGGAGTCGCGTCGCCGAACTCGTCGCCGAGCGGCGCGTGAACGCGAAGGCGCTGCTCTGGGCCACGGACCACCTCGACGCCCACCTCGCGGCGACGCAGCTCGGCATCACCATCTCGTCCCTGGCGCTCGGCTGGGTCGGCGAGCCGGCGCTGGCCCACCTGATCTTGCCCACACTGACGTGGCTGCCGGACATGCTCTCGACGGCGGCCGCCCACACGGTCGCCGTGGTGATCTCGTTCGTCATCATGACGGCGCTGCACATCGTGCTGGGCGAGTTGGCGCCGAAGAGCCTCGCGCTCCAGCGCAGCGAGCGCACGGCCCTGGCGGTGATCCGTCCGCTCAGCGTGTTCCTGTTCGTGTTCCGCCCGGCCATCCTGTTCCTCAACGGGCTCGGCAACGGCGTCCTGCGCCTGTGCGGATTGCAGCCCGGCCACGGCGAGGGCGGCCACCACTCGACGGCCGAGCTCAACCTCCTGGTCGAGGCGAGCCGCGAGGCAGGCCTCATCCGCGAGGCTCAGCAGGAAGCGGTCGAGCGCATCTTCCGGCTGGGGGACCGCCGGGTCCGCGAGATCATGACGCCGCGCCACGAGGTCGAGTGGGTCGACCTCGACGGATCGCCCGAGGAGATCACGCGGGCGGTCCGCGCCTGCAGCCACGCCCATGTTGTCGTGAGCCGCGGCGGCATCGACGAGGTCGTCGGCGTGCTGCGCAAGCAGGATCTGCTCGATCAGATCCTCGACGGGCGGACCCTCGATATCGCCACCGCCATGCGGCCGCCGAACGTCGTCCACGAGGGCATGACGGTTCTCACGGCGCTGGAGAGCTTCCAGCGCAACCCCGTGCAGCTGGCGGTGATCGTCGACGAGTACGGCAGCCTGGAGGGCATCGTCACGCAGACGGATCTCCTCGAGGCGATCGCGGGCGACATACCCGAGGTCGGTGAGGACCCGGCGGTCGTCGAGCGCGAGGACGGCTCGCTGCTCATCGACGGCATGATGCCGGCCGAGGACGCGTTCGAGCGTCTCGCCTTCAACGATCCGCCGGGCACGGACGACTACACGACTTTGGCCGGCTACGTGATCTTCCAGCTCGGCCGCATTCCGGCGGCGGGGGACGCGTTCGTGGCGGAGGGGTGGCATCTCGAGGTGGTCGACATGGACGGCCGTCGCATCGACAAGGTCCTCGCCACCCGCTTGCCGGCGCGGGCGCCGGTCGGAGGGGCGTGAGCGCGTCGCCGGGCCATCAATCGGCGCATATCCAATCGGCGCATATGCCTGCGAGAATCGCGGGCGCGTCGTCTCGCGCGGCGGTAGCCGTCGACCGCGCGAGTTCGGAGCGATATCGCGACCGTCAGTAGCGATCGTAGCGATAGCCACCGTAACGTCGCCCTTCGTAGAAGCGTGCGTCCCTGCGTCCGTAGCCACCGAACTCACGGTGGCGGCGATAGCCGTGCGCGGGCGCCCAGGGTGGCGGGCCGCCGTGACGGAAACCCCGCTCTCCGCGGGCCCAGGGCGGATCGGCGAAGGCGGCCGAGGTCGATCCGAAAATGCCTCCGGCCAGTGTCAGTGTGCCGAGCAGGATCAGCGTTGGCGTGCGGATCATGGATGCCTTCCTCACAGCGGGGGCGTCCCGCGTCGCCCCAGTTACGGTGCTCCGCGGCAAACCGTTCCCCGCCGTCGCGAAGGCACGAGGCCGGTCATCTCGGAGCCTCTCCGAATAACCGCGCGGTCTTCAGGATCGCGCTGGTCCGAGAATAAGCACAGGTGGCGATGGAACGGCACAGGTTCCGGTGGAACAGGCGTTCACAGCGTGATCGTGCGCAGTCACGACGTCGATAGCGGCACGAATTGTCGGAACGGTCCCGGAGATCCTGCCGTTTAGGGGCTCCAAAACAGGAGACGCTCCATGACACGCTTGCCGATTATCGTCCTCGCCACCCTCGCACTCGGGGGCAGCGCCGTCGCCGCCGAGCAGGGGGCCTCGTCCAAGACTCCGGGCCACGAGATGCAGGATCGCGGGAGCCGGGCCGGGAGCCCGGGCGCGTCCGGTTACGCGCCGGGCCACGAGATGAAGTCCGGCGGGACGGACTCGACCGGTTCGACGTCGCGAAGCGGCGGAAGCACGACGGGCACCACCGGCACCAGCTCGACCGGCACCCGTCGCTGACACGACCATCGTCCCGTCCGGCTATTCTGCCCGACGGGACGAACCGGCTGCAAGTCGAGCAATGCTGATCAATAAGGATCCGGGCTCGGTTCCGGCTCATGAGGCGCGGATCGTCGAAGATGAATTGTCGATGAACGGCAGTATTGATTAATTTCGTGAGCCTTGGAACGCGATGATTGGCGACTGCATTTCTCGTTTCAGTTCGATGAACGAGGTTGGAGTATGAAGAAGCTTATCACGACCCTGGTCGCCGGCACCGCGCTGCTGGGTGCAGTCTCTGCCGCTCAGGCCCATGAGTGGGGTGGCGGCTATGGCTACGGCTACGGTCCGGGTCACGGCCATTCTCGCGTGATCGTGCGCGAAGGCTACGGCGACGGCTATCGCGGCGTTCGCTTCGGCCACCGAGACTGGGATCGTCCGGATGTTCGCGTGATCGAGCGTCGCGGGTACGGTCATCGTCACCACGACGACGATTGGGACGATTGATCCGACCCGGATTCATGCGGAGCAGAGAGGCGCCCGGCCGGGCGCCTCTCTTTTATTTCCGATCATCGGCGCACCGCATGCAACGGTTTGGCGCCCGTCCGGCTTTCTGAGCGGTTCATCGACACGAGGAACAGCATCGCTATGCCGGTACGTCTGATCACGACTGCTCTGCTTCTGTCCGCAGGGGCCACGGCCGCGCTCGCCGCGCCCATGTCGGCCGACGACAAGGCGGCGCTCCAGCAGCAATGCATGGGCGATTTCACGACCTTCTGCGGTGGCATGCCGCCCGACGATGGCCCCGAGACCCAGGCCTGTTTCGAGAAGAATATGGCCAAGCTGTCGCCGGGCTGCCAAGGCGCCATCCAGAGCTACAAGCAGGGCAAGAAGGGCTGATCCAACCCGGCTGTCGTCTCCCAAGATCGGACGCGATCAGCCTCGCCATCGGTCCCGCGCGGGTCTGATCGCACAGGCAATACAGCGGATCGAAGACCGTAGACGCGGGGGCGGCCCGAGCCGCCCCCGCCGGTGTTCAGTAGCTGTAGGACCGGCGTGGGTAGGCCTGGGGCGCGCCGTACCCGGTGTCGCGCGGCTGGACCCGCGACCCGTACTCGATCTCCTTGCGCCGCGCCTGCCGGTTGGCGAGGTAGCGGCCGCCCAGGCAGCCGGCGACGGCGCCGACGACGCCGCGCTCGGCGAGGTAATGGCCCGCCAGACCGCCGATGATCGCGCCCTTGATACAGCCCTTCGCCTCAGCCGCACCGACGCTCATGAGTGTCACGAGAGCGATGGCGGATGCTTGTCCCACGATGCGCATACTGATGCTCCTCTTCGATCCGGAAGAGAATGCACCTGCGTCACGACCGTTCCGGACGTCGGAAAAGGGGTCGGCGCCCCCTTGTTCGTCGCCGCGGAGGTCCGACTGTTTCGCGCGCGTCGCTTCGTCCTGATGTCGGCGCCGATCCTGTGGCTCCGCGACCGACGATCGTGCCGGACGGAGCCGTCGCCGTCGGAGGTCGTCCTCCGCAAGCAATGGCCCGTTCCAGAGCTGCGGTGCGCGTGCGGAGCGGCGGTTGCCACTCGGCTTGACTCCAATATTTAGGACTCCTAATTATAGATCCATGGACCACGCGGCCGACCCAGATCCCGTCCTGATCCGCCTGCGCGAGGGCTTCGAGCGCGTCGCCCTCGTGCTGCGGGCCGATCTGTGGGCGGCCGCGGGCGATGCGGGCCTGAATCCGACACAGGCGCAGGTGCTGGCGCTGCTCGCAAGACGCCCGGCCGGCCTGAGGGCGAAGGAGATCGCCGCGCAGCTGGCCGTCTCGGCACCGAGCATGGCCGACACGCTCGCCGCGCTCGCCCGCAAGGCCCTGCTGACGCGTGCGCCCGATCCCGCGGATGCCCGCGCGGTGATCGTGCGCCTGACCGACGAAGGCCGCGCGCTCGGGCGCGCCCTCGCCGCGGCCACGTCACAGGTGATGTCGGCTCTGGCGCGGCTGACGCCGCCTGAGCAGGCGGATCTCCTCCTGACCCAGATCAAGCTCATTCGGACCCTGCAGCAGGCAGGTGCCATCCCCGTGCAGCGGATGTGCGTCAGCTGCCGCCATTTCAGGCCGAACGCCCATCCGGCCGAGGCCCAGCCCCACCATTGCGCCTTCGTGAACGCCGCGATCGGGACCCGGGATCTCCGGCTCGATTGCGGCGAGCATGAAGCGGCCGATCCCGACGTCCAGGCTGCCACCTGGACGTCCTTCGCGAATGGATCGCCGCCCCTCCGAGCACCACGAGAGACCTGAAAGGACACATCGTCATGACGAGGATCAAGGCACGGGGCGTCGGCCTCGTGGCGGCGGCTCTGTGCGCGCTCTCCACCGGCGCCTCGGCCGAGCCCATCCGGGCGCAGCCGAGTCCCGCTGTCCTGGCGTCGTTCGACATCGTCGAGACGACGATCGCGACCAAGGGCGACACCGCCGTCTTCACCACCCGGGTCCGGGGCGAGGCGGGCAAGGACAAGCCGGATGCCACCGGCAAGTTCGAGGGCTCGAGCGTCTACGCCTACGTCTGGCCGACGACCCTCGACAGCGACGCGATCGGCTTCGACAAGGCTCAGGGTATCGTGGCGCTCGCCGTCACCTTCCACCCCGATTTCGACGACGCGGCCTACGGTGCCAGGAACCGCCATGTCTGGCACCCGCACTGGGTGGTGCTCGCCAAGGACGCGGCCTGCGGCGGCGGCCTGAAGGTCGTCGATATCCCGGACGGCGCGAAGCCGAAGGTTCCGCCGACCTGGCCGAAGGTCCCGCTTCTGATCGACAGCCCGGACTATCCGACCACCTTCCGGGGCGAGACGGTTCAGGTCGAGATCCCGGTCTCGCTCATCACCGGCATCAAGGGTGCCTCGTTCGACGGGGTGACGTCCGGCCTCAAGGTGAACGGCAACCTGCACGCGCCGCTGCTCTGCGTCAGCGACGTCTTCAAGGTCGCCTCGGGCAACCTGTCACTGCCGGGCAAGGTGACCCCTCAGAAGTAGGACGCGCGACAGGAAGCGGTTCGGCGACTGCCATCGCCGAACCGCCGGAAGATCCCCCTCCGAGCATCAGAGAAGGACGAGTCACCATGGCATATGCCCGCCTCGACGATCCACCCCCGGCCGCGGCCGGGCTCTCGCCGCGCGCAGACGTGATCGATCGCCGACCCGTGAGGGCGCCGACCGCGCCGAGGATCGCGGCGCTGGCACGCCTCGGCGGGATCCTTCTCGCGCTCCTCGCGCCGCCGACAGGGGCGATCGCCGCCGATGCCCAGGACTTGGTGGAGGCTCTGCGCACAGTCGCCGGCAGTCGGCCCGGCGTGCGCCCGACCTTCGCCAAAGGACAGTGCGTCCGCGGCACCTACACCCCTGCGGCCGAAGTGGGACAGGTGACGCGGTCGATCAGTTTCACGCGGCCGTGGCCTCTCGTCGGGCGATTCTCGGTCGGCGGCGGCAACCCGTCGGTGCCGGACGCGACCAGGACCGTTCTGCGCGGCTTCTCGATCAAGCTCCTGTCGGACGGTGGCGAGACCCATCTGCTGTTCGAGAACGCGCCGGTCCACTTCGCGCGGACCGTCGACCAGATGCTCGCG
The DNA here is from genome assembly GCF_040544715.1 of Methylobacterium sp. 1030. Classification (NCBI taxonomy): domain Bacteria; kingdom Pseudomonadati; phylum Pseudomonadota; class Alphaproteobacteria; order Hyphomicrobiales; family Methylobacteriaceae; genus Methylobacterium; species Methylobacterium sp. 1030. The sequence goes on along the minus strand of NZ_JBEPKM010000002.1, from coordinate 441,297 downwards.
TTCCTGCAGGTCCGCGTTCCCGGCCCCGACGGCAAGCCCAATCCGGAGGCCATCGCGGCCTTCGCGAAGGCCAATCCGGAGACGACGCGCCAGGCGGCCTTCGTCGCCGGCAAGCCTGTCCCGGGCAGCTACGCCGGCCTCGTCTATTGGGGCGTGCACACGTTCACCGGGCTCAACGCGGACGGCCGTGCCGTGCCCTTCAAGTTCAAGATCGTGCCCCGAGCCGGCGAGATCACCCTCAGCGACGCGGAGGCGAAGGGCAAGCCTGCACACTTCCTGGCCGACGCGCTTCGGGAAGAGCTGTCGAAGGGCCCGGCGGGGTTCGACGTCGTGGCCCTGCTCGCCGGGCCCGGCGACGATCTCGGCAGCGACATCACCCGGCGGTGGCCCAACGAGGACGACCGGAAGGCGGTCACCCTCGGCACGATCGCCGTGACCGGCATCGAGCCGAACGAGACCTGCGACCAGGGCACCTTCGACCCGGGACAGCTGGCGGACGGCATCGACGCGCCGAAGGACGAAATCTTCGCGGCGCGCCGCACCGCCTACGGGATCTCGTTCGGCCTCCGCTCCCAGTGAGCCTCCTCGGCCCGGCGGCTGCCACCGCCCGGCCGCCACACCCGCGGGCCGCGCCTCGACAGGGCGCCGCGCGGCCAGCGGCCGATGCGACCAGACGGCCGCCCGTCATCGACGACTGGAGCTCCGGAGAAGCGGCATGACCATCCTGGCCCCCGAACTCGTGACCGGTCGCTGGTTCAACACGCCCGCGCCACTCTCCCTCGCCGCGCTGCGCGGCACGGTCGTCGTGCTGCACGCGTTCCAGATGCTGTGCCCCGGTTGCGTGGCGCACGGCACGCCGCAGGCCGAGAAGCTGCACCGGATGTTTGCCGGCAACGGCGCGGTCGCGGTGATCGGCCTGCACGCGGTGTTCGAGCATCATGCCGCCATGACCGAAGTCGCCCTCGAAGCCTTCATCCACGAGTATCGTCTGGACCCTGCCGATCGCCGTCGACCTCCTCGAGGACGACGGTCCGATCCCGCAGACGATGCGGCGCTATGGTATGCGCGGAACGCCGACCACGATCGTCATCGACCGCGACGGACGCGTCCGGGAACACGCCTTCGGGCAGGTCGACGACCTCGCGCTCGGGATCCTCGTGGGCTCGCTGATCGCGGCACCGGTCACGGGATCGGTGCGCGGGGAGTTGGTACCGGACGGGTGCGACGAAGCCGGCTGCCGGCTCACGGAGGAAGCGCGGCCATGACGGCGCGTCTTCTCCCACCCGTCCTCCCGCTCGTCCTCGCCGGCCCGGTCGCGCCGCTGGGACCGGACGGTCCGCCGAGCGGCATCGTCAAGAACCCCGTTCCCGCGCCGTGGCGGATCACGGCGACCGGTCTCGTGGGCGATGCCCAGGCCGATCTCCGGTACCACGGCGGTCCCGAGAAGGCGCTCCACCAGTATCCGCAGGACCATTACGCCGCCTGGGCCACCGAGATCGGCGATCATCCGGTGCTCTCCGCACCGGGCGCCTTCGGTGAGAATCTCGCGACGACGGGCTGGACGGAGCACGACGTCTGCGTCGGCGACGTCGCCCGCTTCGGCTCGGCGCTGCTACAGGTCAGCCAGGGGCGCCAGCCCTGCTTCAAGCTCGACCGACGCTTCGGACGATCCGGGATGGCGCTCGCCGTGCAGAGAACGGGGCGGACGGGCTGGTACTGGCGGGTCCTCGAGGACGGCGTCGCCGAGCCGGGAGACAGGATCGAGCTCCGCGCGCGTCCGCGGCCGGACTGGTCGCTCGCGCGCCTGATCCACCTCCTCTACGTCGACACGCGCAACCGGTCCGAGCTGCAGGCCGCGAGCGCGCTCCCGGAACTGGCGGAGAGCTGGCGCCTGCTCCTGCGCCGACGCTTGCGGACCGGCGCGGTCGAGGACTGGTCGAAGCGCGTCACCGGACGGGATGGCGGGCCGAGCGCCTGAACGCGGGCGCGTCGATGCGGTTGGGCCTCGGACGAGGGGCCGGGTTGCCGGTCGGATACCGGCCACGGCACGCGCTCATTGCGGGAAGGCCGACGGGAACAGGCGCCGGAGATGCGCGTGCAAGCCGGGCTCGCGCCACGTCCGGCCGCGCCAAGCGAGGTGCCCGTCCGGCCGGATCAGGCAGGCCATGGTCCCCGCGCCGTAAGCCTTACCGAAGGCCCCCGTCGGATCCGCGAGCGTCGTCACGCCCGGGATGGGCACCTCGCTGCCGATGACGACGACCCGGACGCGGGAACGGTGCTCGCGGGCCCAGATCGGCAGATCGGGGCCGGCCACGGCGTCCGACATCCCGGCAGCATGGATGAGGAGGACGTGCTCGGTGCCGCGGAGGGCGTCGAAGAGCCGCGTCGGAAAGCCGAGCCCGTCGCGGACCAGCCCGTTGACGTCGGGCGCCCGGTCGCCGGCCCTCGGGCCGGCCTCCGTCGGCTCCGTCGCGTCGCCGGCGATCCAGGCCGTGTTCCGGTAGCTGACGAGGACCTGCGTGTCGGCGAGGCGGTCCGGCGCGCCGCCGCGCTCCCGACCGTATCCCTCGCTCGCTGTCCGGGTCCGCGCGATCACGTCCGCGCCCACCGGGCGCCGCTCCCCCTCGTAGCTGTCGAGGAGAGCCTCGGGGCTGGCGCCCCGAAGAACCAGGGCGAGCTTCCAGGCCAGATTGTAGGCGTCCTGGATCCCGGTGTTCATCCCCTGCCCGCCGGTCGGCGGGTGGATGTGGGCGGCATCGCCCGCCAGGAAGCAGCGGCCGCGCCGATAGGCGGCGGCGAGGCGCATGCTGATGCGGTACACCGACGACCAGCGCAGGTCCGACAGGCGCGAGCCGTCCGGCAGGAGATCGTCGGCCACGGCCTGCAGGTCGGCCAGCGACGGGCCTTGAAGCTCGGCCTGGATCCCGTGGTCCGACCCGCCCGCCGGCACCAGATGCTGCGGCGCGAGCATCGAGACGCGGTAGCGGCCCGGCTCGGGGAGCGGGATGGCGATGAACATGTCGGGCGGGGCGTCCTCGTTCAGTCGCAGCGCCCGGACCGCGAGTCCGTAGGGTACATCCCAGGCGATGTGCACGTCACCGAGCATGAACGGCCAGGGATAGGCCTCGCCCTCGAACGCGATGCCGAGCTGGCGCCGGACCGTGCTGTGGGCACCGTCGCAGCCGACGACGTAGCGAAAGTGCGCCTCCGCGACCGCACCATCCGCCTCCTGCAGGCGCGCGCGGATTCCGGCGCCGTCCTGCTCCAGGGCCGTCAGGCGCAGGCCGCGCTCGACCCGGGCTCCGAAGCGCTCCAACTGACGGTTCAGGACGCGCTCGGTTTCGAATTGGGGCAGACCGAGCGACGCGTAGGGCAGATCGAGCGGTGGACTGACCGCGTCGACCGGCGGCTGGCCGTGCAGGATCGTGCGCAGGCCCGTGAGCCAGAGACCCGCGTCGATCATCTCGCGGGCGAGGCCCATGTCCTCCCAGACTTCCAGCGTGCGCGGGGTAACCCCGATCGCGCGGCAATAGGGCGACGGCCGCGCCGCAGCATCGACGACCCGGCAGCGCGCCCCGTGCCGGGCGAGTTCGCAGGCGAGCGTCAGACCGACCGGACCGGCTCCCACGATCAGTACATCCGCCATCGCACCCTCCCCGGACCGATCCCGAATCGTCCCAGCGCCCGCACCTATCTGAGATGGCCTGGCCGGAATCACGCCGTCGACGCGCGGACTATAGGTGCCGTTCGAAGGATCCGCCGCAGGCACGGCTCGGGATGCGCCGCTCCCGACCGACGACGATGCGCCGATCCCGCGACAGCGGCTCGGCGCGCGTTCCGGAGAGCCGACGGCGGAGGGCGCGCCACGACCTCCCCAAGTCGATTGATTTCGTCGACTGTGTTTCGCGCAGACATTGCATTGATGCCGCGGTTCGGGGTGCGCCCGAAAAGTCAATGCTTCTCGGGAAAGACATCATTGTATATGGAGCTGACCAGTATGGGGCCGTGTCCTGGCGCCCCGGGGTCGCGAGAGATGTCGAGTTTCGACGAGTCGGTCGCGCGCCAGCAGCGGTTCATGGGACCGCTCCTGGTGGCGGCGATCCTGTTCGGCCTGGCCGGGCTGCCGGTCGCGGTCTGGCTCGACCTGCGCGGCCTGTCCGAGCGCATGCTCGCCACGCAGGCGATCGAGACCGGCCGGATCATCGACCAGATGCGCAGCTTCTACGCCAGCGACGTCGTCCAGGCGGTCAACGCCGCGACCGGCCGGGTCGAGACGCGCCACGATTACAAGGGGGTGCCGAACGCGATCCCGATCCCCGCGACGCTCTCCCTGGAACTCGGCGAGCGGATCAGCGGCGGGGACGGCGCGGTGAAGTACCGCTTCGTCTCCGATCTCCCGTTCAAGGACCGCAAGCCGCACGATCTCGACAGCTTCGAGACCCAGGCCCTGGCGGACCTCCGGGCGCACCCCAAGACCGGCTTCGTCAGCGAGACGACGGGGTCCATCTTCGACCGGCAGGTGCGCATCGCGGCGCCGATCCGCATGGAATCCGCCTGCGTGCGCTGCCACAACGCCCATCCCCTGAGCCCGAAGACCGACTGGAAGGTCGGCGACGTCCGCGGCATCCAGGAGATCGTCCTGCACCAGCCGATCGCCGCCAACGTCTTCGCCTTCAAGTACCTGCTCGGCTACTTCATCCTGGCGGCGCTCGCCGGCACCACCTTCCTGCTGCTGCAGGCGCGCCAGTCCCGCCTCATCGACCGGATGAACAGGGAGCTGACCGAGTCGAACGGGTTCCTGGCGTCGGTCTCGGTGCAGATCGCCAAGTACATCTCGCCCCAGGTCTACAAAAGCATCTTCAGCGGCGAGCGGGACGTGTCGGTGGCGACCGAGCGCAAGAAGCTGACGATCTTCTTCTCCGACATCAAGGACTTCACCGCGACCACCGAGCGCCTGCAGCCCGAGGAACTGACCGCGCTGCTGAACGAGTACCTGACCGAGATGACCGCCATCGCGGTCAAGCACGGCGGCACGGTGGACAAGTATATCGGCGACGCGATGCTGGTCTTCTTCGGCGACCCGGAGAGCCGGGGCGTCCGCGAGGACGCGCAGGCCTGCGTTCGAATGGCGATCGAGATGCAGAAGCGCCTGGGCCAGCTCAACGCCCGCTGGCGGCGATCCGGCATCGAGCGCCCGTTCCAGGCCCGGATCGGCATCAACACGGGCTACTGCAACGTCGGCAATTTCGGCAGCGACGAGCGGATGGACTACACGATCATCGGCGCGGAGGCGAACCTCGCCGCCCGCCTGCAGGCGGCCGCTGTCCCGGGCGGCATCACCCTGAGCTACGAGACCTACGCGCTGGTGAGCGACATCGTCCAGGCGAGCCCGCAGGAGCCGATCCGCATGAAGGGCATCAGCCGCGAGATCGTCCCCTACGCCATCGAGGGCGACCTCACCGCCGAGGCCCCGGAGACGATCTTCTCCGAGCACGCCCGGGGGATCGACTTCTACGTCGACGTCGACGCCCTGGAGATGGAGGGCGCGGCGCGGCTCCGGAAGCGCCTGCTCGACACGCTCGCCGCCGTCGACCGCCGGATGACCGGGGCGGGCACCCACTCGGATGACGGCACGCGGCCCTCCGCGGCCGGCTGAGGTCCGGGCGACCGCGTCAGAGCGGCAGGGCCGACATCGCCAGGGCGCCGTGGTGGCGGAGCGCATTGGTGGCCGCGACCTGCCGCTCGAAAGCCGTCATCAGCCTGGGCGAAACGCCCTGGCTGTCGGGCAGGCGGATCGTCATCGGGTCGAGGAAGCGCCCGTTGACGCTCACCTCGTAGTGGACGTGGGGGCCCGTCGAGAGGCCGGTCGAGCCCATGTAGGCGATGACCTGCCCCTGATGGACGGTCGCGCCGACCTGAACGCCGTGCGCGAGCCGCTGCAGGTGATTGTAGGCCGTCACGTAGCCGTTGGCGTGGTGGATCTCGACGCGATTGCCGTAGCCGCCGCGCGGGCCCGCATACGCCACGGTCCCGTCGCCCGTCGCCATGATCGGCGTGCCGGCCTTGTTGGCCCAATCGACGCCGTTGTGGAAGCGGGCGTAGTGGAGGATCGGATGGACGCGCGTGCCGAAGGGCGAGGTGATCCGCCCGTCGGCGATCGGCATGCGCATCAGGAACTTGCGGAGCGAGTTGCCCGTCTCGCTGAAGTAGCTCGCCGTCCCGGCCTCGGGCGCCTCGAAGCGGTAGGCGCGGTGCTTCACCCCGCCGAGCGTCACGGCGACGTAGCGCACCTCCGGCGGGCCGCCGACCTTCTCGCTCGGGCTGAACAGCACCTCCAGCCGGTCGGACGGGGCGATCCGGCGCTGCATGTCCAGGCCGAACGCGAAGATGCCGACGATGCGCTCGGCCAGGATGCCGGGCATGCCGTTGCGCAGGACCGCCTCGAAGATGCTCCTGTAGAGGCTGGCGCCCGAACCCTCTCCGTCGCCGTCGTCGCCGGAACGCGACGCCGCGACCTGGGCCGACGGCGGCGCCACCGTGACGAAGCCGCCGGAATCCCGTTCCGCGACGATCTCCTCGACGCCGCCCGCGCCGTAGAGCGTCACCCGGGCGATCCGGCGCGCGGCCTCGCCGGCGCGCGACCGGACGAGGAGAAGGTCAACGTGCTGCCCCTCGGCCAGCCCGGTGCGGGCATGCTCGCTGAAGGCGGCCAGGATGGCGGTCACGCTCGCGGGCTCGGCGCCGTTCGCCGCCAGCGCGTCGGCCAGAGTCTCGCCGCGCTTGAGCACGACGTCGCGCGTCTCGGTCAGGCTCAGGCCGGAGGCGGGCTGGGTCTCGGCGAGGTCGGTGATGTTCTCCGGGACGACCCGCACCTCGATCGCGTGGAACGGGTCGCGGCCCGTATCGGCGCCGGCGGCGGTCGCGGCGGCGTCGGCCGGCGCGGCGACCAGGATCTGCGAGAGCAGCCGCTGCGGCGCGAGCGGCGCGGCGATCCGCGGCCCCGTCTCGCGCGCCTCATCCGACTGCCTCTCCACGAGGGCCGTGACGTCCTCGTCGCTCAGGCCGGGCGCGTCGTCGGGAACCGGCGTGCCCTCGAGCGCGGAGCGCGTGATCGTGACCGTGGTCCCGGACGGATCGTCCACCGGCTCGTCTGCGACAGGGGCGACCTCTCCGTCCGCGGCGAGCTGGCGCGTCGGATCGAAGGGTGGGATCTGCCCGTCGACCGCGTCGCCGGAGGACAGGCTCGTGAACAGTCGCACGAAGGGCTGGGTCCGGATAATCTCGCGCTCGCCGACCTGGTGGGTCACCGGCGCGGAGAACTCCTCCCGGTCCGAGGCGACGAGTTGGCGCCGCACGAGGCGGTCGCCGCGCTGTCCGACCACGCCTTGCCCCTCCGCGACCTGGGCGGGCCCCTGGCGGAATGTCGGCTTGGCTGGCGCGAGATCGGTGTCGACGGACATGCGGAGCGCCGCCCCCATGAGGGCCGCGCCGCAGGTGGCGATCAGGCAGCTGGCGCAGAGCCAGCGCAGGTTCAGCCGTCGCCGGTCGAGCGGCGTCGTCACTCCGTGGGTCGGGGCCGCGACCGCGCTGCGCGACAGGGACCTGTGCAGAATGGGCAGCCCGCCGCGCGGTGCTCGTCCGCCCTCGTTCATCCGGTCCCCTCACGCTCAAGCTCGCCGCTTCGGCGGTGAGTGCGGCCTGAATGAGGCTGCGACTTGCGCCTGGCGCGACGCTCGTCCGCTCAAGGAGCGCACGTGTCGAACGCGGTACCGGCGGGCAGGACGGGGCATTCGTCGACCGCCCACGATCGTTTCGACCGGACTCCGCCACGGAGCCGGGGAACGCCCGGCGCAGATCGCTGTTGCCCCAGTCGCCACGGAGGGATCGGGGTCCGACCGCCGCGACTTCGGCACCTTGCCGCGACACATTCGGAGAACATGGTCATGGTCGACACGGACAGGGTCACGGGCGCCGCGCGCGCGTTCGGCGGGAAGGTGCAGGGCGCGGTCGGCGACGCCGTCGACTCGGACCGTCACGCGCTCGAGGGGCGTCTCCGGGAGGCGCAGGGCACCGCCGAGAATCTCTACGGCCAAGCCAAGGACGCCGTGCGGCACGCGGCCGACGAGGTCTCGGACCACGCCGCCGAGGCCTACGACCGGAGCCGCCACGTCGCCTGGGAAGGTCATCAGAAATCCGTCGAGTGGCCGCACGCCTCCCTGATCGTGGCCGGTCTCGTCGGCTTCGGTCTCGGTTTCCTCGTCAGCCGTCTCTGACACGGATCGCCGCGTGCCGCCGTCGGCTTCACGTCGACTGGATCGCGGGGCCGCGAGCGCCGTGCGCGATTAAGTCGGCACGGAGGCCAGGGCCGAGCCCGTGCCGCGGGAGGCGCGGGCCCCCTCTCCCGCGCGAGAGGGGGATGGCGCCGGTTCTCGACCGGGAACCGCCGTCCTAATCGAACCATCGCACATCGGTCGGAAGCGACCCGAGCGGGTTCAGGCACATGCCGCACGCAGCCGCCACGCCCGTCGGAAGCCCATCGGCGCTGCCTGGCCGATCCTTGCGGCACAGAGGGTGTCGGCGACCTGCGAGGGTCCACGCCCGAGTCCGGGAATGAGCCTCCAGTATCCACGCTGTTGGTAACTTGTGTTCCGTTATGGAACAGAGTCATTGGCTCTATTCTCGCTCTAGACACCGCTGAGAGGTGTCTAATGCATCAGTTTATCGGCCTATTTGCCATCTTCGTCACGCTGGCCGGCGTGCTCCACACCTGGGGTGCGCCGCGCTGGGCGATCGCCGGCCTCTGCCTGATCGGTCTCCTCGGCGTGTCGGCCACCGTCGTCGGCATTCAGCCAAAAGTGGCCCCGTCGCCGGTGTCCCAGGTGCAGTCGCTCAACGACGCGATGCAGCCCGTCTTCGAAGGCGTCTGGGACCCGCTGCGGCCCGGCCGGCTGCTGACGACGTCCCGCTAGCGTCTCCGGTCCGCCCGGGCTCCGCCGCGGGCCGCGGGTCCGGTTGGACAGCCCGCGCCGTACCCTAGAAGGTCGAGCGCGCCTCGATGCTGGAATAGTACCCGGAGCCCTGCACCCGATCCCGGACGTAGCCGGCGGCCACCGACATCTGGACGGGTCCGAAGCGGACGCCGGTCAGGTGGGCGCCGATCCGATACTGGCGGAAGAAGTCGTCGCCGAGGAACAGCGCCTCGGGGCCGATATAGACGCCGTCGGCGAGCATGTAGCCGACGCGCAGGCGCGAGTAGTAGGCGTTGAACTTCGTCGAGTACGAGCCGTAGGCCGAGACCATGGTCCGGTCGGTCGGCGTCGCGTAGAAATTGCCCGCGACCTTCAGCCCGACTCCCGTACCGACGACCGGGTTGCCCGGATCGGGAATCGACAGCTGGTTGCTGCGGACGTTGAAGCCGATGAATCCTGCGAGGGCCGCGTCCTTCCAGACCCACTCGTAACCCGCCTGCAGGGCGCCTTCCTGCTGGTAGCCGGTGACCCGCGTCGCGACGGACCGGCCGGGATACGAGTAGGTGCCACCGATGGCGTCCACGCGGACCCGCAGGCCGTCCCGGGTGGGTGAGCCGTTCGGCGCGGCGGTCACCGTCACGGAGCCGAAGGCCGAGCTGTTCGACGTGACGCTGGTGGATCCGTCGACCGCGACGGCCCAGCTGTCGTCGACCGCCTGCTGCGAGGCGCCCGTGTACCAGTCGGCGCCGGCGCTGCGCGCCGGGAGGTCGGCGGCGGCGGCCTGCGTGGCGGAGGCCGCCGCGCAGGCGCACGAGAGGGCCAGAACGGTCGTGTACGGAGTGCGAGGACGTCGGGCAGCTGGTTCCGCAGTCCTGCCCATATTCGAAAGCTCCGTTAAGGTACGATTTACGCTTTAACCAACACTCGTCGACAATAGTTAACATCCACTTTTGGAAGGACTGAGTTTCGATCAGGGCGTCGGCGCGGAGAGCGAGCGCGAGAACCGCGCGGTCGCTCAATCGGGCGGGATGCGCGGCGATCAGGCCGCGCGCGCGCGGACCGCGGCGTCGAGGACGACCTGCAGGTCCTCGTTGCGGAAAGGCTTGTCGATCCGCAGGAAGGCGTCGGCGGAGCGCGGCAGCTGGCCGTGTGGGCTGGCGAGGATGACCCGGATCTGCGGGTAGCGCTCGACCACGGTGGCGGCAAGCTGGAGACCCGCCATCACCGGCATCGATTGATCGACGATCATCGCGTCGAAGGCGGCGTCGCGGGCAAGGATCTCGAGGGCGTGCGCCCCGGAGGCGGCCTGGACCACCGCGTGGCCGAGATCGGCGAGCACCTCTGCGACGCTGGCCCGCACGAGGCCGTCGCTCTCCACGAGCAGGATCTTCAGCCCCGCCGCGCGGATCGGAGGGAGCGTGGCGACGGCCGGGGGCGCGGCGGGCAGCCAGAACTCGGCCAGGAACGGCTCGGCGCCGGTCCCGTCGCGGATCAGGCGCCAGTGGCCGCCGGTCTCGGTGACGAGCGCCGCGGCCGCCGCGAGGGTCGGGCCTGCTGCCGTCGGCAGCGGCGCGGCCTCGGGTCGGCGACCGCTGCTGACGAGCACGCGCACGTAGGCCGCAACTTCCGCCGCGGCGCCCATGTCCTCGGGGGTGCCCTCGACGGCCGCGATGGCGAAGCCGGCGAGGTCGGCGTCTCGAATATGGAAGGCCAGGTTGAGGAGCAGCAGCTCCAGCACGCGCTCGCTGCACAGGACGGGCGGCAACCCGGCGGGGATGCGGTTGAGGACCGGCATCTCGCCGAGGGCGTTCGCGGCCAGGAACGGCAGGTAGCCCTCGAAGGTGGTGGCGAGGTCGGTCTCGGCGAGGGTGATGCCGGTCTCGTCGCCGCGCACGAGGTGCAGCATCCGGCGGGTGAGCGCCGCGCCCCGGCGCGCGCCGGCCGTCGCCCGCCCGACCAGCCGTTCCTGGTCGTCCCCGAGGGTGTGGCGCCGCGCCAGCAGCGTGAGATTCGTCAGGACGACGGTCAAAACGTCGTTGAACTCGTGGACGATGCCGTCGGTCACCCGCCGCAGGACGAGGTTGCGACGCGGCTCGACGGGCCGCGGCAGGGTCGCCCCCTCGCCGCCCGGCAGCTTCCGCATCAGGGCGAAGAGCCGCCGGTCGCCCCTGGCGTCGGCGAGGCACAGCAGCCTCACCTGGACCTGCTGCTCCGGCCAGTCGCGGAGGTGCAGGGTCACGTCGTGCGGGCCGTCGGCCGCGAGGGCGGCGTCGCGCGCCCGGTCGAGCACGGGCCGGTCCTCGGCGACGAAGCAGGCGGCGAACGGGGCGGCGACGGGGGCTCCGTCGTCGCCGGCCGCGCTCCGCGAATCCAGCAGGGTCCGGCCGGTGTCCGGATCGATCTCGCAGCAGGCCCAGCCGGAGACCGCCTCGAAGGTTGTCAGACGCGCCTTGAGGCGCGCGACCTCGGACCCGGCGCCGGCCATCTGCAGCCCGGCGCTGCGGCGATGCCCCGCGAAGACGTCCGAGAGCGCCGCGAACTCGCCGATCCACGTGCGGGGCGCTTCGGTCTCGCCGGCGGTCTCGCCCTCACCCCTCAGGAGGCGGCGCAGCGGTCGCGTCAGCCGCTCTCCCGCGACGAAGCCGAGCGCCGCCGCGCAGAGAATCAGGGCGAGCCCGACGCCGAGCATCCGCCAGTCCGGTGACGCGGCGAGCGACGCGCCGGAGGGCACGGCCTGCGCCGTCACCAGCCATCCTGGCGAACCGATCTCGGCCGCGAGACGCATCGGCGTCGTGGCCGAGACGGCCGTCGTCCGGAACGGGCTCGGGGCCCCCGACAGGACCCGGCTGTCCGGGGTGGCGACGAGGAAGCCGAGGGTGTCGGGCAGCGCCGCGGCGCGCCGCACCTCCTCCTCGACCTTGGTGAGATAGCTCGGGTCGGCGTCGAGGCGCAGCAGGCCGTCCTGACCGCGCTCGCCCAGCGCGACGGCGGTCCCGAACGGCGAGTCGGCCTCCGCCCCGTCGCTGACCACGATGACCCCGGCCGCGCGGCCGCGCAGGAACCACGTCTGCCGCGCGACGCTGCTGCCGACGCGGCGCTCGTCCCGGGCCGCCAGCACGGTACCGTCGGGCGCGACGAGGACGGCGTCCCGGTAGACCGGGTTGAGGTCGAGCCACCCGCGCAGGCGCGCGGCGCGCTGGTCGGCGGAGAGCAGGCCCTCGTCGTCGCGGAGCATCAGGGCGGCGCTGCGCGCGTCGACCACGGTCTGCCGCAGCCGCGCCGCGAGGGCGGCGACGTAGGCGCGCGAGGCCGAACCGACCATCTCCTGCGGGGACGCCGCGGGTCCGGGCCGCGCGGCCGGGACGACGATCAGGACGGCGGCCGCGAACCCCGCCGCCGCGGCGATCGCCACCTGCAGAGCGTTGAGCAATCCGAGGGAGATCTGCAGCGGCTTCGCGGTCATCCGTACGCCCGGGGGTCGGTGCCGAGCGAGGCGCGATTTTCGTTAAGGGTCGATTAAGGCCCGCGGCGCAACCCGGCCGTGCCCCCCGACGCGGGCGCGGTCCGCCGGGCGGGTCGTTCCGACTATCCGTGGCGCTCTGCGTCGCCTGCCCCGCACCGAAGCCGGTTATAGCGAAGCTTTAGAACGGAATATTAATGTATTCGGCGCAACGGCGCGTCCCGATCCCGCTCTCGCAGCCCGATCGACTTCGCCGCGCCGGGCATCATCTGGGTTGCTTGCATTCCTAAGTTAACTGTAATTTCCGGCGAAGTGGAGTGGGCTGGATATTACGAATGGGTTTGTTCATTGACCATCGTCGCTGTACAAACCCGGCGGTAGAGCCGTTGCACCTCGATCCGAGGGATTTTTGGCCCGGGAGGCTGTAGCGTGAGGCAGGCGTTGCGTTGGCTGGCCTGGGTTGGGGCGACAGTCGCCAGCCTCGCCCTGCTCAGCCAGCCGGTCGGGACGCAGGCCCAGCTCGCCATGAGCCTCGCCGCCATGGCGGTGATGATCGTGCTGTGGGCCGTGCTCGACGGACCGCGCACGCGGTTCGTCTTCATGGCGCTCGGCAGCCTCGTGGTGCTGCGCTACATCCTGTGGCGGCTCACCAACACGCTGCCCTCGCCGGGCGACCCGGTCAGCTTCGGCTTCGGCCTGATCCTGCTGGTGGCCGAGCTCTACTGCGTCTTCATCCTGTTCGTCAGCCTGATCATCAACGCGGACCCGCTGCGGCGCGACCCGCCGCCGGCTGCCCCAGCCGCCGACCTGCCCACGGTCGACGTGTTCGTCCCGAGCTACAACGAGGATGCCGCGATCCTCGCCATGACCCTGGCGGCGGCGCGACAGCTGAACTACCCGCCCGAGAAGCTCACGGTGTGGCTGCTCGACGACGGCGGTACCGACCAGAAGTGCAGCGATGCCGACCCGGCCAAGGCCGCGGCGGCGCGCGCCCGTCGGGGCGAGCTGCAGTCGCTCTGTGACGAGCTCGGCGCCCGCTACCTCACCCGCGCCCGGAACGAGCACGCGAAGGCGGGCAACCTCAACAACGGTCTCGCCCATGCCCGGGGGGACCTCGTGGCGGTGCTGGACGCCGACCACGTCCCGTTCCGCTCGTTCCTGACCGAGACCGTCGGCTATTTCGCGCAGGATCCGCGCCTGTTTCTCGTGCAGACGCCGCACGCGTTCCTCAACCCCGACCCGGTCGAGCGCAATCTGCGGACCTTCGAGCGCATGCCCTCGGAGAACGAGATGTTCTACGCGGTCACGCAGCGCGGCCTCGACAAGTGGAACGGCTCGTTCTTCTGCGGCTCGGCGGCCCTTCTGCGCCGCACCGCCCTCGACGAGGCCGGCGGCTTCTCGGGCATCACCATCACGGAGGATTGCGAGACCGCCTTCGAGCTGCACTCGCGCAACTGGAACAGCGCCTACGTCGACAAGCCGCTGATCGCCGGCCTGCAGCCCGACACACTGGCGGACTTCATCGGCCAGCGCTCCCGCTGGTGCCAGGGGATGTTCCAGATCCTGCTGCTGAAGAACCCGGCCTTCCAGAAGGGCCTCAAGCCCATTCAGAAGATCGCCTACCTCTCCAGCATGACCTTCTGGTTCTTCCCGATCCCGCGGCTGATCTTCATGTTCGCGCCGCTGCTGCACATCTTCTTCGACCTGAAGATCTTCGTGGCCAGCGTGGACGAGTCGATCGCCTACACGCTGACCTACATCATCATCAACTTGATGATCCAGAACTATATCTACGGCAAGTTCCGATGGCCGTTCGTGTCGGAACTCTACGAGTACATCCAGGGGGTCTACCTGGCCAAGGCGATCGTCTCGGTCATCGCGTCGCCCCGCAAGCCGACCTTCAACGTCACCAACAAGGGGGCGACCCTCGACCACGACCACATCTCGTCGCTCGCCCTTCCGTTTTTCCTGATCTACCTGCTCCTGATGCTCGGCTGCGCCGTCGCGGCGTGGCGCTACCTGTACGAGCCCGGCGTGACCAACCTCATGCTGGTGGTCGGGCTGTGGAACTTCTTCAACCTGCTCACCGCGGGCGCGTCCCTCGGGGTCTGTGCCGAGCGGCGCCAGCTCGAGCGCACGCCCTCCCTGGCGATCGATCGCCGCGGCGTCCTCACGGTCGCCGGGCACAGCGTCGACGTCTCGATCGAGCGCGTCTCCGCCGAAGCCTGCACCCTGCGCCTCCTCGGCGGCGCCCTCGATCCGGGGCTCACGCGGCCGCCGCTGCGGGGGACGCTCAGCGTCGAGCCGACGGCCGGCGCGCGCCGGACCGCGCCGCTTCCGGTCCACCTGGACCAGGCGACGCGCGACGGACAGGAGCTCGTCATGCGGGTGAACTTCGGCACGCTGGCCATCCGCGACTACCCCGCGCTCGCGGGACTCATGTACGGGGACGCCGAGGCGATGCGGCGCTTCCAGCTGCTGCGGCGGCGGCACAAGGATATTCCCACCGGCACGCTGCAATTCGCGTGGTGGGGCTTGGTCGAGCCGTTCCGCGCACTCCGCTATCTTCTCGCGAGCCGTCGCCCCAGGCCCGTCGAGATCGAGGAGGCGCCGATCTACGACGCACCGCACGACGCCGCCGCGGCGCCGGTGCCGGCTCCGGTGCCGTCCGTCCCGGCACCGGCGGCCCCCGCTGCGGCGCCGTCGCTGCCCGCGACCGCCAAACCCACCGACATCGAGAGCGGGGACGACTGGGTCCGCCTGATGATGGATTACGAGAACGAGCGCACCCTGGCCGAGCTTCGCGGCCGGCGCACGAGCGCGGCGTGACGGCGATGGGTGCTCGGCTCTGCCTCCCCGTGCTGGGACTGCTGCTCGGTCTCGCGAGCGTTCCTGCCCTGGCCCAGAGCTTCCTGGGCTCGGGGCCGGCGGAACGGCTGACGGTCCCGCCGAGCGGCAACGCCCTGCGCGCGCCGTCCGAGGACGGGTCGGGCCCCGCACGCCGGCCGGACGCGTCGGCGACGGAGACGCGGCCGACCGCGCGCCCGTCCGAGCCGCCCCGGACCGCCGCGCCTCAGACGGTGCCGCGCGCGGCGATCCAGGCGACCATCGCGCCGGCGCGACGGCTTCCGTCCGGCCCGCGCGGCTTCCGCCTGACCGGGGAAGAGGATTCCCTACGCTACCCCGTCTACCTCACCGAGGCGCAGACGCGGGGACCGGCACGGCTGCGCCTCTCCTACCTGTCGGCGATCTCGGTGGCGCCGGAGAGTTCCGAACTCGCTGCCTTCGTCAACGGGACGAAGGTCGGCTGGACCCGCATCCAGGCGCCCGGTGCCGTGAAGGTGGTGGAGTTCGCCATCGGCGACGGCGTGCTGAAGCCCGGCTACAACGCCGTCACCTTCACCGCCAGCCAGCGCCACCGCGTCGACTGCTCGGTCGGGGCGACCTACGAATTGTGGACGCAGATCGACCCGTCGCGATCCGGCCTCGTGGTCCCGACGGCGACCGACATGGACGTCCGGTCCCTCGCCGCGGCGGAGCCGGACGAGAGCGGCGCCCTGCCGATCCAGGTCATCCTGAACGAGCGTCCGAACCTGGCCCGCCTTGAGCGGATGATCGAGGCGGTGCAGGCCCTCGCCCTCGTGGGGCGGGTCGCCCGTCCGACCGTGACCTTCGGCCCTCCCCTGCAGGGCCGGAACGGCATCAACCTCGTCGTCGGTACCGCCTCCGAGATCGCCGGCGTCGAGGGCGTTCCCGAGTTGGGCCCGATCACCGGTCCGCGCCTCGCCATCCTGCCGTCGCGGCCGAACACACCGCCGACCCTGGTGGTCACCGGGGCCCGCGACGAGGACGTCCGTCAGGCCATCACCAACATCGCCGTGCCGGCCGACACCGGGACGCCGGGCGGGCTCAAGGCTGTCCAGCTCTTCCGCGGCTACATGGTGCACGGTGGCGAGAAACTGACGCTCGACCGCCTCGGCGTGACGTCCCGCGAGTTCTCGGGGCGCCTGCTCCATGTCGGCTTCGCCCTCCGCTTTCCCGGGGATTTCGTCCCGGCCGATTACGGCAAGGTGATGCTCCACCTGGCCGGGGCCTACGTGGCCGGGCTCTCTTCGGACGCCCGCATCGTCATCGACATCAACGGGCGCAACGCGGCCAGCGTCCCGCTACCCGACGGGCGCGGCGAGGTGTTCGACGACAGCGCGATCCCCCTGCCCTTCAGCCTCTGGCGCCCCGGGGTGAACCACGTCGAGATCTCGGCGCAGCTGCCGAACGCCGCCGACCAGGTCTGTGACACCCTCAGCCCGGCGGCCAAGCAGGCGCGCTTCCTGTTCCTCGACCGCTCGCGGATCGAGATCCCGCATTTCGCCCGGGCGGCGCGCAGCCCCGACCTCGCGGCGATCAAGGGGGGCGCCGTACCGTTCGTCGTCCCGGGGCAGCGCGCGCGCCTCGTGCTGCCGACGCCCGACCGCGACAGCGCCGACGCGGCCGCGACCCTCGCCGCCCGACTGGCGATGGCGGCCGAGCGCGTCATCGATTTCGAGGTCGTGACCCAGCAGCAGGTCGTGTCCGACACGAGCCAGCTCGTGGTCGCGCCCGCCCGCGCCCTCGACCCGGCGCTCCTGGAATCGGTCGGTTTCGATCCGCAGCAGGTCCAGCGGGTCTGGGAAGGCCGCGCCGACATGGTGGCCACCCCGGGCCAGTTCGGTCCCGAAGGCGTGCTCACCCTCGATCGGCTGCGCCGCAACCTCCCGATGCGTTGCGCCCTGCCGACCCTGATCCCGCAGGTGCGCCCGGCGCAGCCCGCCCCGGCCCAGCAGGCGCCGCCGTCCCAGGGCGAGACGAGCGCCGGGCCCTCCCCGACCACGGCTCCGGCCCCCTCGCCGGGCTCCGCGTCGGACCGTGAGCTCATCGACCGCTGGGAGGCGTCGACACGCGGCTCGCGCCAGATCTGGGCGGCCCTGGACTCCGTCTGGAACGAGATCACCGGCACGGTGCACTCCCTGCGCCAGACGATCACGGCGCAGGTGAAGCCGGACGAAACGGTCGAGGTTCCGGCCACGGCCTCGCTGCTCATCGCTGAGGGACCCCCGGTCCAGGCGAGCAACACCGTGATCGTGACCGCGCCGAACGCGTCGCTGCTGAAGGCGTCCGTCTCCTGCCTCGTCGACCCGGTGGTCTGGGCGAGGCTCGGCGGCAGCGCCGCCTTCCTCGACGCGTCGAACGGCACGCTGGTGACGTCCCGGCCCGAGCGGATCGAGATCGTCGAGACGCAGCCGCGATCTCTGCCGAACCTGCGCCTCGTGTCCGCGGCTTGGCTGTCGATCAACACGGAATACTACGTGGGCATGACCCTCGCGATGGCTCTCTGCCTCGGCCTGGCCACCACGAGCCTCGTGCGCAACGTCGGCAGGAAGAATCCATGAGCCGCCGCGCCCGCACCCCCCTGGCCGCAGCTTTCCTCGCCGCGGCGATCCTGCCCGCGGCGGCGGCCTCGCCCCAGGACGAGCCCGCCGTGCCTCCGAGTACCGCGCAGCCGGGCACGCAGCCCGCGCAGGCGCCCCGGACCGCGACCCAGGGGCTCGCCGGCAAGCTCGGCAACGACGCCGCGTGGCGGGCCTACCGCGCGCGGTTCATCACCGACCAGGGGCGCGTGGTCGACACCGCGAACGGTCAGATCAGCCACAGCGAGGGCCAGGGCTACGGCATGCTGCTCGCCGTGGCGGCCGGTGATCGGGTCAGCTTCGAGCGGATCTGGGGCTGGACCCGGGCCAACCTGATGGTCCGCGGCGACGAGCTGCTGGCGTGGCGCTGGTCACCCGACAAGCGTCCGGCGGTGAGCGACATGAACAACGCCACCGACGGCGACATCCTGATCGCCTGGGCGCTCACCGAGGCGGCCGAGGCCTGGAACGAGCCGAGCTACCGGACCGCCGCGCGCCGGATCGCCATCGAGTTCGGGCGCAAGACCATCCTGTTCCGGGACTCTCACGGGGCGCTGCTGCTCCCCGCGGTCTCGGGCTTCTCGGCCCGGGAGCGCCCGGACGGTCCGCTGATCAACCTCTCCTACTGGATCTTCCCCGCCTTCCCGCGCCTCGCCCTCGTCGCGCCGGAATACGACTGGGCGGCCCTGACGCGCAGCGGCCTCGCCCTGCTGCGGCAGTCGCGCTTCGGTCCGAGCAACCTGCCCACCGAGTGGATCTCCGCCAAGGAGGCGCCGCGTCCCGCGAACGGCTTCCCGCCGCTGTTCTCTTACAACGCCATCCGGATCCCGCTCTACCTCGTCTGGGCGGGGCTGGTGCGGCCCGACGACCTCGCGCCGTTCCAGGCCCTGTGGTCGGGCGCCGATCGGGAACGGCTGCCGATCGTCGACACCGGCGACGGGCGGAAGGTCGAGTGGCTCACCGAGGCCGGCTACATGGGGCTCCCGGCCCTGGTGGCCTGCGCCCTCGACGGGACGCCCTTCCCCGAGGATGCGCGCGGCGACATCGGCAACCAGAACTACTACCCGGCCACTCTGAGCCTCCTCGCCCTGACCGCGGCCCGCATGCGTTACCCGTCATGCCTGAAGTCCTGACCGGTCGTCCGCCGGCACGCCTCCGACCGGCCGCGCCCTGCCTCCTGATGCTGGCGCTCACTGCCGCGCCGGCCGCCGCGCAGGTCGACGCGCGACCCGGTCCCGCGCCGCAGTCTCCCGCCGCGCCGACACGGTCCGAGCCCCGCATCGTCTACGGCGACGGCCCGCGCGCGCCGGCGATCCTGGCCGACCCGGCCACGTCGCGCACGACCGACATGGTCGACGAGAGCGCGCTGCGCTACTACGCGGCCCAGAAGCAGACGGCTCGGATGAAGGCCGAGATCGCCCGCCTGAAGCGGCTCTATCCCGGCTGGAACGAGCCGCCGGACCTCAACGCACTGCAGCCGAGCCCGCCCGAAGAGGCGCCCCTGTGGGACCTCTTCACCGCGGGGCGGTTCGACGACCTCCGCGCGGCGATCGTCGCGCGCAGGTCGATCGACCCCGCGTGGCAGCCCTCCGAGGAGCTCGCGCGCAAGCTCCGCCGGGCCGAGTTCCGGTCCCGGATCACGGCGCTCACCGGCAAGGACGCCGACGCGATCATCGACCTCTACCGCGCCGATTCCGGCGCCCTCGATCCGCTCGACGTCCAGAGCATCTGGATGGTCGCCGACGCCCTGGGCGATACCGGCTCGGGCGACGAGGCCTTCGAGCTCTACAAGTCGATCCTCGACGGCAACGCCGATTCCGGCGTGCGCCTCGCCACCATCCAGAAGGCGATGGCGCATCTGCGCATGGCGCAGGCGGAGCGCCTGATCGAGATGGGGCATCGGGGCGCGAACGGGGCGTCGGAATTCGACGCGATCCGCCTCGACATCACCCGTGCCCGGATCGCGGCCTTCCTGCACGAGGAGAGCGCCGAGACCCCGACCCCCGCCGATCTCGCGGCCTTCCAGGCCGTCGCCCGCAAGAGCGGCGATCCCACCCAGACGAGCCTCCTCGGCTGGTACGCCTACAAGCGCCGCCAGTTCCGGGAGGCGCTCGAATGGTTCAAGCAGGCGATCGCCCGGGGCGGCGACGCGATGGTCGCCCACGGGCTCGCCCTGACCCTGCGCCAGCTCGACATGGCGCGCGAGGCCGAGGAGGTCGCCTACGCGTGGCGCGACAAGTTCGTGGGCAACGAGCTGCTCTACATCGACATCCTGGAGCAGAAGCTGACGCTGCCCCGCCCGCCCGCCATCGAGCCCGCGCGCATCGCCCGCTACGCCCAAGTCGTGACGGCCTCCACCTCGGGCGAAGGCGCCCAGGGGCTGGCGTGGTACGCCTACAATTCCTGCCAGTTCGACACGGCGCTGGAGTGGTTCCAGCGGGCCGTCGCCTGGATGCCGAGCGAGGGGACCGTCTTCGGCTACGCCCTCACGCTGCAGCGCCTGAAGCGGCAGCGTCCGTACCTCGAGGTCGTGAACCGCTACGACGGCCTCTTCGCGAAGGTGGTCGACCTGCTGTTCCGCGAGAATGCCGGCGGGTCGCCGCTGCCCTGCGACCCCGTGCCCGCCGCCGCCGGGCCCGCACCCGGGCGGCACGCCGCGCCCGCGGCGCGGGTCGAGACGCCGCCGATCAACCGGGTGCCGCGGCCGGACCTGCCGCCGGCCGGCGCGGACGCCAAGCCCCTCGCCGTGCAGCGCAACGAGTTCCCCCTGGCGGTCTCCATGGAGAACGCGCTCCGCTACCCGCCGCCGGGGCTCGTGCGGGTCCTGGCCGAGCCCGTTCCCGCGGGGACCTACGCCCGCGAGCCCTCGAACCCGGCGCCGCCCCTGGTGGCCCGGCGCGTGCCCGGCGCGGGCCCGATGCCCTACGAGCGGTTCGGCTACGCCCTGCTCCCGGACTATCGCGGCGTCGACAAGCCCGAATTCCTGTCGCCGCCCGCCGCCGGCACCCTGTGGCAGGACCAGCAGGCCGAGCGCGGGCGACCCGAGAATTCCGAGGCGAAGCGGTTCCAGCTGCCCGCGCGCTCGGCCTACGACACCTCCGCCACGACCGAGCGGACCACCCCGTGAGGCGCGCCGCGATCCGTACGGCCCGGCTCTGCGCCCTGGCGTGTCTCCTGCTGCCCGCCGTCGCGCGGGCGCAGACGGTCCCGGTCCTGACCCTGCCCGGCGCCGGGACGCTGACCGCGGTGATCGAGACGCGCGAGCGCGACGGGTTCGACCAGCGGCTGCGCTATGCCGGCGGCGACGGTCGCAACCACGCCGAGATCGCCCTGCGCCGGGAGACCGCCGACCTGCTCCTCGCCTTCCCGCCGCGGCTGGCCAAGCCCAGCGAGTTCGGGATCGCGGGGGAGATCGCCGTCCGGTTTCCCGGGCAGGCGATGACGGTGCGGCCGCCGCTGCGGAACGCCTACGGCCCGGTGGGCATCGCGCTCGGCGCCGACTGCCTCTACGCGTGGCAGTGGATCGAGAGCGGACGCGGCGCCGCGTCCGCCGGCGGGCAGCCGCCCGCTCTGTTCCAGGCGGAGCCGCTCGCGCGCCGCGCGATCTCCCTGCGGATCCGGCTGTGCCGCACGGCCGAGGCCAGCCTCGGCGACCTCGTGCGGGCGGTGGAGGGCCTCAGGATCGCCCTGCCCGGCACCCGCCCCCCGCCGGTTGTCGCGCGCGTCCCGCCGCGTCGGGTCGCGCCGCGGGCCGCCGTCCGCCGCCCGAGCCGGCCGGCCGCGGCCGAGGCACGCCGAGACGAGGTTCCGCCGGTGCGGACGCCGGCCGCGTCACCGCCGCAGGTGCCCGTGGCGTCGCCCGTCGCGCCACCCGCGGCGCCGCCCGTCGCGCCGCCGGCACCGTCCCCGAGCGCCGGGGCGCCGGATCAGAAGCGCTACATCGTGCCGCCGACCCCCCAGACCCCCGCACCGGTGCTGCCGGAGCCGGGCGGCCAGCGCTACATCATTGAGGGGAGCGGCAGCGGGATCGCACCGAAGCCGGCGCCGGGGCAGGCCCCCGGTGAGACCTTCTTCCGCGACCTACCGCCGGAGGCCTATCGGCCGCCGAACTGAGTTCAGGTCCGGGCGCCCGCCTCGGATCTGAGCCGTCAGAGCACGAAACGCCCGAGCTCGTTCGCCGGGAAGGTTCGGAAGCGCCGGTATCCGCCCTGCACCGCCTGGGCGAGGGACGCGACGCCCGCGAGATCGCCCGCCTCGGCCCTGCGGGAATCCGCCTCGGTCAGGACGAGGCCCACCGTGATCGAGACCGCGCTGATCGCGACCGGCACGGCGAGAACGTGTCGGCCGGTCAGCCCGTCGGAGGCGACCACGTCGACCGCGTAGAGGCTGAACAGGTAGGCGCGCTCCGCGATCAGCGTCCGCGCCTCCGCCAGGACGTAGCGCGGCTCCTCCCCCGGCAGCCGGCGATATCGGGAGATGTCCGGTGCCATCGCTCCCCCGAGCGGCGAGCCTTGGCGGATCCAGGCGGCGATCAGGCGGCGATCCGCTCCGGCTTATCCTCGCTCGCGGCCGGCTCCGGCCCGGCGGGGTCCCGGCTGGCGCGGAAATGATCGAGGATGCTGTCGCCCAGACCGTCGAGCACGAGGTCGGTCGCGGCCTGGACCTCCGGGTCGACCTCCTCGGGCCGGTACCAGGCCAGGATCTGCTCGGGCAGCGCGTCGAGGATCGCGCCCACCGGGTTGACCGGCTCGGCCGCGGCAGGCCCGTCCGCGGCGTCGGCGATCGCCACGACGACCGGGGTCGCCGTATCGGTCTCCTCCGCGAAAGCGGTCCGGCGCTGGCTCTCCAGGGCGGCGCGCCACGCGGCGTCGGCGGCCTCGGCCTCACGGCGGGCGGTCTCGCGCGCCAGCGCCTGGGCGGCGATGGCGCGGGCCACCTCGCGCGCCTCGTCGCGGGCCGCCTCGGCCTCGTAGCGGTTGAGCAGCGTGATGACCGGGTGCATCTCCGGATCCGACAGGTCGCCGCAGGCTCCGATGGCGGATTCGATGAGGCGCCGCGACAGGCCGGTGCCCCGGACCGGGGCCGCCGCGCGGGCGAGTTCCTGCCAGGCGGAGAGCGCCGCCTGCATCGCCGGCAGGAGCGCTTCGGGCAGCCCGGCGCGGTCGTGCAGGTCCGCGAACAGGCGCGGGTCGCGCATGGCCCGGGCGACCCCGGCATGATCCTGCCCCGACAGGTCGGCCAGGGCGGCGAGCGCGAAGTCCGTCCGGCCCGAGAGCACGGCGCGCAGGATCAGGCCCGCGGTCAGCTGCCGGCTTGCGCGCAGATGGGTCACCAGCCGCGTCACGGCGGCCGCGCCGAAGCCCTCGCAAGCCTCGAGCGCGACGCGCTCGCCGGCCTCGCGGCTCATCCGGTCCAAGCGCTCGGCGCCGAGCCAAGCGCGGTCGGTGACGAAGTCGGTGAGCGCCCGCGCCACCGCGATCCCGAGGGCATGGCGCACCTCCGGCGGCAGGTCGGCGCGGGCGAGGAGCGCCTCGCGCAGGGCGGCCTCGTCGCCGCGGCGCTCGATCATGCGCAGCATCCGGCCCGCGGTGATCTTCGCCGTCGGATTGGCCGCGAGTACGACCAGCGTGTCGGTCTCGCCGATCTCCGCCAGGGCGCCCGCGACCGCGTGCGAGAGGTGGTGCCGGGCGGCGATCACCGCGCGGGTGGCCTCGTCGCCGAGGGCGGCCGCGTCCACGAGGTCGGCGTCGGTGAGGACCGGCGAGCGGGCGAGCACCGGCCGCGCCACCTCGGGAACGTCGGAGGACAGAGCGACGACCAGCGGGCGCGGCGCCCGCGCCGAGGCCGCGCAGGTCTCGGCGAGCGCCCGGCGCACGAGCGGCGACGGGTCGTCGAGGAGCGCGAGCAGCGCGGTCTTGGCCTCCCAGGCCGCGTCGGCGCCCAGGTCGCCGTAGAGGTAGGTCCGGGCCAGCGTCGCGGTCGCCTCGGCCCGGCGCTCGGCCGAGGCGTCCTGCGTCCAGGCCAGAAAGTCGCGGATGATCATCGACCGCTCCGGGGGGCAAACAGGCTGGTCCTGCTGCCGGACATGGACGCCGCGGCCGCGAGTTCCGCGGGTCGGCGGGGCGGCAGCGGCGGATTGAGGAGGGCGGCGCCCGGCGGCGTCGCCGCCGGTCCCGCCGTTGCGCCCGTGATGGCACCCGTGATGGCACCCGTGACGGCGGGCTCCGCGACGGCGACGCGCGGTGGCGGCTCGGCGTCGGAGCGCGGGAAATAGGTCGGCGCCGCGTGCTGCACCGGCGCGGCGCTGTTGCGCGCCTGCCAGAGACGGGCCGCGGCGTCGGAGGCCGCGCCGCGCTGGTCTGTCTGGAACAGGCTGCGCAGGTCCGAGGTCCCGCCGAACGCGGTCGCCGCGCTGGCGTAGGCCGAGACGGCCTGCGGCGCCGCGGCGCCGTCCTGGCGCAGGCCGGTGAGGTCGGTGGCCGCGGCGCCCTGGGCCGCCGCCGAGAGGCTGGCATAGAGTTCGGCAGCACTCCGCGGCCGGCCGGCGCGGTCGTAGAACAGCGCCCGGTTGGCACCGGCCGCCTCCGGCAGGTCGAGGGCGGCGGCGCGCTCGGGGAAGGCGCGGGCGGTCGAGATCAGGGCGGCCGCGCCCTTCGCGCCCAGCACGTGGGCCGCGTAGAGATCGCCCGCGGTCGGCTCGCGACCGAGGGCGCCCGTGAGGGCGTCGGCGTTCTGCTGGGTCAGCGCGCCGGCCAGCGTCGCGGAGATCTTGGGATCGCGGCGCAGGTCGAGGATCGCCTGCCGCTGGCCGGCGTCGGGAACCGTGTAGGTGCCGTCCGACTGCCGGGTGATCGCGTCGGCCTGCGCCTGCAGGCCGAGCCGCGGCCCGGCATTCTTCATCACGCCGAGCCAGGTCTGCTCGATGAACTGGAACAGGCCGGTGGCCGAGGAGGTGCCGGCCTTGGCGGCGGGATCGAGGGCGGATTCCCGCCGCGCCGTGGCGAGGAGATAGTCGAAGCCGACGCCGCTCGCCGTCGCCCCGTCGCGGATGGCCTGGACCACCGGCCCGGAGGCGGGCGTGCCCGGCAGCGCCCGCGCCTGGGGCGGCGGGCTCTCCGGTGGGCTCGACGGCGTGGTGAACAGGAACATCCGGGCGGGCACGGTGCTGGAGACCGCCCGAACCTGCGCCCGCTATGGTAAACAAGTCCTCAATCGGCCGCGCGCGACCGGTTCCTGTTTCAGGACCCGGTGAACTCCCCCGCGCCCTTCGGTCGGCGCATCTGAAAGCGCGTGTCGGCGGTGGCGTGGAAATAGTCGAAGTACCCGCCGCGCATGATCGGGTGCATCGCCGCCGTATCGACCATGCCATCCGCGACGTACCGCTCGTCGACGTAGATCGACACCACCTGCCCGATCACCAGGAAGTTCTCCGCCTCCCCGCCCGAGAGGGGCACCAGCGGCACGGTCTGGAGCCACCGGCACTCCAGGGCCGCCGGCGAGGCGGCCACGCGCGGCGGCCGCACCTTCTGCGAGGGCGCGGTCTCCAGGTTGGCGAAGGCGAACTCGCTCGTTCCGCGCGGCAGCGGCGCCGAGGAATCGTTCATCCCGTCGCGCAGGTCCCAGGTGGCGAGACTGCAGACGAACTCCCGGCCCTCCTCGGCGAAGGTCATCGCGTCCTTCCGGCCCGAGGAGGAGAACGCGACCATGTTGTCGGCCACGGCGTTGAAGAACGAGTAGGGCGCGAGGTTGAGCGCGCCCGCGCGGTTCATGGCGCTGATCCAGCCGATCGGTCGCGGCGCGACGATGGCCTTCAGCGGGTTGTGCGGGAGGGCGCGCGACTCGCGCGGCAGGTCGAGGTCGTAGTGCACGGCCGGTCCCTTCAGAGGTAGGTGACGATCTCGTCGAGGGCCGGCCGCGGCCGGTCGGAGGGCACCTCGCGCGCCCGGCCGATATGGACGAAGCCGGCGAGCTTCTCGGTGGGCGCGAGGCCGAGGGCGTCGAGCACGCGGCGGTCGTAGGCGCACCACTCGGTCAGCCACGACGTGGCGAAGCCGGCGGCGTTCGCGGCGATCACGAGGTTCATGGTGGCGGCACCGGCGGAGAGCACCTGCTCCCAGTCCGGGATCTTCACGTGCGGGCCCGCCCGCGAGACCACCGCGACGACGACCGGCGCGTGGGTCAGGCGGGCGCGTTCCTGCGCGAGCCGCTCGGGCGCCGCGTCGGGATTGTCGGCCGCGAAGGTCGCCGCGATGACCTCGCCAACCTTCGCCCGGGCCTCGCCGGCGATGACGATGAAGCGCCAGGGCGCGAGCTTGCCGTGGTCGGGCACCCGCGAGGCGGCCGTCAGGATGGATTCCAGCTGCGCCCTGTCGGGCCCGGGCTCGTCCAGCAGCGCCGGCGGCACCGAGCGTCGGGTCTTCAGGAGATCGAGGGTGGCGGTCATGCGCTCCGTCCCGGTATCGCGTCCCGACCGGGATGTGGCATGCGCGGGCCGCCGGTGGAAGAGCGGCCTTGCCGCCGCCACGGTCGGGAGTCAGAGGCAGGCCCGGACGATCCGGTGTCGCGACCGGCGAGACGAGCAGAGAAGGGCCGACCGATGCGCATGAGGCTTGCAGCGACCGCGCTGGCGATGCTCGCCGCCGGCCCGCCGGCCGCGCTCGCGCAGCAGGACCCGTTCCAGAACCGGCTCGGCGGCGCCCTGCCCTCGCCGTCGATCACGACCCCGAACCTGCCGCCGTCCCTGCCCCCGGCCGAGCCGGACGCGCAGCTGTCCCTGTCGGCGCTCCTGTCGGGACCGGGCACGGCCCTGCGCCAGGGGCTCGCGTGGCGGATCTACGAGGATCGCGGCGACGGCACGCGGCCGTCGATCGTCGCCCGCTCGACCGAGGCCGAGCCGCATTTCACCCTCGCGCCGGGCGCCTACGTGGCGACCGTGACCTACGGCTTCGCCAGCGCCTCGAAGCGGATCGTGATGGGCGGGCAGCCGACGACCGACACGCTGCGGGTGGCCGCCGGCGCCCTGAAGCTCGCGGGTGCGGTGGGCGATCAGAAGATCCCGCCCGGTCAGGTGATGTTCTCGGTCTTCGTCCCGGTCGGGACCAATTCCGAGGGCCGGCTCGTGCGCGCCGGCATCAAGACCGGCGAGCTGCTGCGCCTGCCGGAGGGCACGTACCACGTCGTCTCGACCTACGGAGAATCGAACGCGATCCAGCGCGCGGACCTGCGCGTCGAGAACGGCAAGGTCACGGAGGCGACACTCAACCATCGCGCCGCGACGGTGACCCTGAAGCTCGTCGCCGCCCCCGGCGCCGAGGCCTTCGCGGGCACCGCCTTCTCGGTCCTCACCCCCGGCGGCGACACGATCCGCGAGGCGATCGGCGCCTTCCCGCAGGTCACCCTGGCGGAGGGCGACTACGTGCTGATCGCCCGCCACGACGGGCAGGTCTACACCCGGGAGTTCAAGGTCGAGAGCGGGCTCGACCGCGACATCGAGGTCGTGGCGAAGTCCGGCTGACGCTCCCGGGCCGACGGCTCGGCGTCGTTCTCAGGCGAAGCGCCGCGCCAGCGCCACGCAGGCGGCCACGGCCAGGGCGGCGGCGATCATGGCGGGCTCGATGTGCTCGCCGAGGACCAGCGCGGCCACGCCGAGGCCCAGGAACGGCTGCAGCAGCTGCAGCTGGCCGACCGACGCGATGCCGCCGCGCGCCAGGGCGCGGTACCAGAACACGAAGCCGATGAGCATGCTGAACAGCGCGACGTAGCCGAGTCCCGCCCAGGCCGGCAGCGGGATCGCCGCCAGCTCGGCCGGCCGGAGCAGCAGCGCGAGGGGCAGGCTCACGGGCAGCGACAGGACGGTGGCCCAGGCGATCACCTGCCAGCCGCCCAACCGGCGGGCCAGGACGCCGCCCTCGGCGTAGCCGAGTCCGCAGAGCAGGATCGCGGCCAGCATGAAGGCGTCGCCGGGACCCGGCGGACCGTCGAGCCCCCGCGCGGCGAAGCCGACCGTGACCAGCGCGCCGGTGATCGAGAGCAGCCAGAAGACCGGTGACGGTCGCTCGCCGGAGCGCAGCGCGCCGAACAGGGCGGTGGCGAGGGGCAGCAGGCCGACGAAGACGGTGCCGTGCGCGGCGCCGACCGTGCGCAGGGCCAGGGCGGTGAGGAGCGGGAAGCCGACCACGACGCCCGCGGCCACGATGGCGAGCGCCGGGAGATCGGTGCGCCGCGGGCGCGCCTGCCGGAGCGCCAGCAGAGCGGCCGCGCCGGCGAGGCCGGCGAGCGCCGCCCGGGCCGCGCTGAGGAACAGGGCGTCCATGCCGGTCAGCGCGAGGCGCGTCGCGACCAGCGACGCGCTGAAGATCGCGACGCCGATGAGGCCGTCCACCCAGGCGCCGGTCGCCGGTCCGCGCGTCGTCTCGATCACTCCCCCCGCCACGGCTGTCCCCTCCCGATACGTGCGGGTCCCGGCATGCCGTGCCGGGGCGCGGTCGGCCAGGAACGGTGGGGGCGCGGCCGGGCAATCTGTCCCGGTCGATCTTCGATACAGTTGGCCACCCCGTTCACCGCGTCGGAGCCTCGTGAGGGGTGTCGCCGCGCGGGTCGTGCGCCGGCCGAAGGTTCCATGTTCCGCGCATTAACATTTCCGTGCAGTCGCGGAACGATGCGCCCGAGGCGGCCATTTCAGACCACCCATACCGGGCCACTGGAGTACACCATGCGCCGCCTCGTCATCGCCGCCTTCGCCGCCGCCGCCCTCGCCGGGCCCGCGCTCGCCGCCAACGAGGCGCCGCAGACGGTCGCGCCCAAATTCGAGACCGTGCCGCAGGACGCGGTGCTCAGCTACAACCTCATCGGTCTCAACGTGACCGACGCGCAGAACAACACGGTCGGCGAGATCAAGGACCTCGTGATCGATCACGGGAAGCTGGCCGGTTACATCGTCTCGGTGGGCGGCTTCCTCGGCCTGGGCGAGCGCTACGTCGCGGTCTCGCCGAGCTCGATCGCGCTGGGCTACGACGCCGACGCGAAGAAGTGGAAGGCCATCATCGGCGCCAGCAAGGACCAGCTGAAGGCGGCGCCGGAGTTTAAGTACGAGGGCAAGTTCAAGCGCTGAGGCACACCGCCGCGGCCGGGCCCAGCGCCCGGCCGACCCGGCGCCCCGCACTCAGACGGAGGCGTCGAGGGCCTGTCGCGCCAGGCGGGCGACGAGGGCCTCCCGCTTGGCCTGGCGCAGCACGATCCGCGCCGCGGCCCGCGCGTTGGACGCGCGCAGCTCGGCCCGCGGGCCGCCGTCGCGCAGGGCGCGCCACGCCAGCGCGCGGAACCAGCGGACGTTGGCCAGCGCCGCCGCCCTGCGGCTCAGCGGCCCGCCGACATCCAGCGGCTTCTCGAGTGTTCCGGACGTCATGGTCTCGATCCTGAAGCGCGACTCGCCGCTTGTCCGATTATGGAACAACAGATGGCGATTCCACGGGAGCTGAGCAATAGTGTTGCCAACGTGAACTTTTGAATCGAGCGCGAAGACTGCGCATCCACGAAATGAGGTAGTCCCGCCCCGGGACGGCACCGGGCGACGGGGCGCCGCGCGGCAGGCGATCCTGCGGGAACGCCGCGGCGGGGACCCGACTTCCCGCAACGGGAAGCCGGTGCGGCGCCGATCCGGGCCGGTCGATCTGGAGAGCCGGTCGCGTGCCGACGATTTTCGATGCCCATACCTTCGCCCTCACGGCGCATGCGGGTCAGCTCGACAAGGGCGGCGAGCCGTGCATGCGGCACCTGGAACGCGTTGCGAACGCCGCCCAGACCCGGGCCGGTCACGCCCGACTCATCGACGGGCTCGACATCGACCCGATGCGAGTCATGCAGGCGGCGCTCCTGCACGATGTGCTGGAGGACACGCCGCGTACGGCGGCGGACCTCCGCGCCGCCGGCTTCGAGGCCGACATCGTCGAGACGGTGACGCTTCTCACGAAGCCGCAGAGTCGGATCGCGTATTCCGAGCGGATCACCACCCTGATCGCGGCCGGCAACCTCGCCGCGCTGCTGATCAAGATGTCCGATACCGAGGACAACCTCTGCCCGACCCGGATCCCGCCCAACGCCGCGTTCCTGCGCGAGCGCTACGCGACGGCGTTCGAGCGCCTGAAGGCGGCGGCGGCGGCGCGCGGGTACACCGGCCGCTGAGCACCAACCCAGGCGGGGAACATTCGCGCGAGCGTCCGGTAGATGATGCAACGCCCGGGCTGACCGCCGAGGTTCCGGACCCGGGGATGTGAGTGCCGGAGAAGCGCCGATGACACCGTCGATCCGTTCACCCGCCGCGATCAGCGACGAGGGGCGCCACGCCCGCGACCGCGGCGATCCGATCACCGCCAACCCCTATCCGGCGGATTCGGAATCCTGGGCCACCTGGGATCGCGGCTACCGGATGCCCGACGAGCAGGCGCGCGCCGCCACCCCGGCTGCGGTCCGGGAGGACGCGCCACCGGAAGCATCGTGATCCGGGACCCGTGCCGGCCGGTCGGCGACGCGGTCGGAACAGCGGCGGTGGCGCGGGGTTGCCCGCACGACCGGTAACGGCTCCGCGAGAGCGATTGCCGGACCGAGAGGGAGATCCGCCATGAAGGTCACGAGTCTCGCCATCGCCGCCCTCCTCGCGGCCGCGATTCCCGCCACGGCAGCCGAGAATGCCGGCAGCGCGACCAGCCGGTCGGGCACGGCCAACAGCACCGGCCCGAGCGACGCGGGGTCCGGCTCGACACCCGGCGCCGCCGGGAGTGGCCCGTCGACCGGCTCGATGAGCCGCTCCGGTACGACGAACAGCACCGGCCCGAACGATGCCGGATCCGGCTCCAAGCCGCCGGCCGGCGGCCGCTGACGGGACCGCGTCGCGCAGCGAGCGGCGCGGAGATCCTGTTTGGCGATATCGCCAAACAGGATCTCCGCGCCCTCACACGCTACAGGGAGGATCCATGTCGGCACGCACCCGCATCTCACTCGCCGCTCTTCTGCTGCTCGGCCTCGCCGCCTGCGACGACAAGCAGGCGCAGAACAACACGCCGACGAAACCCGACTCCACCAAGATGGAGCCGCAATCGGCGCCGAACACGCAGAAGCGCTAGAGCCGTTCCCGAACGGGGCAGGTGCGGACGGGGACGCTCGCCTAGCCGCCGCTGTTCGTTACGCGGGTCCGTTGCCTCTGTGGCGGAGGCCACACGTCTCTGCGGCCCGACCGGGGAACCCGGTCATCCGGACCGTCGCGACACCTCCGGGGTCGGCACCGGCGACGGCCGGGCATCCCGGGCGGTCAAGTCCGGATCGGCGAGGGACTTGTCTCGGATTGGCCGGTGGTTGCGCCGGTCGGCGGATCGCCGGACGGGTCGGCGATCGGCGGTACGGCGGCGCCGAAGCCGAGAGCCGCCTCGACGAGGATATCGTCGAGCGCGTCCGCGACCCACACGGCGCCGTCGAGGACGGATGTCAGGATTCGAGTCATCTGCACCTCCCTCCCGCATCCCGGGTCGCCGCCGCCGGACGGCGGCGACCCGGGATGCGGTCTTCAACCGGTTCGCACCCGCCGTCTCAGACGAAGTGCATCGGGAGGGCACGGTCCAGGATCTCGACGTAGGTCCCGGCGAGAACCGCGACGGTGGCGGCGGCGACGGCCGTGGCGAGGGCGAAGCGGGCAACGAGGGTCATGGAAGTCTCCATCAGGTCCGCGACTGTGTTCGCGGTGTAACCCTGATGTAAGCTCAAGCTTTCCCCGCCGAGGTGCTGCGGCACACCCCGGCGATGAACTGGCCGGAGCGGCCTATATCGCCGGGCTCCTCAGTCGGCGCGTCAGGCGGCGCGCACGGTCGCGAGGAACCGACCGACCTCGGCGGACAGGTGCTCGGACTGGCGCGACAGCTCCGAGGCCGCGCCGAGAACCTGGCTCGCCGCCGCGCCGGTCTCCTCCGCGGCGCCGGCCACGCCGGCGATGTTGCTGGTCACCTCGCCGGTGCCCTGCGCGGCCTGGGTGACGTTGCGGACGATCTCCTGCGTCGCCGCGCCCTGCTCCTCGACGGCGGCCGCGATCGAGGTGGCGACGCTGTTGATCTCGCGGATGCGCCCGGTGATCGTCCCGATGGCGGAGACCGCCTGACCGGTCACGCCCTGGATCCGGCCGATCTGACTGGAGATCTCCCCGGTCGCGCGGGCGGTCTGCTCCGCCAGCGCCTTCACCTCGGAGGCGACGACCGCGAAGCCGCGGCCCGCCGCGCCCGCGCGGGCGGCCTCGATCGTGGCGTTCAGCGCCAGGAGGTTGGTCTGACCGGCGATCGAGGAGATCAGGCCCACCACGTCGCCGATCTTGGCGACGGCGCCGCTGAGTTCCTGGACGAGGGCGCCGGTCTCGTCCGCCTCGCCGGCGGCGGAGCGGGCCAGCTCGGCCGAACCCTGGACCTGGCGCCCGATCTCCTGGACGGAGGCGCCGAGTTCCTCGGCGGCGGCCGCGACGGTGCTGACGTTCGAGGCGGCCTCCTCGGCGGCGGCCGCGACCGCCCCCGACTGCGCCGAGGTCTGGCCTGCCATGGCCGACATGGAGCCGGCGGTGGCCTGCAGCTCGGTCGCGGAGGCCGAGACCTGCCCGACGATGCCGCCGACCGCCGCCTCGAAGCTGTCGGCCATCTGGCGCATGCCGATCCGGCGCTGCTCCTCGGCGGCGAGGCGCGCCTGCGCGGTCTCGGCCTCCAGCGCCTTCATCTGGATAAGACCCTGCTTGAACACCGCGACGGCCGACGCGATGGTGCCGATCTCGGTCTTCTCGCCCTGATGCGGGATTTCGGCCGACAGGTCGCCGGCGATCAGCGCCTGCATCGGCCGCACCACCGCGGCGATGCCGCGGGTGACGCCGAGGACGATGATCACGCCCGACAGAACGGAGACCGCCACGGCGAGAGCGATCGCGACGAGGCTCACCGTCCAGGTCTCGTTGAAGACGGCGGTGCCCTGGGCCTGCGCGGCATCGGCGCCGGCGTTGTTGATGGCGATCAGCTTCTCGAGAGCCTTGGAAGCGGCGCGGCGCGGGATGAGGCCCTTCGTCTCGTAGAGCTGATAGGCCTCGGTCTTCTTCCCGGCCCGCGACAGGTCGACGACGTCGTTGCGCACCGCCTTGAAGGTCTGAGATTCCTGGTTGAACGCGTCGAAGAGCGACCGCTCTTCGGGCGAGCTGAGCAGGCCCTTGTAGACGGCGACCCGGTCGGCCAGCTTCCGGTCGAAGCTGTCCATATCCTTCTCGATGCTGGCGAGCAGCGCCGGATCGGTCGCCTGCGTGTGCCGCAGGAGAAGGCCGCTGCTGCGGGCGGTCAGCGTGTCGATCTCGC
The DNA here is from genome assembly GCF_040544715.1 of Methylobacterium sp. 1030. Classification (NCBI taxonomy): domain Bacteria; kingdom Pseudomonadati; phylum Pseudomonadota; class Alphaproteobacteria; order Hyphomicrobiales; family Methylobacteriaceae; genus Methylobacterium; species Methylobacterium sp. 1030. The sequence goes on along the minus strand of NZ_JBEPKM010000002.1, from coordinate 408,065 downwards.
CCAGCGCCCGGATGCTCGGCAGCCAGTTCGTATCGATCTCAACCGCCTGCTCGCGCAATTTGCGCGTACTCACGAGCCCGAGCACGCCGAGCCCGATCACGAAAACGGTCAGGACCGAGAAGGCCACGACCAGCTTTGTACGAATGGAGACACTCTGTAGCGACACGGCGGCCTCGACGGAGCCGAATAGAACAATTCTGCGGCTGCACGACGCACGATTAGCGAAATGTATTTAATATCCGCTAATCAGACCTTCCCCTGACTCGCGGGCTGTCGCTCGCCGTCTCACGGAGGGATGCCGGTTTCGCGGCTTGGATCTCCGCGGCGGCGCCCGCGCGGACGCGGGGCGGCACCCGACGGGCTCGCCCGCGCCCGAGGCGCCTGCCGGTGTGCCTATCTGGCCGCCGGTTGGGGCATCTTCACGATCTTGCCGTCGGGCAGGATGATGTCGCCCGGGCTCTGTCCGGCCGCGCAGGGACCGATGTAGGTGGCGTCGATCACCATCTGGCGTCGCACGGGCTCCTTGGCGTTCGGCATGCCGGTCAGCGTCGTATCCACCTCCATGTGGATCTTGCTGTTGAAGTCGCCGCTGATCTCGGTCGTGCCCGCGGCCGAGATCGGGCCGAGCTTGCACTCGGTCTCGCCCTTGTAGCCGGTGCTCGTCTTGACGATGGTGCGCTTCGCGCAGTTCTGGCCGCCCCCGAACGCGGCCTGCGCGATCTGATCGGTCTTCTCGTCGATGCATTGACGCGCGGTCGTGTTGCCGTCGGGCGACGTGGTCTTGCTCTCCCACAGGCCGGCCTTGCGTGCCGGCAACGTCTCGGCGGAGGCCACACTGGTCATCGCGGACAGAATCGCCGCAATCCCGATACCGACGGTACGTGCTCGCATGGATGATCCCTGGCTCTGACGCGACTCAGGCGCCGCAACGGGGCGTGGCTAACCGATGCGATACAGGCGAACAAGTCGATCCTGGACCAGCGTTCGCTCCGGAACACTGGAGGGGATCGGCACTTCGGCCGCGGATACCCGGCTTGAGCGGTCCGAATGCCGGGATGACCGAGGGGAGGTTTCGCCCGGGTTTGACCGGATGATGATCCGACTCACACCGCCCGCTTCAGGCCGACCGCACCGGCGCCGAGACGCGCCTCGATCACCTGCACGATGTACTCGGCGTCGCGGCCGACCGCGCCGAAGCGGCCCGAGCCCCACGTGTTCAGCCAGGGCAGGCCGATGAAGGAGATGCCCGCCTCGGCCGTGACGCCGCGCCTGTGCTTCGGCTGGCCGGCGCCGTTGAACACGGACGCGTCGAGCCACCGGAAATCCGGCGCGAAGCCGATGCACCAGACCACGCTGGCGATGCCGGACCCTTCGAGGGGGAGCGCGGTGACCGGCTCGCCCGGCTCCCAGACCGGCGCGTAGCGCGCCTGGACCGGCGCCGCGATGCCGGCCGCGTCGATATGGGCATCGATGGCCGCGTTGATGCCGTTGTAGGTCCGGTCGGCCTGGTCGAGCGCGGGCCGGAGGTTGTCCCGGAAGCGGAGCGCGCCCGCCGCGTAGTCCTCGAGGACGCCGTAGAGCGCCATGCCCTCCAGGGCGAAGCGGCGCAGGTCGATATCCCGGCCGCCGTCGCGACCGGTCACGTAGTGGTTGGTGTTGTCCCGGACACCGTCGCGCAGCGGGTGATCGTCGACGGTCTTCTCGTAGTAGCCCATGTCGGCGAGCCACGCGACGACGTCGCGGCCGCGGTAGAAGCGGGCGCAGCGGGGTGCGTCGCCCACGGCGAGATGTACCTGCCGTCCGGCGAGATGCAGGTCCTCGGCGATCTGCGCGCCGGACTGCCCCGAGCCGACGACCAGGACCGCGCCGTCGGGCAGCTGCGCCGGGTTCCGGTACTGATTCGAGTGGATCTGGGTGATCGCGGGCGGCAGCTTCTCGGCCATGCGCGGGACGATCGGCGTGTGGTAGCCGCCGGAGGCCACCACGATCTCGTCCGCGGTGTAGTCGCCCTCCGAGGTCCGGACCGCGAACACGCCGTCGTCGCGCCGCGCCACGCGCGTGACCGCCACGCCCTCGCGGAGCGGCGGCCTCACCTTGGCGACGAAGGCCTTCAGGTAGGCGACGATCTCGTCCTTCCTCATAAACCCGTCCGGGTCCGGCCCGTCGTAGGGGTGGCCCGGCAGGTCGCACTGCCAGTTCGGGGTGACGAGGCAGAACGTGTCCCAGCGCTGCGTCGCCCAGGTGTGCGCGGCCGTGTGCTTCTCGAAGACGAGGTGCGCGATGCCGCGCTGCTTCAGGTGGTAGCTGACCGAGAGGCCGGCCTGGCCGCCGCCGACGACGGCGACGGGAACGTGACGGGTCGTTGTCGTCATGGCTGCAACTCCGTGAAGGCTGCCGCGCCGCGGGCGCAGGCGGCGTAGGCGTCGCGGTGACGCGTCGCGCAGGCGCGCCAGGAATGGGCGGCCGCGCGCTCCAGCCCCGCCGCCCGCAGGCGGGCGCGGGTCCGCGGTTCCAGCGCCGCCGCCATGGCGGCGGCGATGCTGGCGGGGTCGGCGGGGTCGACGAACAGCGCGTCGGCCGGCGTCAGGTACTCGGTGAAGGGCGGCCGGTCGGAGACGATCGCCGGCGTTCCGCAGGCCATGGCCTCCAGCACGCAGAGGCCGAACCCCTCGGTCCAGGACGGGAAGGCCAGCAGGTCCGCGGCCCGGTAGAGCGCCGGCATGTCGGCCTGCGCGACGGGCCCCGTCTCGATGACGGCCGCGCCGCGGCCCACCTCCAGACCCGCGGCGACGAGGGCCGCGCGGCAGCGTTCGCGGTAGCCGGCGTGGTCGAGGAGCGAGGCTCCGCCCGCGACGACGAGCTGGGCATGCGGGTGGCGCGTCCGCAGGCGCGCGAACCCCGCGATGATGCCGAGGCTGTTCTTGCGCTCCTCGAGGCCGCCGACGCTGAGGACGATCGGCCCCGCGCCGAGCCCCCAGCGCGCCCGCAGAGCCGCGTCGCCCTCCGCGGCCGCGGGGCGATAGACCGACAGGTCGACCCCGTTGCCGACGATCCCGGCCTCGGCGCCGATCGCGTCCCGAATCCAGTCGGCCCACAAGCGGCTGACGCAGAGCAGCCGGCCCGCCTCGCGGATCGCGCGGTCCTGCCAGCCCGCGAGGACGGGGTCGGCGAAGCTGTCGACGTGGTGGACGGTCCGGACGAAGCCCGGGATCAGGCGCCGGTGCTTCAGGGTCGCGAGGGCGTTGCCGCCGATGCCGTCATGGGCGTGGAACACGTCGAAATCGCGGGCCGCCGGGCTCGCGAAGTGGCGCAGGTAGTCGTGGATGCGGGTTCGTACGAGGTCGGTCGTCCCGCCCGCGACCGGCTCGGCGGCGACCGCCACGGTCGCGCAGGACGCGTCTCGGAAGAACCCGCGGACGGACGGGTCGGGCGCGTGGACCACCGCCGCGTGACCGAGTTCGCACAGGGCCTCGGCGAGGGCGAGGCAGTGGGCGACGCCGCCGCGCGGGTTGGTGGAGTGGGTCAGGAGGGCGACGCGCAGCGGCTTCACGGCGTCGCCCCCAGGCCGTCCCTGCCGCAGCCGATCAGTGGGCCGGCGGCGAAGTCCCACACGATGGCCTCGGCGCCCGAGGCGTCCCGCACCCGGACGGCCCGGCCGGCGTCGAGGCTCCCGATCCGGGCCGCCGCGATGCCGCGCTCGGCGAAGCGCGCGGTGACGGCCGCCGTGCGGTCGGGGCGGACGCTGACGAGGTAGCCGAAGCTCGGGAACGCCGTCAGCCAGCGCGTGAGCGGGACGTGGTCGGGCCGCGGGATCGCGTCGAGGTCGATGACGCCGCCGACGGCGGAGCATTCGAGCAGCATCAGGGCCGTACCGACGACCCCCGCCATGCTGATGTCCTTGGCGGCGCCGGCCAGGCCGTCCTCGGCGAGGCCCGGCAGCAGGGCGAGATCGCCGCGCAGCCGCGCGCCCGGCGCGCCGGTGGAGGCGTCCCAGTAGGGGTGCGGGTCGCGGAAACGCCCGCGCAGGTCGATGGCGGCGACGAGGTCGTCGCCGGGCGAGGCGTCGAAGCTCGTCAGCAGGCGCGGTCCCGCCCGGCCGAGCACCGCGACCGCGAGGTTGCCGGCGGCCGCGCGGGTGTTGGTGTGGCCGCCGACCACCGGGACGCCGTAGAGCGCGGCGGCGTCGGACAGGCCGGCCAGGATCGGGTCGGCGGTCCCGGCCTCCCGGGCCCAGAGGGCGTCGACGACGGCGAGCGGGCGCCCGCCCATGGCGGCGACGTCGCTCAGGTTGACCATGATCCCGCAATAGCCCGCGAAGTACGGATCGTCGGCCACGAAGCTGTCGAGGAAGCCCTCGATGGCCAGCAGCAGGTGCCCGTCGCCGTCGGGGATCGCCGCGCAATCGTCGCCGACCGGCACGGCCGCGTGCCGGCTCCCGAGCCCGAGCCGCCGCACCACCGCGTCGATGTCGCGCTTGTGGCCGACCCCGCGGGCCTCGCGGATCTGGCGGGCCAGCGCCCGGACGTCGATCCCGGCGGTCACGCGGCCCTGCGGAAGGTGAGGAGGCCCTGCTCGGGATCGTGCATCGGCGGGTAGGCCGCGAGGTCCGCCTCCATCAGGCGGTGGGGCCGCCCGTGCAGGTCCAGCGCGTCGAGGCTCTCCCAGTGCAGGGCCTCGAACAGCGCGACGTTGCCCTCCTGGACGTGCGCGAGGAAGCGGGTGCAGCCCCGCGCGTGGGCCGAGGACACCGCGACCCGGATCAGGCCGGTGCCGAGGGCGGCGGCGCTGCGGAACGGTTTGGCGACGGCGAGGCGCGAGCCCCACCACGTTCCCGGGCGCGCGCCGTCTTCGTGGATCCGCACGGTGCCGACGACGGCGTCCGCGTCGCCGCCGAGCGTCGAGAGGGCGCAGACCGGGATGGCGTGCGCGTCGATCGCGTCGCGATCGTCCGCACTGAAGATCCCCTGCTCCGCGCAGAAGACCTGCCGCCGCAGGGCCGCGCAGGCGCGCCGCTCCCAGGGCGCGACCGCGAACTTCACCCGGAAGTGGCTGGGCCGGTACGGCGGAACGGGGTCGAACATCAGGCCGCCTCCCCCGCGCGCTCGTAGGTGGAGAGCGCCGAGCAGGCGCCGCACCGGCCGCAGCCGGCCTTGATGTCGGTGGAGCGCAGGTTCGCCCGCCCCAGCATCTCCGCGAGCGGCTTCAGGACGGCGTGCATGAAGTCGTGCCCGGGGGCCGGATGGCTCTCCAGCGGCGTGCCGGAGATCGGCACGAAGGGCACCACGAACGGGTAGACGCCCATCCCGATCAGCCGGTCGGCCATCGCGAGGATCGCCTCCGGCGCGTCGCCGAGGCCGGCGAGGATGTAGGTGGAGACCTGGCCGCGCCCGAAGACCGGGACAGCGGCCGCGAAGGCGTCGTAGTACCGCTCCAGCGGCACGCCCGCCTTGCCGGGCATGATCCGCGCCCGCACCTCGGGCGTGACGGCCTCGAGATGCATGCCCAGCGCGTCGATGCCTGAGGCCTTCATCCGCTCGAACCAGCGGTCGTCGTCGGGCGGCTCGCACTGGGCCTGGATCGGCAGGTCGACGGCCGCCTTCACCGCGAAGGCGCTCTCGCACAGGATCGCGGCGCCGCGGTCGGTGGCGTTCGGCGTGCCGGTGGTCATGACCATGTGCTTCACGCCGTCGAGCAGCACGGCGGCGCGGGCGACCTCGGCGAGCTGCTCGGGCGTCTTGCGGGCCACCGTGCGGCCGGCCGCCAGAGACTGGCCGATCGAGCAGAACTGGCAGGTCTTCGCGCGGCTCTGGTAGCGGATGCAGGTCTGCAGCACCGTGGTGGCCAGCACGTCGCGCCCGTGCAGGACGGCGATCTTCGCGTAGGGCACGCCGTCGAAGGTGGAGAGGGCGTAGAAGCGCGGGCGGCCCGGGAAGGTGACGTGGCCGACCACGACGCCCGCGTGCTCGATCACCGCGATCCCGTCCGCGTCCGGCGGGCGCACGAGGAAGGGCGAGTCGAAGGCGGCCTCGGTGTGGACCGGCACCATCACGGTGCGGCCCGCGATGGTCATCGCCTTGTGGTCCGAGGGGCCGGCGCCGCCGCGGCGGCTCGGCGCGCCGGCGCGGCTGTCGGCGAGCCTAACGCCGCAGGATTGCAACGCGTTGATCAGGCGCTCCGTCGGCATCCCGATCAGGCCCGTCGGGGCCGGCGGGGATATGGGACGGCGCGTCGGAAGCGGGCTGCTGCTCATGGTCGGGGCTCCGGGGGGCGGTCTGCGAACGGGCCGGCCGCTGCACGAAGGCGGCCGGGCGGTCGTCGTGGAGCAGGCTGAGGAGTTCCGGCCGCGCGTAGTGGCCGACCGAGTCCATCATCCGCTTGCGCTTGGTCACCAGCGCGAGATCCATGTCGGCGATCAGGATGCCCTCGCCCGGTCCCAGGGGATCGGCGAGGTGCTTGCCCTCGGGCGACACGATGGCGGTGCAGTTCCCGCCGCGGCAGGCGCCGCGCAGGCGCTCGTCCGGGCAGACCTGCGCGACCTGCGCGTCGGTGAGCCAGCCGGTGGCGTTGACCACGAAGCAGGCCGCCTCCAGGGCGTGGTGGCGGATCGTCACCTCCATCTGGTCGGCGAAGATCTGGCCGACGAGGGAGCCCGGGAACTGCGCGGCGTGGATCTCCTCGTGGCCCACCATCAGGGCGTAGCGGGCGAGCGGGTTGTAGTGCTCCCAGCAGGCGAGCGCCCCAACGCGGCCGACCGCCGTCTCCACCACGGCGAGGCCGGCGCCGTCGCCCTGCCCCCAGATCATGCGCTCGTGGTAGGTCGGCGTGATCTTCCGGCGCTTGAGCTTCAGGGCGCCGTCCGCGTCGAAGATCAGCTGCGCGTTGTAGAGCGATCCGTGGTCGCGCTCGTTGACCCCGACCACGATCACGGCCCCGTGGCGCCGCGCGGCCGCGGAGACCGCCTGCGTCGCCGGACCCGGCACGGCGACCGCGCGCTCGTAGAGGCGCAGGTGCTCGGGCCCCTGGAGCGCGGGCGGGAGAACGAACGAGAAGTACGGATAGTAGGGCACGAAGGTCTCGGGGAAGACCATGAAGCGCGCGCCCTTGGCGGCGGCCTCGTCGACGGCGTTGAGCACGCGCTCCAGGGTGCCGTCCGGGCGGTCGAGGTCCGGCGCGATCTGGATCGCGGCAGCCCGCACGATCCGGGTCTCTGACATGGGTGGTCCTCCGGCTGAGCCAGCGGCTGCGCGCGTCGCGCGCGGCCGCCGGGGGCGTTGGCGCGGCCGTCAGACGGTCCAGGTGTCGATGATCACCGCGTTGTCGCGCTTGTGCAGGAGGATGCAGTCGAGCACGTCGAGGGGGTTGATCATACGAATACCCTCGATGAAGGCCGCCTCGCTGTGCCCGTACAGCGCCTGTGTCGAGAAGCGGCAGGCGTAGACCTTGCCGCCCTCGGCCATGAACTTCTCGAGCTGGTTGTTGAAGTTGAGATGGCCCGGGAACGCCTCGTCGCCGAGCCGGGGGAACCCGCGCTGGACCCCGAGGGTGATGCCGGGGCCGTAGAGCAGGATCGAGGTCTCGAAGCCCTTGCGCTGCAGGCGGGTGGCCTGGAGCAGGTTGACGAGGCCGATCGAGCCCTCGAACGCCACGGTGTGGAAGGTGACGAGGGCCTTCTGGCCGGGTTCGGCCTTCACGTCCTCGAAGACCTTCTCCTCGTAGTCGACCAGGACGTCGCCCTTCTTGTGCGGCTCGCGGTTCACGGCAGGCATTGCTCACGCTCCTCGATGGTCTGACCGGCGGCAGGGGGGGCTGCGCACGTTCAGACAGTCGGATGGCAAGCCATGTGCCAGATCGGAGCCGTCAGGAATGCATTCAATAACGCGCCCTGCGATGCATACAATGATACGATCAATTGAGCGAAGTCGATCCGCTCGGTTCTACTCGACGACGCACAATTCATCATCAGGATTTGCGCACGTCGTCGCCAGATGACGCGCGCTTCGGCGACGAGTATTGTACGCATTGCACGCATCGGTCGCGCCGTGATAGGCCGTCACGCGCCCGGTACGGCGCTTGCAAGCCATACAATCGATCATTGATCGGTTTTCAGGTCGCGGGTGCTGGACGGATGAAGGCTGGCGGGCGGGGAGGACGGTCGGTCGACCGGGGCGACGCGGCCGGTATCTGGACGCCGGACCTCAGGCGCTGGGGCAAGCCCCATTACCTAGCCATCGCGGACGCGCTGGCGGACGACATCCGGACCGGCCACCTGCTTCCGGGCACGCGCCTGCCGACCCAGCGCGCGCTCGCCGCCACGCTCGACCTCAACTTCACGACCGTGTCCCGCGGCTACGTCGAGGCCCACAGGCGCGGCCTGATCGAGGGCCGGGTCGGCCGGGGCACCTTCGTGGTCGACCCGGCGGACGCCGCCCGCACCGCTGGGCCAGCCCTTCCCCGGCGGCCGGGACCGGTCGACTTCACCATGAACCTGCCCCCGGAACCCGACCTGCCCGGCCTGCGGGCCCGCATGCGGTCGTCCTTCGCGGAACTCTCGGGCGATCTCGCCGACCTCCTGCGCTACCAGGGCTTCGGCGGGACGGAGGCGGACAAGGAGGCCGCGCTGCGCTGGCTCGCGGGTCGCGGGATCGCGGCGGCGCGCGAGCGCCTCCTGATCTGCCCCGGCGCGCACAGCGCCCTGTCCAGCATCCTGGGACAGGTCGCGCAGGCGGGCGACACGATCTGCGCCGAGCGCATCACCTATCCGGGCATCCGGACCCTCGCGGCGCACCGGGGCCTGCGCCTCGTCGGCCTGCCGATGGACCGCCACGGGCTCGACCCCGACGCCTTCGCGGCCGCCTGCACGCGGGGGGCGCCGAAGGCGCTCTACCTCAATCCCCTGCTGCAGAACCCGACCACCGCGACCCTGTCCCGCGCCCGGCGCGAGGCCGTCATCGCGACGGCCCGCCGCTACGCGGTCACCATCATCGAGGACGACGCCTACGCGCGCATCTGCCCGGCACCGCCGCCGAGCTTCGCCGAACTGGCGCCCGAGATCACCTATTACGTGGCGGGCGTCGCGAAGTGCCTGGGCGCCGGCCTTCGCCTCGCCTTCCTGATCGCCCCGAACGCGCGGGCCGCCCTGCCCCTCGGCGACGCCCTGCGCGCCGCCACCGTGATGGCGTCGCCGATCTCGACCGCGCTGACGACGCGCTGGATCACGGACGGGACGGCGGACGCCATCGTGGATTTCGTCCGTGCCGAGTCGGCCGCGCGCCAGAGCCTCGCGGCCGCGCTGCTGCCCGCCGAGTCCTACGTCGCGGACCCGCACGCCTTCCATGTCTGGATCACCCTGCCGGCGGGATGGACGCGCTCGGCCTTCGCCAGCCAGGGCCGTGCGGCGGGTCTCGGGGTGGTCGGCAGCGACCCCTTCTGCGTCGCGGGGACGCCGCCCGAGGCCGTCCGCCTCTGCCTCGGCGGCCCTTCGACCCGGCAGCAGATCGCCCACGGGCTGGAGAGGCTGGCCCACGCCCTGGACGGCTCGCCGGCGCTGGCCTCGACCTACATCTGACGGAGCCGGCCGCGTCCCTTCGACCGCGGGCGTCGGGTCGGTCGAATCGTGCCGGTGCGTGGCATCCAGCTGCATCGCGTCGCGGTGCGCCGATCCGGCAGCGAAGACCAGAAATCCTATTCTACGTTATCATATGAACTTCCGTGCAACCTGAGAGCATGACGGCACCGGATCTCGGCGTCGAAATCCGTACTCTCGATTGTATAGTTTACCGGCACTGAGATCGAAGATTGCGTAAAAATTTACTCCTCTGGTAGTTTTGCACTATCCCAGACCCTCCCAATCTCGAACTATTGTGCCGTTCAGATTTAAGTCATCGTTCACGATTGTGCGCAATCATTATGCGAGGCCGTCATGCCGTGACAGTAAATCAGCGGCAGATCCCAAGAAGAACCGCGTGTTCGCACTCGGGATCCCGGCAATGACAAGAAGGGATGGGATAATGCTCGGCGCCCTGCGCGGTCGTGAAGGTCTGGCGGCGAAATTCGATGCCCTCGACCGCTCACAGGCGGTCATCGAGTTCGAGCCGGACGGCACCATCATCACGGCCAACGCCAATTTCCTGACGATGATGGGCTACGCCCTGCCCGACATCCGGGGCCAGCGTCACGCCCTGTTCGTGGAGGCGGCGCATCGGGAGACACCCGCGTACCACGCCTTCTGGGACGCCCTGCGGCAGGGCACCCATCAGGTCGCCGAGTTCAAGCGGATCGCCCGGGGCGGCCGGTACGTCTGGGTGCAGGCGAGCTACAACCCGGTGCTCGACCGCGCGGGCCGCGTCGTGAAGGTCGTCAAGTTCGCCTCGGACATCACGGCGCAGAAGCTGCTGATGCTCGACTACGCCGGTCAGATCGCGGCGCTGCACCGGTCGCAGGCGGTGATCGCCTTCGATCCGGCCGGCACGATCCTGGAGGCCAACGGCAACTTCCTCGAGACGATGGGCTATCGCCTGGAGGAGATCCGGGGCCAGCACCACGGCGTGTTCGTCGACCCGGCCGAGCGGTCGAGTGCCGGCTACCGCGCGTTCTGGGAGGGCCTTGGCCGGGGTGAGTTCGCGGGCGGCGAGTTCCGCCGCATCGCCAAGGGCGGCCGTGACGTCTGGATCCAGGCGACCTACAATCCGATCCTCGATGCCAGCGGCTGCGTCCTCAAGGTCGTCAAGTTCGCCGCCGACATCACCGCGCAGGTCCAGGAGCGCCACCGGCGCGTCGCGGCGCAGCGGGCGATCGGCGTCGACCTCGACGCGATCGGCACCGCCGTCGAGGGCGCCAGCCGCCGGACCGCGGAGGCCGTCGACCTCGCCGGGCGGGTGTCCGGCGATATCCAGAGCGTGGCCTCGGGCGCCGAGGAACTGTCGGCCTCGGTGGGGGAGATCAGCCAGCAGGTCAGCCACGCGGCGCGGATGGCCGGCGAGGCCGTCGAGCAGGCCCGGCACACCAGCACGATCGTCGAGGGCCTGAGCGGGCAGGCGGCGCAGATCGGCGACGTCGTGACCATGATCCAGGGCATCGCGGCCCAGACCAACCTGCTCGCGCTCAACGCCACGATCGAGGCGGCCCGGGCGGGCCTCGCCGGCAAGGGCTTCGCGGTCGTGGCGTCGGAGGTGAAGGCGCTGGCCGAGCAGACCGCCAAGGCCACGGATCAGATCCGCGACCAGATCACCACGACGCAGGCCACCACGCGCGAGGCGGTGGCGGCGATCGGCTCGATCCAGGGCACGATCCGGGCGCTCGACGAGATCTCGGCGGCGATCGCGGCGGCCGTGGAGGAGCAGTCGGCGGTGACCCAGGAGATCTCCGGCAGCATGCACACGGCCGCCCGCGGGGTCGGGACCATCGCGGGCGGCATGGCGGCGATCGCGCGGGCCAACGAGCAGGTCGACGCGGCCACCCGCCAGGTCCGGGAAGCCGCGCGCGCCGTCGGCTGAGGTCGCCCGCCCCGGTTCCGGGGACGCACCGGCGCTCGCGGGTCGCCGCGACCGGTTTCAGACGGGCGGATTCGCCAGCCGGGTGCTTTGGCCCGGACAGGCCGCCCATGATAGCGAGGGCGCGGCTCCGATGCCGGCCCGGGTCGGCGGCGCGACGCGCGGGAAACGACCTTGGCGGCGATTTGGCTGACGGCCCTGATCCGGGCGCTGACCTCCGGGACCGTGGTGGTGCTCGCCTCCGTCCTGGCCGAGTGGCTGGGACCGGTCTGGGGCGCGCTCGTCGTCAGCCTGCCGGTCTCCGCGGGGCCGGCCTACGTGTTCATGGCGATGGAGCACGACGCCGCCTTCGTGGCCGGGGCGGCCCTGAACGGCTTCGCGGCGAACGCCGCGACGGGCCTGTTCCTGATCGTCTACGCCCACCGGGCTGCCGGCCGGGACATGACCGCCACCCTCGGGCCGGCGATCCTCGCGTGGCTCGCGGCGGCCCTGCCGGTCTCGGCACTCACCTGGACGCCGACGACGGCGTTCCTGCTGAACGCCCTGGTCTACGGGGCCGGCGCGCTCTCGACCCGGCACGTCGTGCGCGCGACCCTCGTGCGGAGCTCCGTCGTCGCGCGGCCGCGCCCGCTGGATCTGCTGATCCGCGCGAGTGCCGTCGCGCTGTTCGTCGCGGCCCTCCTGGCGCTGAGTACGGCGCTGGGCCCCGCCAGGACCGGGGTCATCGCCGCCTTCCCGGTCACGATGACGAGCGCCTTCGTCATCCTCCATCGCCGCATCGGCGGGGCGGCGATGGCGCGGCTGGCGAGCGTCGCGATCCGCGGGGTGTTCGGCTTCGGCCTGACCCTGCTGACACTCCACCTGATGATCCAGCCCTACGGTGCCGCGCTCGCGCTGACGGTCGCGCTCCTCGTCTCGCTGATCTACTCGGCGGGCCTCCTCGTGGTGCAGCCCCGTCCCGGTCGGCAGGAGCCCGGCATCGTCACGCGCTGAGGCGCGCCATCCGACCGCGACCTCGTCGCCAGGACGCAGCCGACGAAGCGCCTCAGAAGCCATTGTCCTCCCGCTGCAGGGCCCGCTTGCGCCAAGCCGTGAGCAGGCTGGCGAGCGCGTCGGGATCCAACCCGTAGCTGTCCGGCAGACCCGCGTTGCGCCCGATCAGGTGTTGGTTCATCGCCCCGAGGCGCGTCGCGCCGGCGCTCGTGTCGTCGAACGTGACGAGGCGTTGCCCCGAACCCGGCATGGAGACCGGCTCGAACACGCTCACGTCACGCCACCGGACGCGCCGCGCACGGCCCAGCTGCACGACGGTGAAGCCCGTCTCGTCGAGGTGCAGCGCCGAGCCGCGGATCGCCGTCAGGATGAGAAACGGGACGCCTCCGAGGAAGAGCGCGACGCCCGGCCAGAGCAGCAGTTGCATCGCCGTGGAGGGCGCCTCGTGCAGCACCATCCAGAGCGTGACGCCGCCGAAGCCGGCGGCCATCAGCGCCAGGAACAGGAGTTTCCGCACCGAGGCGCGCAGGATCACGGGGCCGGGGAACTGCGCCGCCAGCGACCCCGCCGACCGGCTCTCGGATTCGAGCAGGTCCGGCCGCAGCTGCCACACGGCGACGGCCGCGCACACGCCGAAGAACACCGTCGTCGTGACGCCGCCATCCGCGCCGGTGGCGATCATCCCGAGGCCGGCGGCGACGAAGAGGAGGCTGATGCCGAGCAGCAGGACGTTCCGGCCACGGTCGCCGCGCGCGAGTTTCAACACGATCGCCCCGCCCTCCCGCGACGCCGATGGCCGGTGTGGCCACCCGATTCCGAGACGCGACCATACAGGCCGCGCCGCGAGGCGGCGATCACGCGCGCCGCGCCGTGTGGCCGCTCTCACCCAGCATCGCCAGCACCTGCGCGGCCCCCTCCTCCGGCGCGATGCGGGACGTGTCGAGGAGCGGCACCCGCAACTCCTCCGCGAGCGCCCGATAGCCGGCGATCCGGGCCTCGGTCATGTGCTCCGACGGGTTCGGGACGCCGCGCGCGACCATGCGGGCGATGGTGGTGGGACGGTCCGCCCAGCACATGACGGTGAACGGGCGCGGCTCCCAACCCGGACGGAAGGCCGGCGAGAGGAGCTGCGAGGCGGTGAACCAGTGCCGGTCGAACACGACCGGTCCCGGCGGGGCGTTGGCGATCGCCGCCGCCACGGCCGCGTGCGCCAGGTCATCGGCCAGCGCGTGCTGCCCCGTCCGGGCGAGGTGGACCAGGATGGCGCCGACCGGACCGCTGAACGGGTTGAGCACCGTCGCGCCGAGCGCCTCGGCGACGTGCCGCGCGATACTCGACTTGCCGGAGCCGTCGAGCCCGTCGACCGCGAGCGCGATCCGCGCGGCCTGGGCGGCCTTCTGCTGGGCCCGCGTCAGGTTCGAGGGGTAGATGCGGCCCTCGCGACGGCCGTGCTCGAGGTAGTGCAGTTGCCCCTGCCACGCGTGCTCGAACAGCGCCGCGAGGTCGGCATGCAGCCGGATATAGCCGAGGGCGTCGAAATCCTCCGGCAGGGGCCCGTCCCGGCTCGCGAGGTCGGCGAGGCGCAGCGCGGTCTCGCGCGGCGGGCCGGACGGGCGCGCCGCATCGGTCCGGCCCGCCCGCAGCGCGATCGCCTCCGCGACGACGGCGAGCAGGCCGTCCGCGTAGGTGTCCCAGTCGAGCGCCCGGATCCGCGCCCGTCCCGCCTCGGCCCGGGACGCGGCACCGGCCGGATCGGTCGCGATCCTGTCCACGGCCTCCGCGATGGCCGCGCCCAGCGCCGCGTCCGGACCGTCCGGCACCACCAGGGCCGTGATGCCGTCCTCGGCGAAAGCCAGCGTGCCGTGCACGGTCGCGACGAGCGGCGTGCCGCAGGCCATCGCTTCCGCGGCCGGGTTGCACCAGCCGGCATGCGCCTCCGCGCTGCAGAACGCGTCGAGCCCGTGATACCACGCGGGCAGGTCGGACTCGGGCAGCGGCCCGTGCACGACGAGGCGGCCCGACGCCACCAGATCGGCGCGCGCGCCCACCAGCCCCCAGTCCGGCCGTCCGAACCAGTGCAGGGCCCACGCGTCACCGAGCCTGTCGAGCGCCGCGAGCTGCGCGGCGGGGCGCTTGTTGGCGATGCCGCCGAGCCGGCGCCGGGCGCCGCGCGCGGGCGGCGAGACGGGCGGCGCGAACAGTCCGCTATCGACCGCACCGACGAGGCGCCGCCACGGCAGGCCGAGGGCCTGGAGGGCGGCGTCGTCCCAGTGGTCGTTGTTCGCCACGACGAGGTCGGGCGCGAGGGTCCGCGTGACGCGCGCGTAGGCGTCGCGCCGCACCGGCGCGTTGAGGAGGTGCTGGATCCGGGCGCCGAAGTTCGGGGCCCGGAGGTCCGCGAAGCCCTCGATCGTGGCATCCGGGAAGCCGCCGCCGGGCACCATGACGGCGTCCCAGCTCGCGCGCGCGGCGTCCTCGCGGTGCAGGACGGGCAGCCGCGTCTCGAACCCGTCCTCGCCGGTGCCCAGAGTCAGGTACGCGAACGCGTGACCGCGACGCGCGAGCACCCGCCCGACCCGCTCGAACCGGAGCAGGCCGCCCGTCAGCGCCAGGTGGTCACAGGCGACGAGCAGCCGCATCACGGGGTTCCTCTGATGAGACGCAGGAGGCGAAGGGACAGGCGGCTGCCGTCGCCGGCCGAAGCGCGGCGAGTGTCGAGGGTGTCCTGGAGGTGGTCGCGCGCGCGGTGCATCTCGGCCGCGTAGGCGATCACGCGGTCGGTGCGGCGGACGCTCTCGCGCGCGGCGGCCTCGTGCGCGGCGGCGTCGGCGGCGCGCGCGGCGCGCAGGGCCGCATTCTCCTCGAGCAGCCGCGCGATCTCCGCGGAGGCCTCCGCGAGCGCCGCGCGCGGATCCGCGTCGATCCGGGTCTCAGTGCCGACCGGCAGGCGCGTCGCCGCCGCCCAGTCCAGGCCGCGCTCCGTCACCCAGTCGCTGACGATCGTCTGGAAACGGCTTTCCCGGGCCAGCCGGTCGGCGAGCTGCGCATCGTCCAGAGCCAGCCCGAGCCGCGGCAGCAGGGCGCGCAGGGCGTCCAGAAGGGGCAGCGTGGATGGCCCGCCGGGACGCCAGTCTCGCGCACCGGTCAGCGCGTTGACGAGGCCCCGCACGGCGAGGTGGCCAGCGTCCAGAGGGCCCCCGAGCTCCCATTCCAGGTCTATGAACGTGCCGTCGGCGCCCGAGACGAGATTCTTCGGGATGGCGTCGAGGGCCGGTCCCGGGAGGATCGTCTGGGTCTCGAGCGGCGCTCCCGCCGCGAAGCGGCGCGAGACGGCTTGAAGCCACGTCCCGGCCCAGGCGGCGACGGCGTCCGGGCACCAGCCTTCCCGCGCCAGCCGCGCCTCGAGGACTTCAGACCAGAGGGAGCCCGGCACGTAGGTCTCCGACGGCAACAGGTTCGTGACGCCTCGAACCGCGGCGGGAAGGTCGGGATACGCGCGCGCGCGGCGCACCGCGATCTGCGACCCGGCCTCCGCGAAGGTCACCAGCCGCTCGAATTCCGGCCGGCGGCGCAAACCCGCGTGGATCGCCAGCCGGTCGTCCGGCGGCAGCGGCTCCGCCGATGCCGCGATCACGAAGGCGGGCGCCAGATCGCCGATGAGCCCCTGCTCCGCCACCGTGGCCCAGGCGCGCCGCGGCGAGAACAGCGCGCCCGCGCGGGCTGCCGGATCCGGCCCGGCCGCGCCGATCGCGAGCATTCCGGGATCGAACCCGCCCGGCCGCGCGAGGCCCCGCTCGGCGATGAAGCTCACGGGCTCCTCCCGCCCCGGGAACGGGAACCACCATTCCTGATAGGCCAGGCCGCGGGCCTGCAGGGACCGTTTCAGGCCTGCCCGCGTGGGCAGCCGGAGGCCGTCCGACCTGAGGCGTCCCTCGAGGCTCGGGAAGCCGCGCTGCCCCACCGTCTCGGAGCCCGCAGCGAGTCCGTGGAGCGAGAGGGCGTTGTCGATGACGAGGATCAGCCGCCCGCCGGGCCGCAGCCGTTCCTGGGCCCAGGCGATCGTCGCGTCGAGCGCGTCCCGGCCCCCGTCGTCGCGACAGGACAGCAGCCCCGTCAGCACGACGCCATCGAAGAGCGCGGAAGCCGGCAGGTCGGCGCCATCCGCCGTGGTGACGAGGGTGGCGTCGGAAGCCCAGCGCGCGCGGCTCCCCGCGTCGGGCTTCGGGCCCAGCAGCAGGAGCGTGCCGGTCAACCACGGCAGGAAGGGGCGCAACGCCTCGGCGCAGGGCTCGCGCGGCGGGTGCGGCGCGCCTATTGCCACTTCATCCCGTGCCATACTTCCTGATTGCCAACATTGAATTGCCCGAAATTACCCAATCGCCAAGTGGTTGGGGGAAATTAATCGACGAAATGGACATGCGACAGTTGCGTGTCTACTTACAATTGGCATTAACCTGCAATTAAAACTGGCCCGTCTCGCCGAGGTCACGAGGGATGAATTTCGTCAGCGCGATCTCGTTGGCCGGGCCGCACGTCCTGGTCACGAGCACCTTCCCCGATGCGCTCAACAGGAATCCCGGGATCCGAAGCGATCTGGCCGACGGCTTCGCCGAACTGCTCGGCGCCGAGCGCGTCAGACACACCCCTCTGGAACTGGCGGTCGCGGCGGTCCGGGCGACCCGGCCGGATGTCGTGATCGCGGTCGGAAGTCTCGTGCCTGACCTGGCGGATCTGCGCGCGCTTCGGCGGGCCGCGGACGCCGTGGGTGCCGTCCTGATCTTCTGGCTGACGGACGACCCGTACGAGTTCGACTACGCCTTCAAGGCGGAACTCTACGCCGACATCGTCGTGAGCAACGATTCCTGGGCGGCGCAGCACTACCGGCACCCCGACGTCCACCACCTGCCGCTGGCCGCGGCGCCCGACCGGCATTTCCGGCCGATCGCCCCGGTGGCGGAGCGGGAGACAGTCCTGTTCTTCTGCGGCGTCGCCTACCCGAACCGCGTTGCCCTGATGCGCCGGATCGACGATCTGCTGTGCCGGCACGTCGTGGAGATCCTGGGCGCCGAGTGGCCGGACACGCTCCGATGCGCGGTGAACCGCCGCCTCACGCCGGCGCAGATGGCCGACTACGCCGCGGCGGCGCGGCTGACGCTCAACATCGGCCGCGACCTCGACGTGGCCAATCGCCGGCTGTCGCTCCCGCAGGCGACGCCGGGACCGCGCACCTTCGAGGTCGCCCTGTCGGGCTCGGCGCAGCTGTTCTTCGTCACCGGCCTGGAAATCTGCGCGCATTTCGAGCCGGACACGGAGATCCTGCTGGTGGACGGCGCGGCCGATATCGCGCGCGCCATCGAGCGGTCGCTCGACGAGCCCGGCGCGATCGAGGCGATCGCGCGCCGGGCGCAGGCGCGGGCGCTCCGCGAGCACACCTACCGGCATCGCGCGGCGCGCCTGCTCGACCTGAGCCGCCTGACGGTCCCGGCCTGATCACGCCGCCGCTGAGACGGACGAGACCGCGCATGTCCGACCTGTCGATCCTGCTGCTCGACACCGAGCCGCAGACCCACAACCGCTACCTCGTGCTCGCCATCGCGGACGCGCTGCGCCGGCATCCCGCGGTCGGCCGGGTCCATGTCGGCGGGCACGGCGATGCCCTGGCCGCCTTCGTCGAGCAGGGTCTCGACACGCTGATCGCTTTCGGCGGCGCGCGGGCGCACGCGCCCCTGGTCGGTCGGCTCGCGGGGCTCGCTCGGACCAGCGTGCTCTGGACCACGGAGGATCCGTACGAGCGCGAAGCGAACGTGCGCGGGTCGGGGGTCTTCGATCTGGTCTTCACGAACGACCTTGCCACGGTCCCGGCCTACGGAGGCCGGGCACACCACCTCGCCCTCGGCGCCTCCTCGCTCTTCCACGATCTCCCGGTGCTCGAGGACGACGCGCGCTACCGCTACGACCTCCTCTTCATCGGAACGGCGTGGCCGAACAGGGTCGCGACCCTGAACGCGCTCTCGGCCAAGCTGCCGCGGGACGTGAAGTTCAAGCTGGCGCTGCCGTGGAACGCGCATATCGGTCCGCCGGAGCTGGAGGACGAGGCGCTCGTCACGGACTGGCGCTGCGGCAACCGCGACTTCGCCCTCCTGGCGAACCGCAGTCGCGTCGTGCTCACCCTGCCCCGGATCTTCTCGGCGGCGCGCGCCGATCAGGCGACCGGTTCGACGCCGCCGCCGCGGCTGTTCGAGACGGCGCTGGCCGGCGGCTACCAGGTCGTGGTCTCGCCCGAGCCGGAGACGGCCGCCTACTACACGCCGGGCGCCGAGATCGCGCTCTGCGACGACGAGGCCGGTGCGGTCGAGGCGATCCTGACGGCCCTGACCGAACCGGAGGCCCGCATCGCGCGCGCGCGCGCCGCGCAGGCGCGGACCCGCGCCGAGCACCTCTACGACCATCGCGTGGCGACGATCCTGGACGCGGTGATCGACCGGCGCCGGACGCAGACGCGCCGGCCCCCCCTCGAACCGTCAGCGCCCCGCACGGTCCTGATGCTCACCCACAACCGGATGGGGCATCGTCCCGGCGGCGGGGTCGAGGTCTATCAGGAACTGCTGACCGAGCTCGGCGAGCCGTACCGCGTCCTGTTCCTCTTCTCCGTCTTCGGCGACGGGCGCTGGTCGCTCCGGCTCGAGGGCCCGGGGATCGCGGAGAGCTTCGCCTGCGGTCCCGTCACGCCGCCGCTCTCGACGGACCCGTTCGTGGAGGGGATCTTCCAGAGACTGCTGTTCGAGCATCAGGTCGACCTCGTCCACATCCATCACCTGATGCACGTCCCGCTGTCGCTGCCGCTGATCGCGCGGGCCTGCGGCATACCCACCGTCTACCACCTGCACGACCATTTCCTGATCTGCGAGCGCTGGCTGCTGCTCGATCACACCGGCCGGTTCTGCGACGTCGTCAATCGCGGGGCGGACCAGTGCGACGCGTGCCTGGTCTCGGGAAACCAGTATCCGCCCGGCTCCAAGGCGCGCCGCGACGGCATGATGACCCTGGTGACCGACGCGATCGACGCCTTCGTCACGAGCACGCCCGCCACGGCGGAGTACCTCCGGCGCTACTTCCCCGGCATCCCCGCCGACCGGATCGTCGAGATCCCGATGGTGGCGCCGAACACCGCGCCGGCCGGGGCGCGGCCGGTGTCCAGGCGCAGGCGCGACGGCGATCGGCTGACCGTGGCGATCCTGGGCAATCTCGCGGCCCACAAGGGCGGCCAGCAGGCGATCAACCTGATCCGGAGCTGCGAGGCCTATCCCATCCATTTCAAGGTGATCGGCCGCATCGACGACCCGTACCGCGAGGCGGTCGCGGGCCTCGGACCGGATCAGGTCACCGTGACCGGCGCATACGAGCAGCACGCGATCGGCGGCCTGCTGGCCGGCTGCGATGTCTCGCTGCACCTCTCGACCTGGCCCGAGACGTTCGTCATCGCGCTGACGGAGGCGTGGCAGGCGGGCCTGGTCCCGATCGTCGCCGATATCGGGGCCCTGGCCGAGCGCGTCGAGGACGGGATCGACGGGTTCAAGGTCCCGCCGGACGATGCCGGCGCCGTCCGCGCGCGCCTCATCGCGCTACACTACGATCGCGCCCGCCTCGCCCGGATGCAGGCCTCCATCGGCCGGAAATCCTTCCCCGACACCGACGGCCACCTCGGGTCGGTCCGCGCCCTCTACGAGCGCCTGATCGAGGCGCGGCCGCTGCGCCACGGACGGGTTCCCAGCCACCTGCGGCACGGTTTCGACCTGCGGCTCGAGACCCTGGGATACCGGACGAACGCCGCCTCCTGGACCAGCGCGGCGATCGCGTGGGACGAGGCGGCCCGCGCGCCGGAGGCGTCGCCCACCGCGATGGCGGCGGCGCGCGCGCGCCCGGTTCCGGAGCTGCCCGACGCGTTCCGGCGTCTGACGCTGAGGCCGGTCCGGCGCAGCGAGTGCGGCTGGAGCCTCGACGTGCTGCGCACGGACGAGCGCCTGAACCGGAGCCTGGATCTCTCGTCGGTCGTCGCGCGGGCCTCCGTGTTCCTGCGCGGCTGGCTGCACGTCTCGGGGCCGGCGCCGAAGGCGATCTACCTGCGGCTGACGGGTCGCACCGGGACATCGTGGGTCGCCCTCCAGAGTGATCTCCGTCCGGACGTGGCCAAGTGGTACGGTGAACCCGCCGCCGCGACGTCCGGCTTCACCGGCCAGATCGACGTCGCGGGGATGTCCTTCGGACGCTACGCGCTCGCGATCGTCCAGATCGCCGACGGTAGCCTGCGCATCCTCGAAGACGTCGCCTCGATCTTCATCGCCCCCGACACCGAGCCGCCGGCGCGCTTCGTTCCGGAGCCGCGCCATCTCGTCAGCGGTCCGCCGCACGTCCCGGATCTGCACCACAGCCTGCCGGATGCCGGCGACGCGCTCCGCGTGTCGCCGGGGCAGCTCTGGGCCGCGGAAGTCGCGTTCCCCGGGACCGCGCCCCGGCTTGGCAAGGACACGCTGGCGGTGTTCCGCGGCACCAACGGTCAGACGTGGCGGGCGCCCGTCCTCAAGATCGACGAGCGGACGGTGCGCATCACCGCCTCCGTCCCGAACATCGATCCGGGCGCCTACACGGTGTCCCTGGCCGAGCCGCACAACAGGACGTTGCGGACCCTCGCGACGCTGTTCCGCACCCAGGTGGCGCGTTCGGAGTGACGGGAATCACCGGCAAGCCCGGTCTCGATCCCCCGAGCCGACCCCGGACGTGGGCCTACCACGCCTCGACCCGTTCACCGCCGAAGATGCGCGAAGTCGGCAGCTCGAAGATGAAGTAGGGATTGAGCTGCGGCGGAGCCCCGGCCTCATCCAGGCGGGACTGCTGCTCGGGCGTCAGGACGACCTCGAGGGCGCCGATGTTCTGCGCCCGCTGCTCCGGGCGGCTCGCCCCGACCAGGACCGAGGCGACGCCGGGGCGCCGCGCGACCCAGGCCAGCGCCACCTGCGCCATCGGTCGGCCGACGTCCGCGGCGACCGCCCGCAGCACGTCCACCACCGCGAAGTTCGCCTCGGTGAACAGCATGCCGCCGAAGGGGTTGTCGCCGTTGAGCCGGCCGTCGCTGCCGCCCTCGGCCGCGTCGCCGGCCCGGTCCGGGAGCGAGCCTGCCGGACCGGCCTGAGCGAGCTTCTCGCGCCCGTACTTGCCGGTCAGCAGGCCGGCCGCCAGTGGGCTCCAGGGCACCAGCCCGAGCCCGAGGGCGCGGCCCGCGGGCAGCACGTCGAGTTCCACGCCCCGGTCGAGCAGCGAGTAGGCGTATTGCAGGCCGATGGGTTCCGGGAGGCCGTGGGCACGGGCCAGCGCGGCGATCTGCGCGGCGTACCAGGCGGGCGCGTTCGAGAATCCGTAATACAGGATGTCGCCGCGCGCGACGGCGTCGGTCAGCGCTCGGAGGACTTCCTCCGGCGGCGTGGTCCGGTCCCAGACATGGGTCCAGTACAGGTCGATCCAGCCGGTCCTGAGACGGCGCAGGGAGCTCTCGAGACCGGAGCGGATGTTCCGCGCGCTGTTGCCTCCGGCGAGCGGCGTGCCCTGCGCGCGCGGGAAGCCCGACTTCGTCGCGACGACCAGGCGGTCGCGCAGACCGCGCGCCGCGATCAGGTCGCCGAGCATCGTCTCGCTCGCGCCGCCCGCGTAGACGTCGGCCGTATCGAGGAAGTTGCCGCCCGCTTCGACGTAACGGTCGAAGATGGCCGCCGAGACCGTCGCGTCGCTGCCCCAGCGGGCGGCGCCGAAGGTCATGGTCCCGAGCGCAAGGGGGCTCACGGCCAGACCCGAGCGTCCCAGGGTTCGATAGTGCCTCAGATCCATCGCCGCACCTCACTGTTGAGGACTGGGACGTAGTCCGGCGTCGGGATCGGGATTAGCCGTGGTATTCCGCATGCGTCTGTGAGCAGAGTTCAGGAATGCGGCGCGGCACCCTCGACGATCTGGCGGCTTTCGCGGCGGTGGCGCGCCATCGCAGTTTCACGCGGGCGGCCGCGGAGATGGGGCTGTCGCCCTCCGCGCTCAGCCACACGATGCGGGCTCTGGAGGCGCGTCACGGCGTGCGCCTGCTGGCCCGCACCACCCGCAGCGTCGCGCTTACTCCAGCCGGCGAGCGGCTGCTGCGGTCGGTCGGCCCCGCGCTCGAGGACGTCGCGCGCGGGCTCGACGCGCTGGCCGAGTGGCGCGGCGCGCCGTCGGGGCGGCTGCGGCTGACGACCTTCGCGTACGCCGCGCGAGCGATCCTCGAGCCCAGACTGCCCGCCTTCCTGATCGATTACCCGGCCGTCTCGGTTGAGGTGATCGTGGACGACCCCCTGACCGACATCGTTGCCGCCGGCTTCGACGCCGGGATCCGCTTCGGCGAGACGGTCGAGCGCGACTTGGTGGCGGTCCGGGTCGGACCCGACCTGCGCACGGTGGTCGTCGCGACCCCGGACTACTTTGCCCGCCACCCGCGCCCGGAGAGCCCGGCTGACCTGGAAGCGCATCGCTGCGTGAACTACCGGCTCGTCGGCGGCGGCGGGTTGCTGCCCTGGGAGCTCGCCCGCGACGGCCGCGAGATCCGGGTGCGCGCGGCCGGCCAGCTCGTCGTGAACGATGGCCGGCTCGCGGCCGCCGCGATCCGGGCCGGTGCCGGGCTCGGCTACATGCTGGAGGACGAGGCGGCCGACGACCTGGCCACGGGCCGTCTCGTCCAGGCGCTGGACGCGTGGTGTCCGTCGTTTCCCGGCTGCCACCTCTACTACCCCGACCGGCAGGTCACGCCCGCCCTGCGCAGCCTGATCGACGCGCTGCGGTGGCGGGAGGCGTCGCCGCCTCCCGGCCCGTGAGACCGTGCCCGCGTGACAGTGCCCGTGAGACCGTACCCGCGGGGCCTCCCCGCTCAGGCGCCCCGCCAGTCGCGGGCGACCTCACCCGCGAAGTCGCGGTAGCTGCGCGGCTTGCGGCCGAGGAGCCTCGCGAAGTCAGCAACCTCGGCCTCGGCCGCCACGGCGCCGTCCTCCTGGTAGCGGCGCATCATCACCCGCAGGTCATAGGCGAGCCAGGCGGGAGCGAAGCTCCGGAGCCGCTGCTCCAGCGCGTCGAGATCGTCTCCTCCGTAGCGGACCGCGCGCCCGAGGGCCTCGGACCAGATCTCCGCCAGGGCGTCGCCCGTCAGGGCGTCCGGCCCGACGACGTCGTAGATCTCGGCCGGAAGACGGTCGGCCGCGCGCTCGCGGCGCAGCAGCGCGTTGGCCGCCGCCTCGGCGATATCGCGCACGTCGACCATCGAGACGCCGGCCTGCCCGAGGGGCACGGCATACAGGCCGGCCCCGAGAAGCGGCTCCTTCTGGGCGAGGTCGTTCTGCATGAAGTAGGAGGGCCGCAGCACCGTGGCGGGCAGGTCGAGGGCCGCGATCATCCGCTCGACGGCGTGCTTGCCGCTGAAGTGCGGGGCATCGACGAAGGCCTCGCTCTTGAAGACCGAGAGATAGACGATGCCGCGCACGCCCGCGTCGCGGGCGAGGCTGAGCGTCGTGATCGCCTGGGTCAGCTCGTCCGGCGCGTTGGCGACGAGCAGGAACAGGGTGTCGACCCCGACCAGCGCCGCGCGCATCGCGTCGATGTCGGCGGGATCGCCGCGGGCGGCCTCGACGCCGGAGGGGAATCGCGCCTTCTCGGGCGAGCGGGTCAGAGCGCGCACGGCGGCCCCCGCGGCGACGAGATGATCGATGACGGCGGAGCCGATGCGGCCCGTGGAACCGGTGACGAGGATGGTCATAGCGGATCTCCTGGATGCGGGGCGGCCCCGAGCGGGCCGCCGATGATCCGAAGATGCGCCGTTCCTTTTCTGAGCCATAGTCGGCAAGATCGGGACTGGGTGTCCCGGATCTGGAACAGCACATGGACCTCGCGGCGCTCGCCGACTTCAATCTCGTCGCCGGCCACGGCGGCTTCGGCCGCGCCGCCCGGGCGAGCGGGCGGCCGAAGGCGACGCTGTCGCGGCGCGTCGCCGAGCTCGAGGCGAGCCTCGGGACGCGGCTGATCGAGCGGGGCGAGCGCAGCCTGCGCCTGACAGAGGCGGGGGCGCTCCTCCACGCCCGGACGGGGCCGCTGCTCAGCGAGATCGCGGAGGCCGGCGCCGTCGTCGGTGGCGGCCTCGACCGACCCCGTGGGCGGCTCCGGGTGAGTGCGCCGCTGCTCCTGTCCGACACGCAGCTCGGCCGCGTCGCCGCGGACTTCGCCCGCGCCTATCCCGAGGTCGAGCTGGAGATCTCCGCCGAGGACCGGTTCGTCGACCCGATCGAGGAGGGTTTCGACGTGATCATCCGGGTCAATCCGAAGCCGGACGAGCGCCTCGTCGGGCGCTGTGTCCTGCGGGACGAGCTCTGGCTGGTGGCGCCGCCCGAGGTCCCGCGTCCCGAACAGTCGGCCGGGACCGACGCGGCGACCGTGCCGGCGGCGGTGCGCTGGACGCCGCGTCAGGACGAGACGTGGCAGGTCCATGACGGCCGGACGCGCCGGACCTACGCGCCCGTGCCGGTCCTGCGCCTGTCCTCGCTGCCGATGCTGCGCGACGCCGTGGTGGCGGGCGCCGGCGCGGCGCTGCTCCCGCGCTCGCTTGTCGGGGGCGACGTGGCGGCCGGACGCCTCGCCTGCTGGGGCTGGCTGGAGGGGCCGCCGACGGAGCTGTGGGCGCTCCACACGTCCCGGCGCTTGGTCAGTCCCAAGGTGAACGCCTTCGTCGCCCATCTGGCAGCCGCGCTGTCGACGGATCGACCCGCCCGGCGGTAGATCGAGCGTTCGAACCGAGGGGCGCCGAGCGCGGCGCGCGCGCGGGACGGTGCCCTATCCGCATTCTGCCGCACCGCCCCGACGCGGCGCCTCGGGCGAGCCCGGCGGACCCGCCATCGTCCGGCCGAGCCAGTCCACGAAGGCCGCCGCCGGCCCTGCGGGTGGCAGGGCACGCACGAGAACGAAGTACCGGAGCCCGTTCATGAGGGCCGCGTCGCAGGCGGGCACGAGGCGCCCGTCGGCGCGATAGGGCGCGACGATCAGCGATCGCCCCAGGGCGATGCCCGAGCCGCCGAGCGAGGCGCGCAGCGCCAGTTGCGCGAGGTTGAAGTAGAGATTCTGGACGCGGCCGCCCCAGGGCGCCCCATGGACGCCTATCCAGCGATCCCACTCCTCCGAGACGCTCGCGGCCGCCTCCCACGGCGTCGCGTCGTGGAGCAGCACGACGGCCCCGCCGGGATCCGCCGCATCCCGGTAGGCCGGGGCGCAGACCGGGTAGACCGGCTCGGGATGGTCGAAGACGACCGTCGCACTGGGAGGCGGCGCCGGGCCGTAGCGGATCGCGACGTCGATACCGGACTGCGCCATGCGTCCCGGATCCAGGTCGTGGGTCTCCCCGAAGACGGCGACGTCGATGTCGGGATGCGTGTCGCTGAAGGCTTTCAGCCTTGGCGCGAGCCATTCCGAGGCCAGGGAGGGGACGCAACTGATCCGCAGCGTCGCCCGGCCCTCGCGCCGTTCCCCCCGGAGCAGGGCCTCGCCCATCCCGTCGAAGCCGCTCCGCGCCGCGGCGAACAGGTGGTGACCCGCGGCAGTCAGCCGGATCTCGCGGGTGCCCCGCTCGAGCAGCGGGTAACCGAGGCGCCGCTCCAGCCGCTGGATCCGCTGCGTGACCGCGCTCTGCGTGACGGCGAGGCGGTCGCCCGCACGGGCGAAGCCGCCCGCCTCGACCAGGACGCGGAAGAAGAACAGGTCGCCGGCCAGGCGCGCGTCGAGCCTGACGGGCATGCCCGATCATAAGCGGGCCTAATAGACCGCACCAGAGAATATAATTGGCCGCATGAGCGCCGCTCGCGCAGGGTCGGCGCGGACAAACCGGGCAGGATCGGGAGCGCCATGGCAGCCGTCGACGGGATGCAGACTCAACCGCCGTGCGACCGGATCCCGGAGGCGGTCAGGCGCGCCAGCCCCACGGTCTGGATGAACCCGGCGCTGGACGCCACCGCGTCCGTCCTGCCCGGACTCGCGACCGGCCGTGCCGACGTGGACGCGGCCGTGGCGCGCTGGCAGCGGTTCGCGCCGCTCTTGGCGCGCCTCTTCCCCGAAGAGGGCGCCGGCCGGATCGACTCGCCGCTCGTCCCGCTGGAAGAGCGCCTGTCCCGTGACGTCCTGGACGGCGCCGACGGGCGCGTGCTGGTGAAGGCCGACCACGCGCTGCCGGTGACCGGCTGCATCAAGGCGCGCGGCGGCGTCTACGAGGTCCTGGCCTATGCCGAGGACCTGGCCGCGCGGGCCGGGCTGCTCACCGAGGGGCGATCCTACGCGGCCTTCGCCGACCCGGAATTCCGCGCCCTGTTCGCCCGCCACGTGATCGCGGTCGGCAGCACCGGCAATCTCGGCTTCAGCGTCGGCCTGATGGGGCGCTCGCTCGGCTTCGCGGTCGAGGTCCACATGTCCCACGACGCCAAGGCGTGGAAGAAGCAGCGCCTGCGCGAACTCGGCGCCCGCGTCGTCGAGCATCGCGGCGATTACGGGGCGGCGGTCGCGGCGGCCCGCGGCGCGTTCGCCGGCCGCGCGGACGCCCATTTCGTCGACGACGAGGATTCCGTCGACCTGTTTCTCGGCTACGCGGCCGCGGCCCTCGACCTTCAGCGCCAGCTCGCGGAGTCCGGGATCGCGGTGGGCCCGGCGCAACCCCTGTTCGTCTATCTGCCCTGCGGCGTGGGCGGCGCGCCGGGCGGCGTCGCCTTCGGCCTGAAGCTCTTGTTCGGTGACGCCGTGCACCCGGTCTTCGTCGAGCCGGTCGCGTCCCCGTGCATGCTGGTCCAGCTCGCGGCCGGTCTCGAGCGCACGGTCAGCGTCTACGATGTCGGCCTCGACAACCGCACCGCGGCGGACGGGTTGGCCTGCGCCTCCGCGTCGATGCTGGTGGCCCGGACGCTCGAGAAGCTGGTGGCCGCCGTGGTCACGGTGCCCGACGACGCGCTGTACCGCTGGCTCAGGGTGATGTGGACCGAGGCGGGCCTGCGCCTGGAGCCCTCGGCGGCGGCGGGCTTCGCGGCGGCCGGGCGCTTCGCCGCCACGCTGCCCGCGGCGGTCGGCGCCGCGGCCACCCACGTGATCTGGACGACCGGCGGCGCGCACCTCCCGGCCGAGGAATTCGAGGCGGCCCTCGCCCGCGGTTGAGGCGCGCTGGACGTCGGATCAAAAACCGAGACCGCGCGGCCGCGGCTCCTGGATCGTGCCCGATCGCCAGGCGATCCGCGGCCGATTCAAAGTGAGGGCCAGACCCGGCCGTCGCTCACTCCATCAGGTCGGTCAGGGCCCCGATCTCGTCGGCATTCTTCCAGACCGTCTCGCAGCCGATCACCGTGTCGGTGGCGTCGATCGTAAGCGTGAACGCGGGGGGCACCCGCTCGGTCCCGACGAGCCGGAGGCGAACACCCCACCGCGACATGTCGTGCACCACGCAGGGGATGGCGGGATGGCCGGCCACCGAGATGCATCCGCTCAGGTTGACGGAGACGCGTCGGGCGTTGCGCTGGTTGTCCATAAGTACTCCGCGCTAGAGCGCCGGAGGATAAGCGGCGACCGATCAAGGGCCGGTTTACGAACTGAACTCAATTGCGCCTAAAATTCGCGTCGAGGTGGCTAATACCGAAGTCTCGACCTACCGATTGGGAAGCCACCGGGAGACGAAGGTCAGCGGACGCGACGTGCCGGCCCGGCCGTCGGCATCCGCACGCGCGTCCTCGTCCGGCAGCAGCGACCCGATCAGGCGGAGCAGCTTCTCCCGCTCCTCCCCGGTGAACAGCACGAGGAAGGAACCGAGATCCAGTTGGACCTCCGGCGCGTCATCGCCCGGGGAGTGAGAGACGTAGGGCTGTCCGGTCTGGAGGTCGCGCATCAGGGCCCAGCGGTCGCCGCCGACGCCGACATGGAATTCGCGCGCTATCCGTGGGCCCTGTTCAATCATTGCTCATCCCGCACGCCGTCAACGTGCAATTTTCAACGGGATAGAGCGCGCAAACGCCTTGCGATATAACCTGGCTCAAGAATTCACAGGTATCGTCGACTGCAGCCCCACCGGCGCGAGCCGCCGGTGACGGGATGTCGGCGCGGTCTCGGGCTGGAGGTTGGTGCACTTGCGGCGCAGGATCGCGGACGATCCGACGCCGGACTGACATGCCCCATCTCCGCGCGGCAAAGGGCGCGTTTTCGGACCGAGAAGGGCGAGCGCTCCGCTCTCGCCCGGTCGGCGCCGGCCCTAGCGATACGCGTGGGGGCGTGAGCGCTCGAAGGCGGCCGCGCAGGCCGTGTCGAAGAGCTTGCAGGGCGGCGGGGCGTCGCCCGGTTCGACGAGCATCGGCTGTCCGCGGATGTCTCCGGTGGCGTGAGCCTGCGAGTACCGTGACCGCGGGTCGAAGTAAGGATCCGAAGTGTAACTGCTCATGAAGGCGCCTCCTGCCGGCATCTCGCTCTCGGACAGCGCCACGCCGGTCTGCAGCGACAGTGAGAGCACCGAGACCAAGATCAGCAGACATCGTCTGGTCATAGGCCTGCTCCTCCTTGAGCGCACGAGATCGGCAGCGCGGAAGCCGCGCTCCGGATGTCCTGGATGTGTCCGACGAGACCGCCGCGGGCGTCAGCGGCCGGTCTCTGCGAGCAGGCCCGCCACAACGCGTGCGCGCTTCGGAACAGCCGCCCGACGGGATCACAGCGTGGCCGCGACGCACTGCCTTCAGCGACGTTGGCGAGTCAGCCCATCTCGACATTCGGAAGATGGCGCAAGCCGAGCACGCACTGCAATAAAATAGGCTTTTCAGCAGTGAAAACGAAATTGATTTGAGAAATTTTCTTTAGAATTCGATGCGCGCCCGTCCGGCCGCGGCCTGGGTCGGAGACAGTTCAAGCATCGGTTTCGCGACGCACTTTAGAGATCCGCTGCCGCTTTAAGTTTCTTAAACGCGCTTTATTTTGTCGTGCCGAATTCATTCGAAGAGTGTCTTTGCCAGGACTATAGCTTCGGCGTGCCGGGCATTCGCCCTGCCTTCTCTTCGCACACGAGGCTTGATCGGCTCCCAGTTCACGCGGGCATCCCGCGGGAATGGGAGCCGGGTCACGGCGGGACACCCGACTGATCACATGGAACTCGTCCGGTTCGCTCTGAAATTTCGCAAGAGCTTCTATGTTCTTGCCGTCCTCATGTTCCTCGCGGGGCTCGGCTCGATCACCGTCGCGCCGAAGGACGTGCTGCCCGCCGTCGATATCCCGGTGGTGGTGGTGGTGTGGACCTATAACGGTCTCGACGCGACCGACATGGTCCAGCGCATCACGAACTACAGCGAGTTCTCGCTGTCGAGCAACGTGAACAACATCCGCCGAATCGAGTCGACGTCGATCCAGGGCACGGTGACCGAGCGGATCTACTTCGATTCCGCGGTCAGCATCGATCTGGCGATGACCCAGGTCGACTCGGCGATGAACGCGATCCGCTCGCGCATGCCGCCGGGCGTGCAGCCTCCCGTCATCATGCGCTTCTCCGCCTCGTCGGTGCCCGTCATTCAGATGGCGCTGTCGTCCTCGAAGCTGCCGCTCACCAAGGTCTTCGACTACGCGCAGTACCGGACCCGTCGCCGGCTCGCCGAGGTGCCGGGCTCGACCCTGCCCTCGCCCTACGGCGGCGCGCCGCGTCAGGTCATGGTCGATCTCGACCCCGGCAAGCTGCGCGCGATCGGCATGACGCCGCTCGATGTCCTGAACGCGGTCCTCAAGCAGAACCTCGTCGTGCCCTCGGGCCTCGCGAAGATCGGGACGCAGCAATACACGGTGCGGCTGAACTCGAGCCCGCAGCTGGTCGATCAGCTCAACCGCATTCCGATCAAGGTCGAGAACAACCAGCCGGTCCTGCTGCGCGACGTCGCCCATGTCCGGGACGGCTCGCCCCCGCAGATCAACATCGTCCGCGCCGACGGCCACCACTCCGTCCTGTTGCAGGTCCTCAAGAACGGCGCGGCCTCGACCCTGGACGTCGTGAACGCCGTCAAGGCCGCCCTGCCGGACATCCACGCGGCCGCGCCGAAGGGCATGACCATCACGCCGCTGTTCGATCAGTCAGTCTTCGTCTCGGACGCCATCTCCGACGTGGTGCGCGAGGCGGTGATCGCTGCGGGGCTCACCGGTCTCGCCATCCTGCTGTTCCTCGGCTCCTGGCGCTCGACCATCGTGGTGCTGGTCTCCATCCCGCTCTGCATCCTGACCTCCCTGTCGATCCTGGTTGCTCTGGGCCAGACCGTCAACGTGATGACCCTGGGCGGCCTCGCCTTGGCCGTCGGCATCCTCGTGGACGACGCGACGGTCGCGATCGAGAACACCTACCGGATGTTCGAGGAAGGCTTCTCCTTCCGGCGCTCGGTGGTCGAGGGCGTGGCCGGCATCGCCAAGCCGGCCCTGATCTCCACGCTGGCGATCTGCTCGGCCTTCTCGGCGGTCTTCTTCCTCACGGACGCGCCCCGCTACCTCTTCGTCCCGCAGGCCGAGGCGGTGGTCTTCGCGATGCTGACCTCCTACCTCCTGTCGCGGACGCTGGTGGCGATCCTCATCGACGTCCTGGTCGCCCCGGAATACGCCCGGCATCACGGCCCGGCCGCCGAGGTCGATGGGGCGTCACCACCCCGCCGCCGCTCCGTCCTCAGCCGGATTCTCCGTGCGCCGACACGGCCCCTCGCTTGGCTGCTTCAATATCCGCTGCGCGGCGCCCTCGCCTTCCGCAACGCGTTCGAGCGCGGGTTCGCGCGCTTCCACGCGGGCTATGTCGGCCTCCTGTCCGCGGTGCTCGGGCACCCGGCCCGCGCGCTGTCCGGCGCGCTCGCCGTCGTCGCGGTGACAGCCGCGATCTTCCCCTTCGTCGGTCAGGACTACTTCCCGCAGATCGAATCCAGCCAGATGACCCTGCATATCCGCACCCGGCCGGGCGAGCGGATCGAGCAGGCGGAGAAGACCTTCGCGCAGGTCGAGGACGTCGTCCGGCAGGTCGTCCCGAAGGACGAGCTCGGGCTCATCCTGGACAATATCGGCCTCCCCGCCTCGAACTACAACTTCGCCTTCATGGATGCGTCGTTCGTCGCCTACAATGACGGGCAGATGCTCATCAACCTGAAGGGTGAGCATAAGCCGATCTCCTTCTACGAGAAGCGGCTGCGCCAGGTCCTGCACCAGGCCTTCCCCGACGACACCTTCTACTTCCAGCCGTCCGACATCATCACGCAGATCCTGAATTTCGGGACCGTCGCGCAGATCGACGTGCAGGTCTCCGGGCGGCACGATGCCGAGGACCTCGCCGTGGCGCAGGACCTCGTCCGCCGCATCGCGGCGGTCCGCGGCGCCGTCGACGTCCACCTGCACCAGATCGTCGACGCCCCGCAGATGTACGTGAACGTCGACCGCAGGCTGGCCTCCGAGATGGGCGTCAGCGAGCAGTCCATCGCGCAGAACCTGAACGTCTCGCTCTCCGGCTCCTTCCAGGTCAGCCCGAACTTCTGGGCCGATCCCAAGTCCGGCATGCCGTATCAGCTCTGGGTCCAGACGCCGGAGTGGCGCAACGCCGACATCACGCAGCTGATGAACACGCCGGTCTCGGTGCACACGGACGCGGGTGACAGGCCCGGCATCCCGATCCTGCTGTCGAACATCGCCACGATGCAGCGGCAGCCTGAGCAGACCGTGATCAACCACGTCAACCAGCAGCCGACCTTCGACATCCTCGCCAACGTCCAGAACGCGGATCTCGGCAGTGTCCGAAACGCCGTGGACCGGATCGTCGCCGAGGAGCAGGTCAAGCTCCCGGCCCCGGACAAGATCCTCGTCCGCGGCCAGATCGAGAGCATGGAGAGCGCCTTCTCGCGCATCGAGCTCGGGCTCGGGATCGCGCTGGTGGCGGTCTACCTGCTGCTCGTCCTGAACTACCAGACGTGGGTCGACCCCTTCGTGGTCATCGCCGCCCTGCCGCTGGCCTTCTGCGGCATCGTGATGAGCCTGTTCATCACCAGCACGGCGTTCTCGATCCCCGCCCTGTTCGGCGCGATCATGTCGGTCGGCGTGGCGAGCGCGAACTCGATCCTGCTCGTCACATTCGCCAAAGAGCACCGCGAGGCCACCGGCTGCTCTGCCCGCGAGGCCGCCCTGATGGCCGGCCATACCCGCCTCCGGCCGGTGCTCATGACCGCCTCCGCGATGTTCCTGGGCCTGATCCCGATGGCGATCGGGTCCGGCGAAGGCGCCGAGCAGAACGCCGCCCTTGCCCGCGCGGTGATGGGCGGGATCGGGATGGGCACCGTCTCGACCCTGCTCTTCGTCCCCCTTCTCTACACCCTGCTCCGCCGCAACCCGATCAAGCCCCTCGAGGATTATTGATGACCCGTTTCAACGACGCCCCCGGGAGCGGCGCCGAGGCTGCCGCGCGGGCGCACCAGCACGCGGTCGAGATCGACCCGCTGCGGCAGGACGGGGCCGGCGAGGCCCTCGTCCACGCGGTGCCGCCGCCGCCGCGCAAGCGCCCGTTCCTCGTGGCGTTCCTCGCGCTCGGCAGCGCCCTCGGGCTCGGCGCCTGGCACCATTGGGAAACCTACCAGGCCTCCCTGGAGACCCAGGCCGAGGCCGTGAACTTCGTTCCGACGGTCCGCACCGGGCCGGCGCAGGTGGATGACGGGCCCATGACGCTGACCCTGCCGGGCCAGACCGAGGCCTTCGACCATGCCGACATCTTCGCCCGCGCCACCGGCTACATCGCCGAGCGCCGGGTCGACATCGGGTCGCGGGTCAAGAAGGGCGACCTGCTGGTCCGGATCGCCGCGCCCGACCTCGACCAGCAGGCCCGGCAGGCCGAGGCCCAACTCGGCCAGTTCAAGGCGCAGCTCGCCGTCGCGCAGGCGGATGTGGAGCAGGCCAAGGCCAGCGTGACGCTCGCGAACGTGACCGACGCCCGCACCGCGACCCTGGCCGGACAAGGCTGGGCCTCGAAGCAGAACGCCGACCAGACCCGCGCGGGGATGCTGACCGCCACCGCGACCCTCGCCGCCGCGCAGGCGAAGGTGAAGGTCGCGGAAGCCAACATCACCGCCCAGCAGGCGACCGTCGACCGGCTCCGCACGCTGACCACCTTCGAGAACGTCGTCGCGCCGTTCGACGGCATCGTGACCGCCCGCAAGGTCGATGTCGGCGACCTCGTCCACGGCGATGCCGGCTCCGGGACGCCGCTCTTCACGGTCGACAGCACCGATGTCCTGCGCGTCGCGGTGCAGGTGCCGCAATCGGCCGCCGTGGGCATCCGCGACGGGGTGAAGGCGCGCGTCCAGGTCGCGCAGATCCCGGACCGGACCTTCGACGGCACGGTCTCGCGCAGCTCGGTGGCTCTCCAATCCTCGGTGCGGACGCTGGACACGGAGGTCGACGTCGCCAATCCCGACGGAATCCTGCGGCCGGGCCTCTACGTCGCCGTCACTTTCGCGGTGCCGCGCACGCATCCGCGGGTGATCGTGCCGTCCGAGGCGCTCATCTTCGACGCGGAGGGGACGCGCGTGGCCGTGGTCGGGGCGGACGACACCGTCCGGCTCCGGCCGATCACGATCGCGCGCGATCTCGGCACGCGCCTCGAGCTGCGCAGCGGCCTCGACAGCGGCGAGACCGTCGTCCTCAACCCGCCCGCCGGCCTTCAGGACGGCAGCCGCGTCGTCCCCCGCGGCTCCGTCGCCTCTCAGGTCCCGACAGCCAAGCTCTCCGAGCAGGCGAGCGCGGAGTGAGGCGCATGGTCCAGATCCCTCGCTCCCTTGTAAGCTTCGCCGGCGGGATGACGCAGGTCGGCCGCCGCGACCGAACCGCATTTGACTCCGGCTCCGAAGAGGATAATTCCACCTCTCCCTCCGAGCCGCAGGAGACCAGACAGGGCCGGCGAATACAAAATAAGAAGGAAAAACGAATGGCCAGCGTATTGGTAGTCGAGGACGACCGGCGGGTCGCCGCGGAGATCGGTTCGGCCCTCGCGGAATACGGATTTCAGGTCGACGAAGCCCCCAGTGGCAGCATCGGACTACGCAAGGCCCTGGACGGTAACTTTGACGTGATCGTGCTCGACCGGATGCTCCCGGAGATCGACGGCCTGTCGCTGCTGACCGAGCTGCGCGCCGCGAAGGTCTCGACGCCAGTCCTGATCCTCAGCGCCCTGTCGGCCGTCAACGAGCGTGTCGACGGGCTGCGCGCCGGCGGAGACGACTACTTGGCCAAGCCATTCGAGTTCATCGAGCTGACCGCCCGCGTCGACGCGCTGGCGCGGCGCAAGATGGCCGCGGAGGCGGTGAACGAACTCGTCGTCGGCGACCTGCGCCTCGACCTGATCGAGCGCGTCCTCCACTGCGGGAACCGGGAAATTGAGCTCCTGCCCAAGGAATTCGCGATCATCGAGTTCCTGATGCAGAACGCCGGCACGCTGGTGAGCCGGAAGATGATCTTCGAATCCGTCTGGGGCTACAGCTTCAATCACCAGTCCAGCGTCATTGACGTCCACATCGGCAAGATCCGCAAGAAGCTCGATCCCGACGGGCTGAACCCGCGGATCCACACGGTGCGCAACACGGGCTTCATCCTCCGTGCGCCTTCTTGAGGTCCGGCGCACCAGCGGATTCCGCGTCGCGTGCCTGTTCTTCGCGACCTTCGGGACCGCCTCGCTGGCGCTCTCGGGCTTCCTCTACGTCGACACGCGCAGCTACGGCCGCAAGGCCGCGTTCGAGTGGGTCGAGTGGGAATCGAAGCACCTCCTGAACCTGTCGCCGCGCGCGCTGCGCGAGCGGATCGACGCGTCCGAGGATTTCGCCGAGGGCGGCCGCCCGCTCGTCCTGTTCGGGCCCGACCACGTTCGCCGGGCCGGCGCGCCGATCGCCTTCCCCGACAGGGCGCCGATCGGGAAGCCGTTCATCCTGGCGCAGCCGCTGGATCACCGCAGCCGCACGCTCTTCAGCCAGCTCACCGAGCTTCCGAGCGGCGAGTACGTGCTGGTCAGCCGCTCGGCCCAGGATCTCCAGTCCCTCGAGAAGGCGCTGGTCGAGACCTTTGTCTGGGGCATGGCCGCCACCATCGTGATCGGCCTGATCGGTGCCGTCGTGTTCGGCGCCGGCTCGCTGCGGCAGAACGATGCGATCACCAAGGCGGTCGAGCGCATCATGCGCGGCGACCTGAGCGAGCGCCTGCCGACGCGCGGCGTCTCGGCCGACCTCGCTCACCTCACGCGCGTCGTGAACGACATGCTCGACCAGCTCGAGCGGCTGATGCTGGAGATCAAGGGCGTCAACGAGAACATCGCCCACGACCTGCGCACCCCGCTGACCCGGGTGGTCGGCACGCTGGAGCGGTCGCTGCGCAAGGCCGACAGCGTCGCGGCCTTCCGCGCCTTCAACGAGGACGTCCTGGCCGAGGTCAAGAGCATCGTCGTCCGGTTCTCGGCCCTGCTGCGCATCTCCGAGATGGAGGACCGCCTGCGCCGATCTGGCTTCACCCAGGTCGATCTCGGCCGGCTGCTCGAGGATGCGGTGGAGTACTACGAGCCCCTGGCGATCGAGCGCGACATCCGACTTCTCTGGGACCGGCCGGACGGCCCGTGCGCGATCGAGGGCGACCGCAGCCTGATCTTCGAGGCGGTGAGCAACCTGATCGACAACGCCCTGAAGTTCACGCCGGCCGGCGGGCAGGTGACGGTCGCGCTGCTCCGGAATCCGACGGGGATCCAGGTCACCGATACGGGCTGCGGCATCCCCGCGGAGGAGCTGAGCGCCGTGCGCGCCCGGTACCGCCGCGGTGCGCTGAAGACCGACAAGAGCGGCTTCGGGATCGGCCTGAGCCTCGTCGATTCCATCGCGCGGCTGCACAGCGCCACCTTCGACATCGCCTCCGACGGGAGCGGCTGCCGCGTGACCCTCAGCTGGACCCACAGCGTCGCGGGCCACCCGTCGATCGACCTCCTGCCGGCCGCATCCCTCTGACGCCGTCGTCACGCCGTCGCGCCCGGCCGGTCCCGCATCGCGGGGCGTGCCGGGCGCGGGGCCGTACCGGGTGGGCGCTCAGTAGGACGGCTGGTCGCGGCGGCGCTCGCGGCTGTTGAGATGGCTCCACTGGCGATTGGCCGGGACGGTCTCGACCGCGCTGGGCCGCTGGATCGCGGCGCTGTAGCCGGTCGCACCTTCCCACATGCCGCCCGCCTTGTCGTTGCCCTCGGAGGCGGACCACGCGTCGAGGCCGCTGCCGTTGGTCCGGACGATGAGGCTGGGATCGATGGTTGCGCCACCGTCCTGAGCGAGAGCAGGTCCCGCGATCAGCATCGCGCCCATCGAGCAGGCGAGGACGATGTTCTTCATGATGATCTCCCGTTACACAAGCTGTCGCTCACCGGCGACGTGGTAGTAAGATGCTGCAATACCCATTTAAACTCTATATTTTATTGCGGAATAATTCTTTCGCTCTTTGGACGGGCTTCAATCTTGAAACGATTTTTGAATTTCTCGTGTTGGCTGCCCTCAGGTCCGCCACATCCCGGTCACCGGGATCGGGGCTTGTGTCGCCCAGGCCTGACGGACAATCCTGCCCGGCTTGCGCCGGCAGCGAGCACGAAAAAGCCGACCGGTTGCCCGGTCGGCGAAGTCGTATGGGTCTGAAGCTCTGGGTCAGACCGGCCCTGCCCTGGTACCCGGGCCAGCCGCTCTGAAACCATAGCATCCGCTCGGTCGGCGGCGAAGCAAGCCGCTGAAGAGCTGACTCTCTTGTAGATGATTTTGCGTCGATCGCAAGCAAAAGATCTTTTATTTGTTGAATATGGCCCAATTTACGAGATAACTTACTTGGCGTTCCAAATAGAGAAGCCCGGCCTTGCGGCCGGGCTCGAGACTGGACGTTGCGCCCGCGAAGGCGCGTCGGATCGGTTCAGAAATCCCGCTGCACGCGGAACCGGAATTGGGCCGCATCCTGTGAATTGACGTAGCGCAGCGCGTTCTTCGAGATGTCCGGCGTGACGCCGCTGTTGAGCGCCGTGCGGATGTACTCGCCCTCGACGCCGATATCGAGATCCTTCACGGGGGTCCAGATCAGGCTGGCGCCGGTGATCATCTGGTTGTTGCCCCGCAGGATGGGACTCGTGGCGAAGGCCAGGGCATTCGACGCACTGGCGCCGGCCGGGGCGAAGCCGAAGCCGAGGAGGCCCAGCGCGTTGCGCCCCTTGGAGTTGTAGTCGATCTGCGCGTAGCTGCCGAAGAAGGCCGAGCGCCAGGCAGGCGACCAGTAATGGAGCAGGGAGGCGACAGCGGAGAACGAGGTCGACAGTTCGAGGCGGCCGGTCGCGGGATTGAGCACCGCGTCGGCGTAGTATTGCGCGAACGAGCCGCCGCCGACCGGCGCCGCGCCGAGGGCGTCGTACGGCGCCGTGTAGTTGGAGATGCCCGTATAGGCGATGGCACCCTGCCCGTAGGCGCCCTGGAGGTAGAGCGTGTCGCCCGTCGCGATGAACGGCAGGTTGACCTTCAGGCCACCCTGGACCGCCCAGCCGTAGGCGTTCGAGGCGCGTCCCGTCGGCGAGATGCCCAGGCCGGTCGTGGCGGTGGTGATGCCCGCGACCGTGCTGCCGGCGTCGCCGGCATTGATCTCGTGGACGGCGGCCGAGAGCTGCGCCGAGCCCCAGGCCTGGTCGATGCGGGCCGCGCCGACGAAGTCCGGCATGCGGCTCTTCTGGGTGACGTCGACGAAGGCGACATTGCCGGGACCGACGACGATCGGCGCCAGCCAGGTCGAGGGGGTGAACGGGTTGAAGGCGTTGCTGTAGCCCGCGAAGCCGCCACCGGCCGTGAAGGCCCCGACGGCCGAGCCGGTGCCGAAGATCGGGAAGCGCCGGTAGGTCGGATCTTCCATCGAGGCGGTCAGCGTGATGCCGTTCCCGAGGATCGCCGAGTAGGCGAGCAGGTTCGTGCTGAACGTATCCGAGCCGGCCGTGCCGCCGATCAGCTCGAAGTCGTGCGCGTAGAAGTCGAAGAAGGAAGACGCGCGGCCCGCGGTGAGCCCGGCGAACTGAATGAAGGCCTTATCGGCGTTGACGTAGGTCTGCGTGCGGCCGAAGGCGTCGGCGCCGAGGCCCGCGATGGCCAAGCTCTCGCGCTGCCGGGATCCCGAGGTCAGGAACGGGCCGCTGCGGTTGGCGACATCGATGCGCAGGAAGGCGCGCAGGGTTCCGTAATCGGTCTGGGTCCGCGAATCGAGGTTCAGACGCATCAGGCCGAGATAGCCGGTGAGGTCGCCGCCGCCGCCCGTGCGAACCTTGCTGGTCTGATACAGGAAGTCATACCGCGCCCGTCCGGACAGACGAATGCAGGTATCGGTCCCGGGAATGTAGAAGAAGCCGGCGCCGTAGGCGTTGCAAACGCGTACGAACTCGACCGGCGCAGCCTTGAACGTCGGGAGATCGGCGGCGTACGCACCGCCGATCGGGATCATCAGGGCCGAGGAGCCCAGTAACAGCGCCTTGATTCTGGTCATCATATCCCCGCATCCGACGCCGTGGTCGTGCCACTGCCAGCGTCAACCCAATGATCCGCGTTCACGCACGTGTACGGGTCCCGACACGGTGCGACGTCGCAGTATTTTTTGAGAATTGGCCGCTCTATCGCTCGGCAGCTTGACCGTATCCGTCAAGATTTGATTTTACAAATAAATTGCGATTGCGTTTTTCAACCGGAATTGACTTCCTTAAATTTGTTTTTGTATCTGAATTGATCACGGAAACGGGAGTGCGCGGGCGAGGCGAGCTGCGGATCGCGGCCGCGTCGGCTCAGCGAGGCTGGTTGATGGCGCGGTCCATCGCGTGGACTCCGCCGACCGAGACCTTGAGTTCTGCGCCGTGGATGTCGCTAGCAGCGATGAAGAGGCATCTGCCGCCCTATCAGGCCTGCTCCCCGAGATCCGGCGACGATCCCGTGCCGTCGCTAGGAGACCCTGTCTGCGCGCAATCCTGACTGAGCGCTCTGTCGTGACAGGTGGCTGAGGTGCCGCTCTGAGGCCGTACCCTGTCGGCCGCGTCCGCCTCTCGTCGACGCGCGACCCGAACCAGTTTGCGCCGCGGCGGGGCGGAGCCGCCTTCCCGGCTGACCGACCGAGCCGAGACCGCCGTTAAGCATATCGATCAAGAGTTATAGATTGCAAAGCTCGGCTATATCCCGCGGCCGGCATCATGATTTACAAAGTTCTAACGTAGCGCGTCCAATTTGCGGCGACGGTGCGGAGGATCGAATGTCGGAACCGCTGACCCTCGCGCCGCATCCGCCCGGCGGAGCCGAGACCGCCCCCGGGTGGCGTAGTACAGCCGCCGCGCAGGTCGACCGGCATCCGCGCTCCGATGTCGGGACCATCGTGATCCACTGGGTGGTCGCCATCGCCATGGCGGCGAGCCTGCTCACGGGCCTGCGCATCTCGGCCGACGCACCCGTGGCGCGGACCGCCAAGTTCCTGGCGCCCCTGCTTCCGCAAGGTGAAGTCTGGACCGTCCACTTCGTGGCCGGCCTGACCCTGTTCTTCGGAATCACCGCCTATCTGGTCTACCTCGTGCGCGGGCGTCTCACGGATCGCAACGGCCTGTCGCGGCTCCGCGCCCTCCGTGTCAGCGGGCGAAGCAAGGCCGCCCGGAAGGCACGGTGGGGCGGCATCAACGTCGCGCTGCACTGGCTGATCTACGCCGTCACGCTCGTCCTGACGGGTACCGGGGTCGCGCTCTACCTCGGCTATGGCGGCTGGGTGGTCTGGCTGCACGCCACCTGCGCGCTGGTCGCCCTGGCCTACATCGCGGTCCATACCCTCGCGCACTTCATGTACGGCGGCCTGTGGCAGCTCCTTCGGTTGTTCCGCCCGGCGGCCCTGGCGGACGGTGCGGCGCGGCGGCGACGCCCACTTCTGGCCGCCGCCATCATCGGCCTCCCCGTCGTCGGCGGCCTCGCCTTCGCGGATGTGAGAGGCCGCTCCACGCTGGTGATCGACAAGGTGTCGGCCGGGCCCGACCTGTCGAAGCTCCTCGACGACCCGGTCTGGCGCACCGCGCGCCCGGTCTCGGTCCGGACGATGCAGGGGGCCAATTTCGGCGGGACCGGTGAGACCACCGTCGAGATCCGCGCCGTGCGCGACGCGACGAACGTGTATTTCGCCTTCCGCTGGTGGGACCCGTCGCGCTCGCTCAAGCGCGTCCCGATGATCAAGAAGGCGGACGGCTGGCACCTCCTCGACGCGGACGCGGCGCGCGCGGACGTGACCGCCTACTACGAGGACAAGCTGGCGGTGATCTTCTCGCGATCCGACGCGTTCGGCAGCGGCGGGTCGACCCATCTCGGCGCCCGGCCGCTGCCCGACGCCCCCGCCCCGCTCAACGGCCGCGGCTACCACTACACCACCGACGGCAGCTACATCGACATGTGGCAGTGGAAGGCGGCCCGTGGCGGCATGCTCGGCGTCGTCGAGGACATGCATATCGGTCCGCCCACCGACCCCACCGCCGCCGAGCGGGCCGTGAAGGGCCGCTACCAGGCCGGCTACTGGGGCGATCCCGGCACCAGCGCGTACCGCTACAACTTCAAGTTCGAGGGTCCGGGCGGCTACGCGGGGGCGGTCGAGCCGCTGCGGCTTCCCAAGGACTGGCAGGCGACGGTGGCCAAGCTCGGTACCGTGGATCTGGACTTCGATGCCAGCACGTCGCCGGGCTCGGCGTGGTGGATGGTCGAGAAGACCGAGACGGTGCCGTACTCGGCGGCCGCCGACGCGGAGATCCCGGTCGGCACCGTGATGCCGGGCGTGCTCATGACCGACGGCTATACGGGGGATCGCGCCGGGATCTCGGCGGCCGCCGACTGGGCCGACGACCACTGGACCCTCGTCGCCGCGCGCAAGATCGCGACCGGCAGCAAGTACGACGTCGATTTCCTGCCGGGAAACACCTTCTACCTGTATGTCTCGGCCTTCGATCACACGCAGACGCGGCACACGCGGCACATGCGGCCGGTCGAAGTCCTTCTGCGCTGAGCCGGGAGCGCGCCGTGGCCGAACGCGTCACCCTCGTCATCAACGGAAGGCGGGTCAGCGCCAGCGCCGGCCAGACCCTGCTCGACGCGGGTCTGGCGGCCGGCCAGGCGATCCCGCACGACTGCGCCACTGGGCAGTGCGACACCTGCCGCGTCCGGATCCATGCGGGCGCGGTCGACGATGCGGGGACGCGCATCGGCGAGACCGTGCAGGCCTGCCGGGCTCGCCTGACCACCGACGCGGTCATCGAATTCGACGAGGTTCCGGAAACCGTCCGGCGGGCCGGCACCGTGGACCGCGTCGTCGATCTCACCGCCGAGATCGTCGAGGTGACGGTCGCGCTGCGCAAGCGGCTGACCTACCTGCCCGGCCAGTATGTCCGGGTCTCCTTCGCCGGGCTGCCCGCGCGGGACTACAGCCCGACCCTGCGCGCGGACGGATCGGGCGAACTGAACGAGTTGATCTTCCAGATCCGCCGCCAGCCCGACGGCGCGGTCTCGCCGTTGCTCGGCGGCAGGATCGGACCGGGAACCGCCGTGAAGGTCGAGGGCCCGTTCGGGACCGCCTTCCACCGGCTCGGGCGCGGCCGTCTCGTGATCGTCTCATCGGGCGTCGGCTGGGCGCCCGCCTGGGCGGTCGCCCGCGCGAGCCGGATGCGTGAGCCGGAGCGCGACCTGCTCGTCGTGGCCGGCGCGCGGCACCCGCAGAATCTCTACATGCGCCCGGCGCTCGACTGGCTGCGCGCGCGGGGGGCGACGACGGTCCTGACCTGCAGCGGCGGCAACCCGCCTCCGGATGCCCGGCCCGGGCGGCCGACGCTCCACATGCCGATGCTCACGCGCGACGACACCGTCCTCGCGGCGGGCGCCCCCGAGATGGTCGCGGCTGTCCAGTTCCTCGCCGCGGCGACCGGGGCGACCTGCTACGCCGATCCCTTCTACGCGGCCGCGCGCGGCGCGGACGGGAGGCCGCCGTCCGACACGAACTTCCTTCAGCGCTTCCTCCAGCGCGTCGCGGGTCATCGGACCGCAAAAACGGAGCCTGTCGCCTAGCAGATCGTCAACCACACCTTCGGTGTACGGTATCCGGTGACCTCGGGTTAAGCACTCGAGGCGCATTCTCGGGTTATGGCACTGTTATTCACGTCTCTTCGGCGCATCATCGCGGGTGGAATCATCCTCCTGGCCCTGCCGGCGGCCGCGCGCGCGGACGACCTCGCGGTCGTCGGCACGGGCGACGGGATCGAGATGCTCCAGGCCGTGGCGGCCGCCTACAATGCCGAGCGCGGCGACGCGCGCGTGTCGGTGCCGCCAAGCATCGGTTCCGGCGGCGCCGTCGCGGCCGTGGGCGGCGAGCGCCAGAGGCTCGGACGGGTCGCGCGCCCGCTGACCGAGGCCGAGAAGGCCCAGGGACTCGTGGAGGTGCCGCTCGCCCGCATCCCCTCGGCGATCTTTGTCCATCAGGGCGTTGGCGTCACCAACCTGACCAGCGCGCAGACCGCCGCGATCTTCGCCGGCACGGTCGACAATTGGAGCGCCCTCGGCGGCCCCGATCTGAAGATCCGCGTCGTCCGGCGCGAGGACACGGACAGCACGCTCACGGTCCTGCGGGCCACCATGCCGGGCTGGCGCGACCTCGTCCTGACCAGCCGCTCGAAGACGGCGACCACGACCCAGGACGCGATCGCCACGGTGCGGGAGACGCCCGGCGCGATCGGCTTCGGACCGTACTCGCCGGCGCTCGCAGGCGATCTCGCGGTCCTGACGATCGACGGCCGGGCCCCGCGCGATCCGGCCTATCCGAGCGCCGTGACCCTCGCGCTGATCTACAAGGCCGCCACGCGCGACGCCGCGGCGTCGGCGTTCCTCGCCTTCGCGACCT
Organism: Methylobacterium sp. 1030; assembly: GCF_040544715.1. NCBI lineage: Bacteria > Pseudomonadati > Pseudomonadota > Alphaproteobacteria > Hyphomicrobiales > Methylobacteriaceae > Methylobacterium > Methylobacterium sp. 1030. The sequence continues at coordinate 364,572 of NZ_JBEPKM010000002.1, read as the reverse complement.
CCGACCGCGCGGGACAGGTCATGGCGGAGCGGGGCGGCGCCCCGCTCAGGCCGTGACGGGCACCGTCTTCTCGCGTTCCCTGCGCGCGCGCCTCGTCGGCGCCACGCTCTCGACGGCCGCGATCGCGCTGGCGGCCCTGGTTTTCCTGGTGGTTCTGCGCTCCGGGCAGACGCTCCGCGAGCAGGCGCAGGAGGTGTCGACCTGGTCCGAGGCCCAGCTCTCCGACCGACTGCTCAGCGACGCCAAGCTCGCCGCCGCCCGGCTCCAGATGCAGCGCGAGGACGTCGAGCGGCGCTTCGCCACCATGGCCAAGCGCTGGGACGTCGCCAAGGCGGTGTTCTCCGGCAACACGGTGGCGGCCTCGGAGCTGCTCCGGCCTGCTCTGGCCCTCGCCGACCTCGACGGAGCCATCGCCTTCGACCTCAATCTCCGCGCGCTGACCGCCGACCGCGTCGAGGCGGACCTCCTCGCCGCCAACGCGGCGTTCCGGACGTCGCCCGTCGCGGCGTCCCTGCGGGCCGTGCTCGCCCGCAACGATCGGGAGCACGCGGAGGGATTCGCGCTGTCGCTGCGCTGGGACGACGCGCTCGCGCGGGCGCTCGCCGCCACCGAGAGCGGCACGGTCGCCGACATCTTCGGCGAGCCGCTGTTCGACGATTTCGGCGAGGTGATCGGCGGCCTCGTCGGGTACCGGGTCCTGCGCGCGCACGAGCCGACCCTGACGGCCTTCGCGTCCCTGAGCAACCGCGACGTCCTGATCCTCGCCGACCAGAACCTCCTCTCCTCGGCGGGCTCGGAGGTCTCCAACGCCCAGCTCGGACCCGCGTCGGGCGCTGAGCTGCACGCCGTGCTCGGCGCCGAGAAGGTCGCGCGCTGCATCCCGCAGCCGCCCGACATACGCCTCTGCGTTGCGGCGCCGCTGCGGGAGTTGCAGCAACTCACCGGCAAGGTCGTGGGCATCGGCGAGGAGAGCTCGCGCGCGCTGCTGCGGACGCTCAGCGTCGTCGCCGGTCTCACGCTGTGCCTCGTCGCCGTCGTCATGCTCTTCCTGTCGAGTCGGATCACCCGTCCCCTGGTGCGCATCACCCAGACCGTCTCCGAGGTCGCGCGCGGCAACTGGCACGTCAGCGTGCCCGATATCGACCGTGCCGACGAGGTCGGCGATATCGCGCGGGCCGTCGTCGTGCTCGAGCATTCCCTCTCGGAGCGCGATCAGCTGCGCGACGACGTGTTCCGGCAGAACACGGTCCTGACGGAGCGCGAGCGGCAGCTGCAGGAGCAGAACGAGCGCTTCGACGCCGCCCTGAACAACATGTCCCAGGGCCTGTGCATGTTCGGCGTCCACGGCCGGCTCAAGGTCTACAATTCCCAGTTCTGCCGGATCTACGGGATCGCTCCGGGCGTGCTGGATCTCGACCCGACACAGGATGAGGTTCACCGGCTCGCTGGTCTCACGGACTGGTCGGCCGCGGAGAGCGGGCCGATCCGCCGGACCCTCACCCGGACGCTGGCCGACGGCCGCTGCATCGAGATCACGGTCGAGCCGATGGCCGATGGCGGCTGGGTGGAGACCCACGAGGACGTCACCGCGAGCGTCACCGCGCAGGCGCGGATCGCGCATCTCGCGACCCACGACGCGCTGACCGGCCTCTCGAATCGAGCGCTCCTGGCCGACCGTCTGGCCGCCGCCTTCGCGGACCATGCGGTCGGCGGCCGGGCGGTGACCGTCATCTGTCTCGACCTCGACGACTTCAAGGGCATCAACGACACCCTCGGACATCCGGCCGGCGACGAGCTCCTCCGACAGGTCGGCCGCCGCCTCACCGGACTGTGCCCGTCCGGCGGCACGGTGGCGCGCCTCGGCGGCGACGAGTTCGCGATGGTCCTCTTCGAGGCAGACCTGCCGGACGGCGTCCTCGCCCTGGCGGAGCAGATCCTGATCCAGCTCAGGCGGCCATTCTTCCTCGCCGGCCAGTTCGTGTCCGTCGACGGGAGTCTCGGTATCGCCGTCTCCGGCACGGAGGATGCCGACGGCGACGATCTCCTGCGCCGCGCCGACGTCGCCCTCTACGCCGCGAAGGCCGACGGCGGTCGGCGCGTCCGCGTCTTCGAGCAGGAGATGGAGGAGCGTCAGAACCAGCGGCGCTGGCTGGAACGCGAGCTGCGGCTGGCGATCGGCACCGCGCAGATCGAGCTGCACTATCAGCCGCTGTTCGACCTGGCGACGAACGCGGTGACGAGCTTCGAGGCCCTCGCGCGGTGGCACCACCCGGAAAGCGGGATGATCTCGCCCGGCGAGTTCATCCCGGTCGCCGAGGCGACGGGGCTGATCGACGCCCTCGGCGCCTACGTGCTCGAACGGGCCTGCGCCGATGCCATGACGTGGCCCGGCTCCCTGCGGGTCGCCGTCAACATCTCGCCGATCCAGTTCCGCGAAGGCAATCTCGACCGTTTCGTCGAGGAGGTCCTGCTGAAGACCGAGCTGCCGAGCCACCGTCTCGAGCTGGAGATCACCGAGTCGGTGATCCTGAGCCAGGATCAGGCGAGCTTCGAGATGCTGAGCCGCCTGCGCTCCTTAGGCGTGCGGTTCTCGATGGACGATTTCGGGACCGGTTACTCGTCTCTCTCCTCCCTGAACACCTTCCGATTCGACAAGATCAAGCTGGACCAGTCCTTCGTCCGGAACCTCCTGGAGAAGGACGAGGCGGCAGCGATCGTCCACGTCGTCGCTGAACTCGGCCGCAGCCTGAAGATCACGACGACGGCCGAGGGCGTCGAGACCCCGGAGCAGCTGGCCCGGCTGCGGGCGAGCGGGTTCTCGGAGGTCCAGGGCTACCTGCTGAGCAGGCCGATCCCGGCCGCTGGCGTAGCGGCCTTCATCAACGCGCAGGAGCATATCCACGTCGCGGCCTGACCGACCCCGCAAAGGCCCGTTGGGCGGCTCGGTGGCTCGCGCTCAATCGGCGACGCGCTCTACGCGGGACAGGAGGCACCCGGGCCGCGCCGTGTGGATGTTGACGAAGCGGGTGCGCGGATCGTCGAGGGCGCGGCGGAGCGGAACCTCGGCCTCGCTCCCGGGACAGACCTGCCCGAGATCGTAGAGGCAGAGATGGTCCGCGTCGTAGGCACGGACCGAGACCAGCGTGTTCGCGCGGACGATCGGCGCGAGGCCGTCGGCCGCCTCGGCGCGCTTACACTCGTCCGCATGCAGGAAGATCGGACTGGGTGTCCAGTAGATCCCGCGCGGCTCGGGCAGATCGTAGGATCCGAGCAGCATGGTCTCGCCGGGCCGGCCGAGCTGCAGGCAGTGTCGGCAGGGAAAGCCGCCATCCGCCGTCGCGACGACCCGACGAACCGGGTTGTCCCGGTCGTCAAGGCCGGTGGTACGGAAGCGATCGGCGGTCTCCGTCGGGATCGGAACGCAGCGATAACGGGTCATGGTGCACCTCCGGGACGGGGCCCTAAGCTCCGTCCCGGCGCGCCGCATCCCGCTTCTTGCTGCGCAATCCGGAACGCTCCGCGGCCGCCGCGGGCGTCTCAGGCCGGGGTCGCGTCGCCGGCCGCGAGGGCGTGGCAGTACACGTCGACCGCGCCCTTGCCCTTCAGCGTCACCGGGCCGATCGGCCGGACGTCGCGCGGGTCCGGCAGGCGCGCGAAGGCCTCGCGCGACAGGTGCAGCGCGCACCCGTCGCCGAGGCCCGCGAGCCGGGCGGCGACGTTCACGGTGTCGCCCCACAGGTCGAAGGTGAACTTCGTCCGGCCGACGATGCCGCCGACGACCGGCCCGATATGGATGCCGCCGCGGATCCGCCAGCCCGGCTCGCCCTCGGCCGCGATCGCCACCATGTCGGCGGCGCAGCGGATGGCGGCGGAGACCGGGTCGTCGTGCGGCCGCAGCAGGTTGGCCGTGGCCATGAAGGCGTCGCCGATCGTCTTGATGTTCTCCAGGCCGCGCGCCTGCGCGACCACCTCGAAGGCCTCCGCGAGTCGCTGGATCTCCGCGACGACGACGTCCGGGCTCTGATCGTGGCACCACGTGGTGAAGCCGACGAGGTCGATGAACAGGACGCCGACGTCGCCGAACAGCCGCGGCTTGACCTGCCCGGTCTCCATCAGCTCCGCCACGGCCGAGACCGGCAGGATGGCGTGCAGGAGTTCGTCGGCGCGCTTGCGCTCGCGCTCGATGGTCCGCAGATGCGCGACCTCGCGGTCGTGCGCCCGCTTCCGCTCCAGGCAGGACCGGATGCGCGCCTCCAGGATCACGGGCTCGAAGGGCTTCGGCAGGTAGTCGAAGGCGCCGAGCTCGATGCACCGGACGATGCTGCCGATCTCCATGAGGGCGGAGATCATCACGACGGGCGTGTGGCGCCACGCCTCGTGGGCCTTCATCCGCTCGAGCACGGCGTAGCCGTCCAGGGCCGGCATCATCACGTCGAGGAGCACGAGGTCGAACGGCTCCTCGCTCAGCCGATCGAGGGCCGCCCGCCCGTTCGCCGCCCGCACGCTGGCGTGGCCGAGGAGCTCTAGCTCCTGCTCCAGCAGGTCGAGGTTGAAGGGCTCATCGTCGACGATCAGGATGCGGGCTGGCTCCACGGGTCCTCCCTTCCTGGCGTGAGACGGCCGCGCTCAGCCGAGCCAGTGCTGCAGCTTCGCGAAGAGCAGGTCCTCGTCGACGGGCTTGGTCATGAAGTCGTCGCAGCCGGCGGCCCGCGCGCGGTCCTCGTCGCCGGTCATCGCGTTGGCGGTGATCGCCATCACGGGGATGGCGGCGGTCGTCGCGTCGGCCTTGATGCGGCGCGTCGCCTCCCAGCCGTCGACGAGCGGCAGCGACAGGTCCATGAGGATGAGATCCGGCCGGTGCGCGATCGCCATGTCCACGCCGGCGGCCCCGTCGACGGCGATCAGGATCTCGTACTCGTCCTCGAGCAACTGGGTCAGCAGATCGCGGTTGAGCGCGACGTCCTCGACGATGAGAATCCGCTTCATGGGCCGGTCCCGGGCGTCGCGGGCCGCCAGGAACGGGTCGTGTCCGACCTCATCGGTCACCGTCGGCGGTCTCGGTCTCCAGGACCGGCAGCACGCGGCGGACCTCCCGGACCAGGGCGGCGCGATCGAGTCCGCCCTTGTCGATCAGTCCGAGCACGCGCTCGCGGAGCATGCCGCGCTCGGCGGAGTCGAGGGACGCGGCGGTCAGGACCACGACGGGGATCGACCGGGCGGAGGGATCCGCCTGCAGGGCATCCAGGAAGGCGAGGCCGTCCATCCGCGGCATGAGCAGGTCGAGGAGGATGACGCTCGGGCGGGCCTGCGCGATGCGCTCCAGTCCGGCCGCCCCGTCGGCCACCCAGTCGACGGTGCAGTGCTCCGAGTCGAGGAGCTGGCGCACGAGGTCGGGCACGTTGGGATCGTCGTCGATCACGAGGACGCGCTCGTTGTCGGGGGCGATCCGAGCAAGGGCGCCGATCAGGGCCTCCCGCTCGAACGGCTTCACGATGTAGTCGGTCGCGCCGAGCCGGAAGCCGAGCTCCTTCTGGTCGACGATGGAGATCAAGACGACCGGGATGTCCCGGGTCAGCGGATCGGTCTTCAGCGCGTGCAGGACCTGCCAGCCGTCGGTGCCGGGCATCATGATGTCGAGGGTGATGGCCCGCGGCTGCAGCTCCCGGGCCTTGACCAGCCCTTCCTGGCCGCTCGCCGCCCCGACGACCGTGTAGCCGGCATCGGCGAGGTTCTCCTTCAGCAGGTAGACGACGTTGGGATCGTCGTCGATCGCCAGCACGACCTTGGCGCCCGAGCGCGGCGCGGTGACGGCGGCGGGTGCCGGCTTCGGGGGCGGCGGCACCTCGGCGCCGCCGGCGATCCGCGGCGGGATGGTGAGCGTGAAGGTCGAGCCCTCGCCCTCGCGGCTCTCGACGCCGATCCGGCCGCCGAGCAGGCGCGCGAGCCGGTGGCTGATCGCGAGCCCGAGCCCGGTGCCGCTGTGGGACCGGGTCGCGCTGTTGTCGACCTGATGGAACTCCTCGAAGATCGCGCTCAGGGCGCCCGCCGGGATGCCGATGCCGGTATCCATCACGGCGAACTCGATGCCCTCATCGACCGAGCGGACGCGGAGCGTGACCGATCCGGCCTCGGTAAACTTGATGGCGTTGCTGAGCAGGTTGATCAGGATCTGACGTAGCTTCTCCTCGTCCGTGCGCAGCATCGGGGGCGGGTCCCGGACGTCCCGGACGAGGCGCACGCCCTCGTTCTTGACGAGGGGCTCGACGGTGCGGAGGCACAGGTCGAGGACCGGCTCCAGGGCGAAGTCCGAGGGTTTCACCTCCATGCGCCCCGCCTCGACCTTGGCGAGGTCGAGGATGCTGTTGATCAGCGAGAGCAGGTGCTCGGAACTCGCCAGGATCTTCTCGAGATTCTCGAACTGCTTGACCGGCAGGACATCCTTCGCCCGCCGCATCACCAGCCGGGTGAAGCCGATGATCGCGTTGAGCGGGGTCCGCAATTCGTGGCTCATGTTGGCGAGGAAGCTGCTCTTGGCGCGGCTCGCCTCCTCGGCCGCCTCCTTCGCCTGACGCAGGCTCTCCTCGGCCTGCTTGCGCTCGATCACGCGGCCGAGCTGCGCGCCGATATTGCTCATGACCCGGAGCAACGAGGCGTCCGGCGGGGACGCGTCACGGGCGAAGAACTCCAGTACCGCGACGACGTCGCGCCCGACCGTCACCGGAAAGGCGAACCCCGCCCGGATGCCGTGCTCGACCGCCGCCGGCGCGCGCGGGTCCGCGGCCATCGACGGGTCCCCGACGCTCCATTCCGGCGCGCCCGAGACCAGAACGCGGCCGGCCAGGCCCGATCCGGCGGCCAGCGACGTGGCGGCCGTGGCAGCCTGGAATCGCGCGACATCCGCGCCGGGGTCGCAGTGCCAGATGCCGGTCGGGAGCAGCGTCCGCGTCCCGTCCCGGGCCAGGATATGGGCGTGACCGACGGGCCAGCCGGCGTGCTGCGCGACGCGCTCGAGGCAGAAGCGCAGGGCGTCCTCGACCGTCGGGGCCTCGTTGGCGGCCGCGGCGGCGGCCTGGAGCAGCTCGACGAAGGCGGTCTGCTTCTGCAGCGCCAGCTCGGCCTCCTTGCGCTCGGTGATGTCGCTCCAGGACTCGACCACCTCGACGGGCTGGCCCGTCGCGTCCCGCAGGAGGCGCTGCTCGTCCCGGACCCAGCGATAGGTGCCGTTCGCGTGCCGGAACCGGTACTCGATGACGTTGTGCCCGTCCGCGAGCAGATTCGGGAACTCGGCGAGAACGCGGTCGCGGTCGTCGGGATGGAGCCGCTCCAGCCAGAATTCCGGCCCCGACAGGTAGTCGCCCGGCTCGTAGCCGAGGAGATCGCGCACGTTCTCGCTGATGAAGGTCGGCGCGTTGCGGCCCCCCACCTCGAAGCTGCAGATCATCGACGGGGACGCGGTGAGCAGGTAGGTCAGCCGCCCCTGCGTCGCCTGGAGCACCTGCTCGGCGCGCTTGATCTCGGTCACGTCGGTGTAGACCGCGACGACGCCGCCGTCGTTGGTCTTGCGCTCGTTGACCTGGACCCAGCGGCCGTCGACGCGCTGCTGCAGAAGCGGACCGCGCGGCGCGCGGTAATGGGCGATGCGCTCGGCGACCCAGGCCTCGACGCTCATCCCGTCCGGCCGTACAACGCAGGACTCCGCGACGGCGTTGGCGATGGCTTCGAAGGTCACGCCGGGCACGATGATGGCCGACAGGCCGGGATGGAAATCCTGGAAGTGCCCGTTGCACAGGACGAGGCGATCGTCCGGGTCGAACAGCGCGAAGCCCTCCGAGCTGCTCTCGATCGCCTCGACGAGCTTCTGCTTGGCGACCCCGGCCTCATCGAGAGGCCCGGCGCTCCGGCTAGGGCCGGCGTCGGCGGCCCGACCTGTCTCGCTGGGTGATCCGGCCGGCGCGTGGGACATACCTCGAACCACTCCGACACCGACGCGCCAGTGGTGACGCCTTGCCCTGCCAAGCCTGATCTGCGCGATGCCCGCGGGCGCGCAATTCATTATTCGGCACCGTCGCATGGTCTATTTTGCGGATCAAGCTGTACGGGAATCGCTGTCCCGCCCCAGTCACGGGCTCGCCGTTCGTCGCCCGGTTCGTCGCCCGTCTGCCGGCTTCTCGCTTCCAATCCCGTCCGGAACGCATCGGTGCCATGTCTCGGCGCGGCGTGGCGGCACGCCGAGAAGGTGTATCTTCCGTGAAAACGGAGGAAACGATGGCTTACAAGATCACTTTTCGCCGCGGAAAACGCGAGAGCTTCACCAAGCTGTGGCCGTGCGACCTCGAGGCGGCGACGGCCTACGCGCTCGCGCAGCTCCCCCTGCAGCAGCGCGAGAACGGGGCGACCTCTGTCACCGTGGTCTGCGAGCGGACCGGCGAGGTCGTGTTCAACTCGACCGAGCAGCCCGAGGCCGCGACGGTCTAGGGCGTCGCCCGGCCGCGGACCGGACGCTCCCGGAGGGGCTGCGTCGTGCAACCAGATCCCCTCCGTGCGCCCGAGCCCGTCCCGGCCTCGGTGGGTCGGGCCGACCCGGGATCCGGCGCCCACGTCTCACCGCCCCGCGTCCTGCACGCGCTCGATCCGCGCTTTCTCGGGCTGACGGGCGCGCCGGCCCCCCATCCTGATGACATCCCTATGCCGGACGCCCCGCGCGCGTCTTGGTCCCTCACGGCCGATGCCGACGTGGTCGCGCCATCGGGCATCAGCCCGGATGGAGCCTCCGCATGCCGATCGTCCGTTACATCCTCGCCGAGTGCAGGGCCGACCGCGTCTTCGCGCTGATGGTCGTCGCGCTCGGCGGGTGGTCCGCCGTGTCCCTCGCGCTGCTCGCGCTGAACGTCTTCGAACCCCTGCGAGTCCAGTGAGCGCCGGAGCCGCGTCGCCGTCCGGCACGGCACCCCCGGGGTTATCCATCCAGCCGCTTGCGGGCCGCTGCCGCGTCTGCGGCCTCGCCTACGGCGGCATCCTCGGCCGCGAGGCGGGGGTGATCCGGCTCGATCGCGCCCGGTGGCGCCGTCTCTGCCCGGGCGCGGCGTGGCTGACCGTGCCGGCCGCCTGCGCGGGCCTCCGGGCCAGCTTCGGCGGGGACGCCGGATCCTAACGCGGCCCTTATAAACTCCCGCCCGGTCCTCGCTCGAACCCTAACGCGGTTCCCGGCGACACTGCTGGTCGGCCAAGGCCGGCCGCGGAGCCTCCGCGGCCGGTCCGCCGAACCGGACCAGACCACCATGCTCGACATCGTCTTCCTCGCAGGGGGCTTCGCCTTCTTCGCCGCGGCGGCCGGCTACGCGGCCGCCTGCGACCGGCTCTGAGAGAGGCCGCCATGACCCTCGATCTCGCCCTCGGCGCCTGCGTGACCGCCGGCCTCCTCGTCTACCTCACCTACGCCCTCGTCCGCCCCGAGCGGTTCTGAGCGGCCCTGACGGATCTCCCCCCATGACCCTCAACGGCTGGATCCAGATCGCGCTGTACGGCGCGATCGTTCTGGCGCTCGTGAAGCCCCTCGGGTCGTACATGACCCGCGTCTTCACCGGAGAGCGCACCCTCCTCTCGCCCGTTCTCGGACCGATCGAGCGCGGGCTCTACCGCGTGTCCGGCATCGATGACCGCCAGGAGCAGCACTGGCTGGCCTATACGGGCGCGGTCATCCTGTTCCACGTGCTGGGCTTCGCGGTGCTCTACGCGATCCTGCGCCTGCAGGCGGTACTGCCGCTGAACCCGGCCGATCAGAGCGCGGTGGCGCCGGATCTCGCGTTCAACACGTCGACCAGCTTCATCACCAACACCAACTGGCAGTCCTACGGCGGCGAGACCACGCTGTCGTACCTGTCCCAGATGCTGGGCCTGACGCACCAGAACTTCCTGTCGGCGGCGACCGGCATCGCGGTCGCGGTGGCGCTGATCCGCGGGTTCGCCCGCGCCTCCAGCGGCACGATCGGCTCGTTCTGGGTCGATGTGACCCGCGCGACCCTCTACGTGCTGCTGCCGATCTGCATCCCCTACACGCTGTTCCTGGTCTGGCAGGGCATGCCGCAGACGCTCAGCGCCTACGCGGACGCCACGACGCTGGAGGGCGCCAAGCAGACCATCGCGCTGGGCCCGGTCGCGAGCCAGGTGGCGATCAAGATGCTCGGCACCAACGGCGGCGGCTTCTTCAACGCCAACGCCGCGCACCCCTTCGAGAACCCCACCGCCCTGTCGAACTTCGTCCAGATGGTCTCGATCTTCGCGATCGGCGCCGCGCTGACCAACGTCTTCGGCCGCATGGTCGGTGACGAGCGTCAGGGTTGGGCGATCCTCGGCGCCATGGGAATCCTGTTCCTGGCCGGCGTCGCCGTCACCTACTGGGCCGAGGCCAACGGCAGCTCGGTGCTCAGCAGCTTCGGGCTCACCGGCGGCAACATGGAGGGCAAGGAGGTCCGCTTCGGGATCAGCGCCTCGGCGCTGTTCGCGGTGATCACCACCGCGGCCTCCTGCGGCGCGGTGAACGCGATGCACGACTCGTTCACGGCGCTCGGCGGCCTGATCCCGCTGCTCAACATGCAGCTCGGCGAGGTCATCATCGGCGGCGTCGGCGCCGGCCTCTACGGCATGCTGATCTTCGTCATCGTGGCGATCTTCGTGGCGGGCCTGATGGTCGGCCGCACCCCCGAATACCTCGGCAAGAAGATCGAGGCGAAGGAGGTGAAGATGGCCATGCTCGGCATCCTCTGCCTGCCGCTGATGATGCTGGGCTTCACCGCCCTGGCGACAGTGGTGCCGGCGGGCCTCGCCGGCCCGGCCAATGCCGGCCCGCACGGCTTCTCGGAGATCCTCTACGCCTACACGTCGGCGGCGGCCAACAACGGCTCGGCCTTCGGCGGGCTGACGGCCAACACGCTGTTCTACAACAGCACGCTCGCTGTCGGCATGCTGGTCGGCCGGTTCTTCGTGAAGATCCCGGTGCTCGCCATCGCGGGCTCGCTGGCGGCCAAGAAGACGGTCCCGGCCTCCGCGGGCACGTTCCCGACCCACGGCGGCCTGTTCGTCGGGCTGCTGGTCGGCGTCGTGCTCATCATGGGCGGCCTGACCTTCTTCCCGTCGCTCGCGCTCGGCCCGATCGTGGAGCACTTCGCGGGCGCGGCCGGCCAGACCTTCGCGACAGGGGGCTGAGATGCCGCGCGCTTTCCCCGCCCGGCGCGTCCCGCGCCACCACCTCGCGCTGCACCGCTCTCCACTGCGGCACGACCGCGGCGGCGCTCAGCCCCTGCGGACCTCCGACCTCATCCTGGCGCTCCTCGGCGTCGTGATGCTCGGCGGCTTCGCCCTGCTGGCCGCCTACGCGCTCACCCTCGGCGCCGGGGGCTGAGCCTCCGCAACCGTGATCGCGCGCGCAGCGAAGCGCGGCCCTGGGCTGCTTCGCTGCGCTCGCAAGGACGGCAGCCTCACTTCAATCTCCCTTCCGGACATCTCCCATGTCGCGTCAGACGTCATCCCTGTTCAGCGCCGCCCTGATCGGGCCGGCCCTCCTCGGCTCGCTACGAAAACTCGATCCGCGGGCCATGATCCGAAACCCGGTCATGTTCGTGGTCGAGGTCGTGGCGCTCCTCACCACCGTGCTGTTCGTCCGCGACCTCGTCACCGGCGGCAGCGACCTGCTCTTCTCGGGCCAGATCATCCTCTGGCTGTGGTTCACCCTGATCTTCGCCAACTTCGCCGAGGCCCTCGCTGAGGGCCGCGGCAAGGCCCAGGCCGACAGCCTGCGGCGCACCCGCACCGAGATGACCGCCAAGCGCCTGACCGGCCAGGGCCGGGCCTTCGAGACGGTGCCGGGCACCACGCTCAGGGTCGGCGACGTCGTCCTGGTCGAGGCCGGCGACCTGATCCCCTCCGACGGCGAGGTGATCGAGGGGGTCGCCTCCGTGAACGAGGCGGCCATCACGGGCGAATCCGCCCCGGTGATCCGCGAATCCGGCGGCGACCGCTCGGCGGTAACCGGCGGCACGCAGGTCCTCTCGGACGAGATCAAGGTCCGCATCACCGCCGCGGCCGGCTCGACCTTCGTCGACCGGATGATCGCCCTCGTGGAGGGCGCCTCGCGGCAGAAGACGCCGAACGAGATCGCCCTGAACATCCTGCTCGCCGGCCTCACCATCGTGTTCGTCTTCGCGGTGGCCTCGATCCCGAGCTTCGCGAGCTACGCGGGCGGGTCCATCCCCGTGATCGTGCTGGTCGCCCTCTTCGTCACGCTGATCCCGACGACGATCGGCGCGCTGCTCTCGGCGATCGGCATCGCCGGCATGGACCGGCTGGTCCGCTTCAACGTGCTCGCCATGTCGGGCCGCGCCGTGGAGGCGGCGGGCGACGTCGACACGCTGCTCCTCGACAAGACCGGCACGATCACCCTCGGCAACCGTCAGGCGACCGAGTTCCGCCCCGTCCGCGGCGTCAGCGCGCAGGATCTCGCCGACGCGGCGCAGCTCGCCTCGCTCGCCGACGAGACGCCGGAGGGCCGCTCCATCGTGGTCCTGGCCAAGGAGAAATACGGCATCCGCGCCCGCGACATGGCGAGCCTGAACGCCACCTTCGTGCCGTTCACCGCGCAGTCGCGGATGTCGGGGGTGGATCTGCAGGGCACGTCGATCCGCAAGGGCGCCGTCGATGCCGTCATCGCCTCGGTCTCGGGCCAGCCCATCGCCTCGCGCGACTCCAACGTCGCCCTGGCCGTCCGCCCCGAGGCCGAGACCGGCGTCGTGACCGAGATCCGCGCCATCGCGGAGGAGATCGCCAAGGCCGGCGGTACGCCGCTCGCCGTCGCCAGGGACGGCCGCCTGCTGGGCGTGGTCTACCTCAAGGACATCGTGAAGGGCGGCATCCGCGAGCGCTTCGCCGAGCTGCGCCAGATGGGCATCCGCACGGTGATGATCACCGGCGACAACCCGATGACCGCGGCGGCGATCGCCGCCGAGGCCGGCGTCGACGACTTCCTCGCCCAGGCCACCCCGGAGGACAAGCTCGCGCTGATCCGCAAGGAGCAGGCGGACGGCAAGCTCGTCGCCATGTGCGGTGACGGCACCAACGACGCCCCGGCGCTGGCCCAGGCCGATGTCGGCGTCGCCATGAATACCGGCACCGTCGCGGCCCGCGAGGCCGGCAACATGGTCGACCTCGACAGCGACCCGACCAAGCTCATCGAGATCGTCGGCATCGGCAAGCAGCTGCTGATGACCCGCGGCGCGCTGACGACCTTCTCGATCGCCAACGACGTGGCCAAGTACTTCGCCATCATCCCGGCGATGTTCCTCACGCTCTACCCGCAGCTCCAGGCGCTGAACGTCATGGGCCTGGCCTCGCCGCAGAGCGCGATCCTGTCGGCGATCATCTTCAACGCCCTGATCATCGTGGCGCTGATTCCGCTGGCCCTGCGCGGCGTTACCTACCGGGCCGTCGGCGCGGCCGCGCTGCTGCGCCGCAACCTCCTGATCTACGGCCTCGGCGGCGTCCTGGTGCCCTTCGTCGGCATCAAGGCCATCGACCTCGCCGTCAGCGCCCTCCACCTCGCCTGAACCGGTCCCCGGAGACCTGCCATGCTCAACCAGCTTCGCCCCGCCCTGGTCCTGCTCACCGCCCTGACGGCGATCACGGGCCTCGCCTACCCCCTCGCGATGACGGGCCTCGCCAGCGCCATCTTCCCCGCGAAGGCCGCCGGCAGCCTGATCGCGCGCGACGGCACGGTCGTCGGCTCCAGCCTGATCGGCCAGAACTTCACGGGTGCCGGCTACTTCCACGGCCGGCCCTCGGCGACGACGGCGCCGGACCCGTCCGACGTCTCGAAGACGGTGCCGGCGCCCTACAACGCGGCGAACTCCTCGGGCTCGAATCTCGGGCCGACCAGCGCCGCCCTGGCCGAGCGGGTGAAGGCCGATCTCGACGCGCTCAGGGCCGAGAACCCGGATGCGCCCGTTCCGGTCGACCTCGTCACGACCAGCGGCTCGGGCCTCGACCCGGAAATCTCGCCCGAGGCCGCCTACTTCCAGGTTCCCCGCGTCGCCAGGGCCCGCAAGATCCCGGCGGACAAGCTGCGCGCGCTGGTGTCGTCCCGCATCGAGGCGCGCACCCTCGGCCTCCTGGGTGAGCCGCGCGTCAACGTGCTGGCGCTGAACCTCGCGGTCGACGCTCTCGCCCGTCGCTGAGGCGCGCCCGACAGCAGGGGGGACCCCGAAGCTGCGCTGCGGATCCCGCTTCGTCTTTGCGAGCGAAGCGAAGCAATCCAGCCGCGCCACGTCCACCGGCGTCCCGCTGCTCTGGGTTGCTTCGCTCCGCTCGCAATGACGCGACGATTCCGCGCTGGCCGCGGCGTTTTGCTAAGATGGCGATCATGCCCGAGACCGGCCGCGACCCGACCCGCCCCTCCCCCGACGCCCTGCTCGAAGCGGCGCGCCGGGAGGAGCGGACGCGTGGCCGACTGAAGGTGTTCCTCGGCGCCGCACCCGGGGTCGGCAAGACCTACGAGATGCTGACCGTCGGGCGGGCGCGGCTGAAGGCAGGCCTCGACGTCGTGGTCGGCGTCGTCGAGACGCACGGCCGCGCCGAGACCGAGGCCCTGCTCGACGGGTTCGAGACGATCCCCCGCCGTTCCGTTCCGTATCACGGCACCGTCCTGCAGGAGATGGACCTCGACGCCCTGCTGGCGCGCCGGCCGGCCCTCGCCTTGGTCGACGAGCTCGCCCACACCAACGCCCCGGGCTCGCGCCACCCGAAGCGCTACCAGGATGTCGAGGAGCTGCTCGATGCCGGCATCGACGTCCTGACGACGCTCAACATCCAGCACGTCGAGAGCCTCAACGACGTGGTGGCGTCGATCACCCGCATCCGGGTGCGCGAGACGGTGCCGGACGGCGTCCTCGACCGGGCGGACGACATCGAGGTCGTGGACCTCAACCCCGACGACCTGATCCAGCGCCTGAAGGACGGCAAGGTCTACGTTCCGACGCACGCCGAGCGCGCGCTCAAGCACTACTTCTCGCGCGGCAACCTCACGGCGCTCCGCGAGCTGGCGCTCCGGCGCACCGCCGACCGGGTCGACGACGAGCTGCTCGGTCACATGCGGGCCAACGCGATCGCCGGTCCCTGGGCGGCGGGCGAGCGCGTGCTGGTCTGCGTGAACGAGGATCCCCGCTCCGCCGGCCTCGTGCGCCACGCCAAGCGTCTGGCCGACCGCCTGCACGCCCCCTGGACGGCGCTCTCCATCGAGGGCGCGCGGGCGGCGGCCCTGAGCGAGGCCGAGCGCGACCGCATCGCCGAGGCCCTGCGGCTCGCCGACCGCCTCGGCGGCGACGCCGTCACCCTGCCGGGCGGGCGCCGGATCGCCGACGACGTGCTCGACTACGCGCGCTCGGCCAACGTGAACCACATCGTCGTCGGCAAGGCGAACCGCTCGTGGCTCTTCGAGCTGGTCAACGGCTCGGTGGTGTACGACCTCGTGCGGCACAGCGGCGCCATCAGCGTGCACGTCGTCCCCGGCGAGGCCGTCCCGGACGAGAAGCCGGCGCGCCGCGCCGTGGCGGTGACCGCGCCGCGCCCGGGGCGCGACGCGCGGCCCTACGCGATCGCGCTGGCGGCGATCGCCGCGGGCCTCGGCGCGGCCATCGTCGCGGAACCCTACGCGGGCGTCGAGAACGCCGACCTGTTCCTGCTGACCGCGGTCGTGGCCGTGGCGGTGCGCTGGGGCCTCGGGCCGTCCCTCGTCTCGGTGGTGGCGGGCTCGCTCGCCTACAACTTTTTCTTCCTGCCGCCGGTCTACACGCTCACCATCGCCGATCCGACCAACGTCGCGGCCTTCCTGCTCTTCACCCTGGTGGCCGTCTTGGTCTCGAACCTCGCCTCCCGCGCGCGTCGCGTCGCGGTGGTCAGCCAGGGCCGGGCGCGGGCCACGGAACGGCTGTTCGGCTTCTCGCGGAAGCTCGCCGCCTGCGGCACCCTCGACGACGTGCTCTGGGCCACCTGCGCCCAGGTCGCCGCGATGCTGAAGGTGCGCGTCGTCCTCCTGCTGCCGGACGGCCAGGCCGTCACGGTGCGGGCGGGCTACCCGCCCGAGGACATGTTGGACGAGGCCGATCTCGCGGCCGCGCAGTGGGCCTTCGACAACGACCGGCCCGCGGGCCGGGGCGCCGACACGCTGCCGGGCGCCAAGCGCCTGTTCCTGCCGATGCGGACCGGGCGCGGGACGATCGGGGTGATCGGCCTCGATTCCGACGGCACCGGGCCGATCCTGTCGCCTGAGGGCCGCCGCCTCCTCGACGCCCTTGCCGACATGGGCGCCCTCGCGATCGAGCGGGTCCGGCTCGTGGAGGATCTCGACCGGGCCGAGCGCGCGGCCGAGACCGACCGCCTGCGCCAGGCGCTGCTCACCTCGATCAGCCACGACCTGCGCACGCCGCTCGCCTCGGTCCTGGGCGCGGCCAGCACGCTGCGCGACCTCGAGGCGGCGCTGCCCGCGGACGCCAAGGCGGAGTTGCTGGCGACGATCATCGAGGAATCGGAGCGGCTCAACCGCTTCATCGCCAACCTCCTCGACATGACCCGGCTGGAGGCCGGCGCGGTGGCGCCGAACCTCTCCGCGCAGGACGTGGCCGAGACCGTCGACACCGCCCTGCGCCGCACCCAGAAGATCCTCGCCGACCACCGCGTCGCCGTGGAGGTCGAGGCCGACCTGCCGCCGCTGGCGCTCGACCCGGTCCTGTTCGAGCAGGTCCTGGTCAACCTCCTCGACAACGCCGCCAAGTACGCGCCCGAGGGCTCGACCGTGACGGTCCGGGCGCGCCGCGCGGACGACCGGGTCCGGATCGCCGTGCTGGACGAGGGCGACGGCCTGCCCGAGGCGGATATGGAGCGGGTCTTCGACAAGTTCTACCGCGTCCGGAAGGGCGACCGTGTCCGGGCCGGCACGGGGCTGGGCCTCGCCATCTCCCGGGGCTTCGTCGAGGCGATGGGCGGCACCGTCACGGCCGAGAACCGCCCCGACCGCGGCGGCGCCTGCTTCACCGTCAGCCTGCCGGTTCCGGCCCGGAGCGCGCCCAGGGACATCGCCGCATGAGCCCCACGATCCTGGTCGTCGACGACGAGCCGCCGATCCGCAAGCTCCTGCGCATGGGCTTGGCCACGCAGGGCTACGCAATCCTGGAGGCGCCCGATGCCCGGACCGCCCTGGCGCTGCTCGGCCGGGAGGGCGTCGATCTCGTGATCCTCGATCTCGGCCTGCCCGACATGCGCGGCCACGACCTGCTGCGGTCGGTTCGATCGAGCCATCCCGACCTCCCGGTCGTCGTGCTTTCGAGCCGCGACGACGAGAGCGGCAAGGTCGAGGCGCTCGATCTCGGCGCCAACGACTACGTGACCAAGCCGTTCGGCATGGCGGAGCTGCTGGCGCGCCTGCGGGCCGCCATGCGCCACCAGCTCGCCGCGCGGGGCGAGCGGCCGATCTTCCGCGTCGACACCCTGTCAGTCGATCTGGTCCGCCGGATCGTGAAGGTCGACGAGGCCGAGGTGAAGCTGACGCCGCGCGAGTACGATTTCCTGCGCGTCCTGGTCCTGCATGCCGGCAAGGTGCTCACCCACGCGCAGCTGATGCGCTCCGTGCCGTCCTCGTCCGATCCGCAATACCTGCGCGTCTACGTGCGCCAGCTCCGCCAGAAGCTGGAGGCGGATCCCGAGCGCCCGCGGATCTTGCTGACCGAGACCGGTGTCGGCTACCGCCTGCGCGCGCCCGACGACGAGCCGGCCCCGCCGCACCGCGGCGCCGGCGGCGCGACCGCCCACTGATCCCGAGGACGACCCGATGTGTCCCAGCGCCCGCGATCCCGCGCGATGAGTGTGGACCGGATCCTCGCGCCCTCCGACGCGCTCGTCGGCCTGCGCGCCGCCGGCAAGGGGGCGCTGCTCGAGGAGCTGGCGCGCCGCGCCGCCGGCGTCCTCGGCCTCGCCGCGGAGACGATCCTCCCCGCGCTGATCCGGCGCGAATCCCTGGGTTCGACCGGGGTCGGCGACGGCATCGCCCTGCCGCACGCGCGGCTCGAGGGCATCGCGCGCCCCTACGGGATCCTGGCCCGGCTCCGCGACCCGATCGATTTCGACGCGGTCGACGATCGGCCGGTGGACCTCGTCGTCCTGCTGCTGCTCCCGGCCGTCGCCGAGGGCGAGACGCTGAACGCGCTGGCCTGCGTGGCGCGGCGCCTGCGCGACCCCGGGGCCGCCGCGGCGATGCGCGCCGCGCGGGACGCGGCGGCGCTCTACGCGGCCGCGACGGGCCGGTAAGGGCGCCGCGCGGCCGTCAGTGCGCGCCGCCGGTCTCGACGAACTTGAACAGGAAGACCGCCGCGATCACCCAGACGATCGGCTTCACCTCCCGGGCGCGGCCCGCCAGCAGCTTCAGCGCCGCGTAGGTGATGAACCCGCAGGAGACGCCGGTGGCGATCGAGTAGGTGAACGGCATCAGCAGGGCCGTGACGCAGGCCGGCACGACCTCGGTGATATCGTCCCAGTCGAGCTCGACCAGCTCGCGCAGCATCAGGCAGGCGACGTAGAACAGCGCCGGCGCCGTGGCGTAGGCGGGCACCGCGCCCGCGAGCGGCGCGAAGAAGAGGCAGGCGAGGAACAGCACCGCCACGGTGGCTGCCGTGAGCCCGGTGCGGCCGCCCTCCTCGACGCCGGAAGCGCTCTCCAGGTACGCCGTCGTGCTCGACGTGCCGAGGAGCGAGCCCGCGAAGACTGAGACGGAATCGGCCATCAGCGCCCGGTCGAGGCGGCGCATCTTCCCGTCGGTCAGGAGTCCGGCCCGGCTCGCCACGCCCATCAGCGTGCCCGTGGCGTCGAACAGCTCCACCAGGAACAGGACCAGGATGACGTGGAGCAGGCCCGCCGAGAGGGCACCCGGGATGTCGAGGGCGAACAGGGTCGGGGCGATCGACGGCGGCAGGGAGACGATTCCCTGGAAGGTGTTGCCCGCGAAGACGAAGCTCAGCGCCGTGACGGTGAGGATGCTCGACAGCAGCGCCGCCCGCACCTTCCGGGCGGAGAGGACGGCCACCATCAGGAAGCCCAGCACCGCCAGGATCGCTTCGGGCTTGTGCAGGTCGCCGAGGGTGACGAAGGTCGCCGGGCTCGCCGCGACGAGGCCGGCGTTCTTGAGCGCGATGATCGCCAGGAACAGGCCGATCCCGACCGTGATGGCGATCCGCATGGAGCGCGGGATCCCCTCGACGATCAGCGCGCGCAGGCCTGTCAGCGTGACGATCAGGAAGCACACGCCCGAGATGAACACCGCGCCGAGGGCGGCCTGCCAGCTGAAGCCGAGCTGCTGGACCACCACGTAGGTGAAGTAGGCGTTGAGCCCCATGCCGGGCGCGAGGGCGATCGGGTAATTGGCCCAGAGCGCCATGATCATCGAGCCGAGCGCCGCCACGAGGCAGGTCGCCACGAAAACCGCGCCCCGGGGCATGCCGGCATCCCCGAGGATGCTCGGGTTGATGAAGACGATGTAGGCCATCGTCAGGAAGGTGGTCAGCCCCGCTAGCACCTCCGTGCGTACGCTGGTGCCGTGCTCGGCGAGGCGGAAGGTGCGTTCCAGGAGGCCGGGCCTCGCCGCCGGCACCGCGTCCCGCGCGCGATCCATCACGCGAGCCCCGCCCGGCCGGCCGCCACGGCCCGGTAGATCCTGTCCGGCGCGAAGGGGGTCGCGGTCAGGCGAGCCCCGGTCGCGTCCCGGATGGCGTTGCCGAGCGCCGCCGCCACCGGGTTGAACGGCGACTCGCTCATCGACTTGGCGCCGAGGGGGCCGACGCTGTCGTGGGTATCTGCGAAAAGGACCTCGGTGTCGGGCACGTCGGCGCAGGCGGGGATGTGGTAGTCGCGGAACGTCTGGGTAACGAGGCTTCCGTCCGCGGCGACTTGGACGTCCTCGTAGAGCGCCGCGCCGAGCGCCTGCGCGATGCCGCCCTCGACCTGACCGCGGCACTGCATCGGGTTGATCACCCGCCCGGCATCGGCTGCGTGGACGCTCCTGAGGATCCGCACCGCGCCGCTCACCGGGTCGACCGCCACCCGGAAGGCGTGGACGTTGAACGCCACCGAGCGCGGGCTGCCGTCGGCCCGGCCGGTCGCGTCCAGGGGACCGACCGCCGCCAGCGTGACCGGTCCGGCCGGCGTCTCGACCCGCTCCCCGTCGAAGCGGCAGGATTCCGGGGTCGCGCCCGCGATCTCGGCGGCCCGCGCGCGGATCCGGAGCGCGAGCGCCTCGGCGGCGCGCAGCGTCGCCAGGCCCGCCACCACCGTGCCGGTGCTCCCGTAGGCGCCGGTGTCGTGCCCGACGATATCCGTGTCCGCGCCCGCGACGCGGACACGCTCCGGCGCGGCGCCGAGCGCCGAGGCCGCGATCTGCCGATGCACCGTGCTGGTGCCGTTGCCGAACTCGGCCGTCCCGACGCGCACGGTGAAGTGCCCGTCGGCGTCCAGGCTGACCCGCGCGTCGGCGTGGTGGCCGCGCGGCGGGATCGTGTCGATCATCGCCATCGCGATGCCGGTCCCGGCGCGCCAGCCGGGTTCCGGCTCGGGCCCCGGATCGGACCGCAGCGCCTCCTCGACCAGGGTGAGGCACTGGTCGAGCCCGTGGCTGCCGAAGATCACGTCGTGCGGTTCCAGGCTGTTCGACACCATGGCGTCGCCCGGCTTGACGGCGTTGCGCCGCCGCAGGGCGAACGGGTCCAGGCCGAGTTCGCGGGCGACCTCGTCCAGCGCGGATTCCAGCGCGAAGATCGTCTGGCTCAACCCGTAGCCGCGGAAGGCGCCCGCCGGCACCGTGTGCGTGTAGACGGCGCGGCCGCTCACCTGCTTGTTCGGGCAGACATAGGCGGCCAGCACCTCGTGGCAGGCGTGGTGGATCACGCCGCCCGCGTGGTTCCCGTAGGCGCCGGTGTCGGACAGGACGTCGAGGCTCAGCGCCGTGAGGGTGCCGTCGCGGCGGGCGCCGACTTTCACGTCCATCCGCATCGGGTGGCGCGTCGTCGTCCCGACGAACTGCTCCCGGCGGGTCAGCTCCCAGCGCACCGGCCGGCCGGTGTGCAGGACCGCCAGGGCGACGAGATCCTCGGTCAGCATCTCCTGCTTTCCGCCGAAGCCGCCCCCGACCCGCGCGCAGACGACGCGCACCGCGTCCTTCTCGAGCCCGAACAGGTCCGCCAGCGCGTCCCGGGTCAGGAACGGCACCTGGGTGCTGGTGCGCAGCGTCAGGCGGCCGTCCTCGGCGTGCCAGCCGATGCAGCCGTGGGTCTCCATGGCGGCGTGCTGGACGCGCTGCGACCGGAACGTCCCGGCGTAGACGAAATCGGCCCCGGCGAGGCCCGCCGCCACGTCGCCGACCGCGCCGTGCACCTCGCCGGCGAGATTGGGATGGCTCTCCAGGGGCGGTGCGTCCTCGCCTGGGCAATCACGGGGATCGTGGACGCGGGCTGCGTCGGGATCGAGGGCGCGCTCCGGATCGAGGAGCGCCGGGCGCACCTCGTAGGTCACCTGCAGGGCGCGGCAGCCGGCCTCGGCGGCGGCTTCCGTCTCCGCCACCACGGCGGCGACGCGCTGCCCGACGAATCGCAGGATCGGGTCGAGGACCCGCGTGTCGGAGGCGTCGTCGCGCGGATCCTCGTGGCGGGCGGTCGAGAAGCGGCGCGTCGGCGCGTCGGCGTGGGTCAGCACGGCCACGACGCCCGGGACGGCGCGGGCGGCCGTCGCGTCGATCGCGACGATCCGGGCATGGGCGTGGGGCGAGCGCAGCACCTTGAGGTGGAGCGTGTCGCCGAGCGGCGCGTCCATCGTGAAGCGGGCGCGTCCGGACACGACCAACGGCGCGGCCGGTGCCGCGAGGTTGCGGCCCACAGGATCGCCGCAGCCGCCGCTCTCGACCGAGCGCGCGCTGCCGGCGATGGCCTCGCGCACGGCGCGGTAGCCGGTGCAGCGGCAGAGATTGCCCTTGAGGGCGGTGCCGAGATCCTGCTTCTGACCCTGGTCGAGGCTCGCCGCGGTCATGATCATGCCGGGCGTGCAGAAGCCGCACTGGAAGCCCTGGGCCGCCAGGAAGGCTTCCTGCATCGGGTGGAACGCCGCCGGCTCGGCCGCGTCGGCGCGGCAGGGACCGGCCAGCCCCTCGATCGTGGTCACGCTCCGTCCCTCGGCGCGGAAGGCCGGTACCAGGCAGCTGTGCACGGGCTCGCCGTCGAGATGGACCGTGCAGGCGCCGCAATCGCCGGCGTCGCAGCCCTTCTTCACGCCGAACCAGCCGGCCTCGCGGAGATAGGTCCGGAGGCACTGCCCGGCTCTCGGCGCGCCCTCGTGCGCGGCACCGTTGATCGTGAGCTTCATGACGCGGCTCCCGGCGACGGCGCCGCGTCGAGCGACCCGCGGATCTCCTCGGCGAAGTGCCGGGTCATGTGGCGGCGCCAGTCAGGCCGCCCGTGGACATCGTCGTGGTAGAGCGCGTCCGGGATCGCCTCGTCCAGCGCCCGCATCAGCGCGGCCGGATCCGGCAGACCGTCGAAGGCGAGGCGGAGCGGGCGTTTGACGGAGGCCGTGACCGTGAGCGCGAAGGCGCCGTCCGCGCCGCGCGTCCCGATCAGCAGCGCGCCGGAGCGCCCGTTCGGGCTGAGGCTGATGCGGCGGAAGGCCGTGCGACGCGCGAGCGCCGCGGCCGGCATCGACAGGCTCCGCAGGATCTCGCCCGGTGCCAGGGCGTTCCGCTGCGGCGCGAGGACGAAATCGAGGATCGGGAGCTCCCGCTCGGCCCCGTCGGCGGACCAGATCGTGCAGGTCGCGTCGAGGGCCGTCGCGAGGGCGATCATCGGCCCGGCCGGGAGTGCGAGGCAGACGTTGCCGCCGACCGTGGCCACGTTCCAGATCTTGAAGGAGCCGAGCAGCGCGCGGCAGCACTGGCCCACCAGCGGCGCCGCGTTCCAGCCCGGCGGCAGTTCCAGCCGGTCGAGCTGGGCGATGGTGCAGGTCGCCGCGAGGGTCAGGCCCTCCGCGTCGACCGCGTGCGGTGGCCAACCGAGCGCCGCGAGGTCGACGAGGCGCCGCATCCCGACCTGCGGCTCGGAGAACAGCCACGTCCCGCCTCCCAGGCAGGCATCGCCGTCCGCCCAGTCGGGAAGCTCGGTCCGACTCCGTGGCCGGACGACGGTCTCGATCGTGTTGAGGTCCATGCCCGCTCGCCGGTCCGAGGCCGGTTCGGCCCGGCCCAACACTATGCCGGTTCTAATCGGGCCCCGGTCAAGCCGCGCCGGCAACTTCGAACCTTGGCGCCCCCACGCACGTCGGCCTAGGATGAATCAGATTTGCGTGAGATGGCCGGCGGCGGTCCGGATCGGAGATCCCCATGGCCCTGACGGCATCGCGGTACGGCAAGGAACGGGTTCGCGTGCTGCGCCTCGCCCGCGACGGCGACCACCACACGCCGCGCGAGCTGACGCTGTCGGTCATGTTGACCGGGCGCTTCGAGGCGGCCTGGACAGAGGGTGACAACCGCGCCTCCATCGCCACCGACAGCATCCGGAACATGGTCAACGTGACGGCGGCGCGGCATCTCGGGCTCGACGCCGAGGGGTTCGTCGCCGCGGTCGCGCGGGTGCTGCTCGAGACCTACCCGCAGGTCGAGACCGTCACGATCGAAGCGGAGGAAGTTCGCTGGCTCCGCCACGCGATCGCCGACGCGCCGCACGGCCACACCTTCACGCGCGACGGGAACGGCGCCGGCTACGTGGGGCTCACCGCCGACCGGACTGGGTCGACCCTGCGCTCCGGATTGCGCGGCTACACCTTCATGAAGACCACGCAATCGGGCTGGACGGGGTTCGTGGCGGACCAGTACCGGACCCTGCCCGACACGACCGACCGCATCGCCGCGACCAGCATGGACGCGACCTGGACCTGGGCCTCGGCGCCGCACGATTACGCCGGAACCAACGCTCGCATTCTCGCGACGCTGTTGACCGTCTTCGGCACCACCTACAGCCGCGGGATCCAGGACAGCATGTACCGGATGGGCGAGGCCGCCCTGGCCGCCGTCCCGGAACTGGCCGAGATCGGCTTCGTCATGCCCAACAAGCACTACCTGCCGATCGACCTGACACCGTTCGGCCTCGACAACCCGGGCGTTGTCTTCCTGCCGACCGACGAGCCCTTCGGCCGGATCGAGGCGACCATCGGCCGGACAAGTTGATCAGTCCGCGCCGCGACGCCCTTCCCAGATTCCCCACGCATCATCGCGCGCCGCGTCGATCGGTGGGCTGTGGATCAGCGGTGCAATCCTACAACCGCAGGCTGGCAAGCGGCGGGCGAACGCGGGCGACGCACAACGCAAGATAGTCTCGCCCTTGATCTATGCTATCCCATGGCTTTTCATTAAGTGGGACTGTGCATTTAGCGGCTCACCGCGAATTTCTTGAGCAAAGCGAACCATTTTAACCGCCGCGCAACGGCATCCCGTTATCGAAGCCCGCGCTAGAGCCGGGCATCGACAGGTTTATGGTGTCGCCCGGCGCAATAAAAATTTATCTCGATTAAGAAATTCTTGATCCGACCGGCTCGGTGCGCGCTTCGGCCGCACCCTCATCTCAGGATGCGGAGACATCGATGTTCGAGGGTGTTCTGGCTGGTAGGGATCACGCGGCCAAACTCGCGGCGTTGAGCCGGTCCCTCGCCACCATCGAGTTCGCGCTGGACGGCACGATCCTCGACGCCAATCCGAACTTCCTGGAAGCCATGGGCTACGCGCTCGAGGAGATCCGCGGCCGGCATCACAGCCTGTTCGTCCCGCCGGCCGAGCGGGAGAGCGAGGCATATCGGGAATTCTGGGACAAGCTGCGGCGCGGCACCTTCGCCAGCGCCGAGTACAAACGGCTCGCCAAAGGCGGGCGGGAGGTCTGGATCCAGGCCTCCTACAACCCGGTGCTCGACGCGCGCGGCGGACCGGTCAAGATCGTCAAGTTCGCCACCGACATCACCGCCCCGAAGCTCCGCGCCCTCGATCTGGAAGGGCAGATCAGCGCGCTGCACCGCTCGCAGGCGGTGATCGCCTTCGCGCTCGACGGCACGATTCTCACCGCCAATGCGAACTTCCTCGACGCGGTGGGCTATCGGCTCGACGAGATCGTGGGGCGGCATCACAGCCTGTTCGTCGGCGAGGCGGAGCGCGCCAGCGAGGCTTACCGGCTGTTCTGGGCCGCCCTGGCACGCGGGGAGTATCAGTCCGGCGTGTTCAGCCGCACCGGCAAGGGCGGGCGGGAAGTCTGGATCCAGGCGACCTACAATCCGATCACGGACGCGGATGGACGGCCCGTCCGGGTCGTCAAGTTCGCCACCGACATCACCGCCCAGGTCCACGAGCGGCAGCAGCGCGCCGCCGCGCAGAGCGCCATCGGCGCCGAGCTGGACGCCATCGGCGACGCTGTGGCGGATGTGACGCGCCAGGCCGACGCGGCGGTCACGCGGGTGGACCGCGTGTCCGGCGACATCCGCTCGGTGGCCACCGGCGCGGAGCAGCTGTCGGCTTCGGTGGATGAGATCAGCCAGCAGGTGAGCCACGCCGCCGAGATGGCCGGGCAGGCCGTGGAGCAGGCACAGCGCACCGGCCGGATCGTGACCGGCCTCAGCGACCAGGCCGCGCAGATCGGCGCGGTGCTGAGCCTCATCGCCGGCATCGCCGCGCAGACCAACCTGCTCGCGCTCAACGCCACCATCGAGGCGGCCCGTGCCGGCGAGGCCGGTCGCGGCTTCGCGGTGGTGGCGTCGGAGGTGAAGACCCTGGCCGCGCAGACGGGGCGCGCGACGGAACAGATCCGCCAGCAGATCGCCTCGACGCAGGCGGCGACCCGGGAGGCCGTCGACGCCATCGACACGATCCAAAGCACGATCCGGGCCCTGGACGCGGCCTCGTCGACCATCGCGGCGGCCGTGGAGGAGCAATCCGCGGTGATGCGCGAGATGTCGGGCACCATGCAGACCGCCGCACAGGACGTCTCCGCGATCTCCGGCGGGATGACCACGATCGCGCGGGCGAGCGGCCGTGCCGACCGCGCGACGCGGCAGGTCCGGGAGACCGCGCGGACTTTCGGCTGAGGCGATCCGGGCGGTCGCCGCCGGGTCAGCCCGGATCGCCGCCTTCGTCCGCGCGCTCGTCCTCGACCAAGCGCCCGATCCGGGGAATCAGCGGGCAGGTGACCGTGCAGCGCAGGCCGTCGGGCTCGAAGGCGAGCGCGACGGTTGCCCGCAGCTCGTAGCTCAGCATCTCGGTGAGCACCTGCATGCCGAAGCCGCGCCGGCTCGGCTGCGCGACGCCCGCACCCCCCGATTCTTTCCAGACGAGCGTCAGGTCGCCCGGCGGGCTCGCCCCGGCGCCGGCGACGACCCAGGTGACGTCAACGCCGCCCTTCGAGAGACCGAAGGCGCCGTGCTCGATCGCGTTGCTGCAGAGTTCGTGGACCGCGAGGGCCATCAGCTGCGCGGCCTTCGGCCGGAGGCGCACGGTCGGCCCCGCCAGCGTCGCCTGTTCGCCTTCGCGGATCAGGTGGATCATCAGCTCGTCGGAGATGAGCGTGTGCAGGCTCACCTCGCCGAACGTGTCGGCCGCGACCCGCACGCGCGCGATGGCGTCCAGCCGACCTTCGAGATGCGTCGCGTAGCCGTCGACGGTCTCGGCGGTCTCGGCCGAGAGACGCAGGACCGCCCGCAGCATCGCCAACGTGTCGCGCAAGCCGTGACGCAGACCATCCGGTGTCCCGGACTCGTCCAGGAGGCGGCGAAGACGGGCGTTGTCCGCTTCGAGGTGCGCGACGCGCGCGGCCATTGCTTGGGGCTCTGCCATGTTCGCTCTCTCAGCGCCGAAAGCCGGGAGGTTCCGTTCAGCTCACATAACGTATCGCGGACCTGCGCCAGCATCACAGACCGGAGATTTTCGCTGAACCGGGCGGGAAGTGCCGGCTCGTGCCCGTCTGACCTGAACACGCCCCGCCGCGGAGCGATCATCGAGCTCCGAGATGCTGTCAGCCAATACCGGCGATCATTCGTCCAGGTTTCAGGCTGCGTTCTGACCAGAGGCCGATCTTCGACGAAGCACCTCCGAGCCGCACGCGAAGCTTCGGCCTTGATCACCCCGAGCGACAATCCGGCCGCGTCGACGTTCGCGATCATCCCGAGCCGGCCGAATGCCGGATGGCGGTTTCGGCAGGATCCGAGCGTCGTCGGGCCCGGTTCGACCTGCACCATCCGCCGGCGATCCGGAAAACGCCAGCGGTAGGGCGGCGGACGCGCCCGCCCAGGGGGCCTCGCATACGCCCCACGCCGGGCCGGAGTCCGACCCTTGTTTCGGTTCGGCTAACCATCCCTGCCCCGGTCGCCTACCCGTGGCCGCACTTCGTTGTGTGGGAGACGGATGCGTGGCGGGACAAAGCTTGCGGAAGGCAGGACGGCTGAAGCGGCTCTGGCCCGGGCGCGCGGCTGCCCTTCCGCCGGCACCGCGTTCGCCGGGACTGGCCGACCTGCCTGAACCGCCGCCGCCGCGCGGTCTCACGGCCTCCGAGCTGATCGCCATGGCGCGCCAAGCCCGGGCCATGTCCGATCAGAGGGATCCGGCAAAAACCACGAGCGTTTCCTGAGGTCCGCCGCACGCTGTCGGGAGGTCGTCATGGGGCTGGTCGCCTTCATCGTCTTCGTCTGTCCCTGGATGGGCATCGCCGGCCTGCTGTGGATGCGGGCACAGCAGGCCAAGCCGCTCTGATCGAGGCTCCGTCGCCGCGTCGCCCGGCGATCGTCTCGGCTGCGATATGCCCTCCGAGCAGCCCGCCCGGAGGCACGCCATGGCCCGCGCGTCGGCCTGTATCGAGCCGGTCCTGAAGCTCACTGACGAGCGCGGCCGCGAGACTCTCCGGCAGCGACAGAATCGGACGCCTAGCAGCTTCCCCTACAATAATGCATCGCCCTCTCGCTCGCCATTCCGATATTTGTCTTATATAGTTTGATTGTGTAAATTATAAGTCTGCCGATATAAGCCTATGATCCAGCTTAACCGAGGGTCGAAGCGAAATTTCAAAAATTTTGACGCATTTGTTGGCCCACTGAAGGCAATTGATTTTTCCCGGTAGGTAAAATAGATGCACCATGGTGATCCTTCCTAGGGTCAGGATTGTGGTGCCATTCATTATTCGAACAACCCATCGCTGCACCCTGCGTTTCAGAACGATCCTGATCGTCTTCGCAGGATCGATGACCTCGCTCACATTTGTAATTGTCTACGTCCTGCTATTGCAGGTCGGAGCGATCGACGCTGCCAGCCGCACTCTGGCTCAGGAGATCGGGGCTGCCCGGGCTCTCGGCACCATGAAGCAGCGGACACAGGAGCTCGGTGCGTCGGAACGTCTCGCGCGCGCCGTATCGACCGAGGCCGACCCTCGAGAGGACATCGACCGGACAATTGAGCCGCACGAGGCATTCCTGAAGGCCTGGACCGCCTATGTGTCGACGATCAGGACGGCGGACGAGCGGGAGCGCGCTCGAGGTCTGTGGGACGCGTGGCAGCATTTCCTCGCCGTGGAGGCGGAAGCGGCCGCCCTCGACAGGGCTGGGGAACGTGATCTCGCCGACAGGGTGCGGGCGACGGCGCTTCAGGCCGACGCGGCAGCCGTCGCACGGGATGTCGACGCGCTGCTGACCGACCGCGACGCCGCGGTCGCCGAGCAACTCGGAGCTGTCGACGCCGCCGGCTCGACCTTGCGCCCGAGCCTCGTGGCCGGCTTGTCCGCCGCTGCGCTGGCTGCCCTGGTCCTGGTGCAGGCCATCCTGCGCGGCGTCGCGCAGCCGATGACAGCGCTCGCCTGCGCCATGCAGCGACTGGCCGACCACGATCTCACCGTCGCGGTCCCGGCGGCAGCGGTCTGCACCGAACTCGGCGTCATGGCGGCCGCGACGAGAGCTGTTCAGGAAACGCTGCGGCAGGCCGTGTTGCGGGACGCGGAGGCCGATCGGTCGCGCGCTCAGAGCGAGCAGCGCCGCGCCGTGATCGAGTACGCGACCGAGCGGGTCGAGACCATGATCGGCGGCATGGTCGAGGCAGTGTCTTCGACCGCCGCGGCACTGCGCGTCACCGCCGACGACGTGGGCCAAGCGATCCGCGATGGGGCGGTTCGAACGACCACGTTAGGCGCCGCGCTCGCGCAGACGCGATCGAAGGTCCGGCAGATCACCGTCTCTGCCGACACGTTCGGCGCGGCGGTCGAAGAGGTTGGGGCGCAGGCCGAGGCCACCGCGGCCCTGGCCGGAAGCGCCGCGGCGGACGCGGCCCGGACGACCACCCGCGTTCAGGCGCTGAGCAGCGCCGTCGACCGGATCGGCGACGCGGTCCGCCTCATCGCCAAGATCGCCGCACAGACGAACCTGCTGGCCCTCAACGCCACGATCGAGGCCGCCCGGGCCGGCGACGCGGGCCGCGGCTTCGCGGTGGTCGCCTCCGAAGTGAAGGCCCTGGCCGCGCAGACCAGGGAGGCCACCGAGATCATCGGCCAGCACGTCTCCGAGATCCGAGGCTCGACCGACGCGGCGGTGTCGGCGATCGCGGGCATCACGGCGCGGGTCGAGGACATGAGCCGCGCGGCGAACGTTATCGTCGAGTCCGTGGAGCGGCCGGGTGCGACCGCGCGGGAGATCGTGACGGCCATCGCGGAGGCGACCGACGGCACCGAGGAGTTCGACGCGGAGGGCGCGGGCGTCACCGAGATCCCCGAGGCGGCCGAGCCGACGACGGCCGTGTTGACCGCGGCCGACGGCCTGACCCAGGACGCCGCCCGTCTCGGCGAGGCGCTCGCTGGCCTCCTGGAGAGCCTCCGTGCGGCGTGAGGCGGGCCCGCTGAGAGCGGGACGGAACTGGCCGCATGAACTGGATTGAGTGGGCACGCGGCCGCTCGATCGGCGGGTCGCTCCGGAGGGGATCCCTCGTCCTCGCCCTCGCGGCTTGGGCGCTGCCGGCCTCGGCCACCACCATCGCGTTCCTGACACCGGTAGGCGTCGCCCGGCGCCTGCACGACGGCCTCGACGAGCAGGCACGCGCGCGGGGCGTCGCGACTCGCTTCGCCTACGCGCCCGACGGTGCGGGCGACGAGCAGATCGCGCAGGCGCGGCGGCTGATCGCCGAGAGAGCCGACGCTCTCGTGGTCGTGCCGGTCGACTCCGCGGCGCGCGAGGAGATCACCCGGCTGGCCCTGGAAGCCGACGTACCACTCGTCCTCATCGGCCACGGCGCACGGACCGACTGGTTCGCCGGACGCGTCACCCAGGTCATGCCGAGCGATCTCGTTGCCGGGCGGCTGCAGATGCGCAAGCTCGCCCAGATGTCGGGTGGGGCCGGACGCGTCGCGATCCTCGCGGGCAGCGCCACCGATCCCGTCTCGGCGCTCCGCAGCAGGGGTGCCAGGGAGGTGCTGGCGGAGAGCCCGCGCCTCCGCCTCGTCGCGGAGGCCGCGACGGATGCGAGTCGCGCGACGGCGCGGGCCACCGTCGCCGGGTGGCTCGCCCGAGGCATCGGCATCGACGCGATCGCCGCGACCAGCGACGAGATGGCGCTCGGCGCCGCCGAGGCGGTCGAGGCTGCCAGGATTCCGGCGGGCCGGATCCGCATCGGCGGGTTGGATGCCACCGCCGAGGGCATGCAGGCGATGCAGGACCTGCGCCTCGCCGTGACGATCTTCCAGGACGCGGGCGTCCAGGGCCGGCGCGCGGTCGACGACGCCCTGGCGCTGATCCGACGCGAGCTGGTTCCGCCCAGCGACTGGGTCCCGTCCGAGCTGATCACGGACCGCATGTCGACCACGCACTTCTCGCGCTAGACCGCGCCGGCGGGCAAACGCCAGTCGTCCCGGCGCCGGTTCGGCCCGTCAGTGCGCCATGAGGCAGCAGAGGGTGCTCGCCTGCAGGATGTCGCGGGTGGCGCGGGCGAGGGCCTTGATCCAGCGCAATCGCGCCGACGCCCTCAGATTCACGGCACCGGCCTTGAGCTGAATCAACGCGTCGCGATCCGTGCCACGGCAGAGCTGCCGCGTTCGTCCCCTGGAGACCGCGATGTCCGCCCTCGAACTGCCGAGTGCAGTCAATCTCGCGCGAGCCCAATTCGCGCTCACCGTCGTCTGGCACTTCCTGTTCCCGGCCTTCACCATCGGGCTCGCGAGCTACCTCGCCGTGCTCGAAGGCTTCTGGCTGCGCACCGGGAAGGCCGTCTATCTGGACACCTACCGCTACTGGCTCCGCATCTTCGCGGTTGCCTTCGCGATGGGCGTCGTGTCCGGCCTGGTCATGAGCTACCAGTTCGGCACGAACTGGTCGGTCTTCGCCGACCGGACGGCGCCGGTGCTCGGGCCGCTTCTCGGCTACGAGGTGCTCACGGCCTTCTTCCTGGAGGCGGGCTTCCTCGGCGTCATGCTGTTCGGCCTGGAGCGGGTCGGCAAGGGGCTCCACTTCCTGGCGACCTGCCTCGTCGCCGTCGGCACCCTGACCTCCGCGTTCTGGATCCTCTCGGCCAATTCCTGGATGCAGACACCCACCGGCCACGTCGTCGCGCCGGACGGCCGCTTCAACCCGGCCGACTGGTGGGCGATCGTCTTCAACCCGTCCTTCCCCTACCGCTTCGCCCACACGGTCACCGGCGCCTACCTCACCACCGCGATGATCGTCGGCGCCGTGGGCGCGTGGCACCTGCTGCGGGACCGGGCCAATCCCCGGGCCCGGCTGATGTTCTCGATGGCCATGTGGATGGCCGCCGCTGTGGCTCCGGCCCAGCTGGTGATCGGCGACCTGCACGGCGGCAATTCCTACGCGCACCAGCCCGCCAAGGTCGCCGCCATGGAGGGTCATTTCCAGACGGAGCGCCGGGCCCCCGCGATCCTGTTCGGGTGGCCGGACGCGGAGGCGGGCGCGGTGCGGGGCCGGATCGAGATTCCCGGCCTCGCCAGCCTCTACCTGACCCACGATCTCGACGGTGAGGTCCGCGGGCTCAACGACATGCCGCGCGACCTCTGGCCGACCAACCTCCCCCTGGTGTTCTGGTCGTTCCGGATCATGGTCGGCCTCGGCCTGCTGATGATCGCCCTCGGTCTCGCCGCGCTCTGGCTGCGCCACCGCGGGCGGCTCTACGACACGCCCTGGCTGCACCGCTTCGCGGTCGGCATGGGGCCGTCCGGCCTGATCGCGGTCACGGCCGGCTGGACGGTGACCGAGGCGGGGCGTCAGCCCTTCACCGTCTACGGCGCGCTGCGCACCGTCGACAGCGTGTCACCGGTGGCGGCCCCGGCCGTCGCCGCCTCGCTGGCGGCCTTCGCGGCGGTCTACCTCGCGGTGTTCGGCGCGGGCATCTGGTACCTCCTGCACCTGTTCAATCAGGCGCCGCACGCCCACGAGCCCGGCCCGCCGCCCGGACAGCCGATCCGCACCGCCGGCATCACGCCCGCCCCCGCCCTCGTCGCCGGCGCTCCGACTGCCGGCCGCCCCCTCGCGCAGCCCGCGGAGTAGCCCGATGCCCCTCGATCTCACGCTCATCTGGGCGCTTCTCATCGCCACGGCGGTCTTCCTCTACGTGGTGATGGACGGCTTCGACCTCGGGGTCGGCATCCTGTTCCCGGCGGTGCGCGGCAAGGCGGACCGGGACGTCATGGTCAACACCGTGGCGCCGGTCTGGGACGGGAACGAGACCTGGCTCATCCTCGGCGGCGGCGGGCTGTTCGCGGTGTTCCCGCTGGCCTACGCCACGATCCTGCCGGCGCTCTACATGCCGCTGATCCTGATGCTCCTCGCGCTGGTCTTCCGCGGCGTCGCCTTCGAGATGCGGTTCCGCGCGGCCTCGCCCGCGAGCCAGCGGACCTGGGACCGGTCCTTCTCGTGGGGCAGCTACGTGGCGACTTTCTGCCAGGGCATCTGCCTCGGGGCCCTGGTCCAGGGCATCCGGGTCGAGGGTCGCGCCTACGCGGGCGGCTGGTGGGACTGGCTGACGCCGTTCTCGGTGCTGACCGGGGCCGCCCTGGTCGCCGGCTACGGTCTGCTCGGCGCCTGCTGGCTGATCTGGAAGACGGAGGGCGAGCTCCAGCTCCGGGCCTACCGGCTCGCGCGCCGGCTCGGCCTCGTCACGCTGGCGGCCATCGTGGTCGTCTCGGCGGCGATGCCGATCCTCAGCGACGCGTTCCGCGCGCGGTGGTTGTCCTGGCCGAATCTCGCCCTGGCCGCGCCGGTGCCGGCGCTCGTCGCGCTGCTGGCGTGGCGCTTCTTCGTCGCGCTCGATCGGCGGGCCGAAGTGAAGCCGTTCCTCTGCGCCCTGGGCCTGTTCCTCATGTCGTATGTCGGGCTCGGCATCAGCCTGTGGCCGATGATCGTCCCGCCGGTGGTCACGATCTGGGACGCGGCGACCCACCCGAGCAGCCAGGCGTTCCTTCTGGCCGGCGCGGTGATCCTGGTCCCGATGATCCTGGCCTACACCGGCTACGTCTACTGGCTGTTCCGCGGCAAGGTCGCGGCGGGCGCGCCGGGCTATCACTGAGACCCGCGGCCCGTCGAATGGGGACGCAGGGATCGGCGCGCCGCGCCGGTCCCTGCCCTCGCCCGCTCGGCCTCACGGGCCGGCACGGGCGCCCTTAACGAAACGCGCGACGTCGTCCGCGACCGAGTACCGGAGACTGAACGGGAAGCTCATCGCGTGGACGATCTGCCCGTGCCCGAGACCCGGGTAGATCTTAATCGTCTCCCTGCCGTCGAAGCCGCGCAGCGCCCGGTCGAGCGACAGGGTTCCGGCGGGGTTGACGTCGAGATCCGCCGCGCCGGTGGCCAGCAGCATCGCCGGATGGGGATCGGCGGCGTGGTTGATCGGCTGCAGGGCCGGATCGCTGCCCGCGAACACCTGGCGATCCAGCGGATCGGTCAGCGCCGAAGTCGCGTAGGGTCCGGCCAGCCCGACGATCCCGGCGAGCTTGGCGGGACTGGAGCCGGCCCGCTGGAGCCAAGTCGCGTCGAGGCCCAGCATCGCGGCGGCCCAGGCCCCCGAGGAGTGCCCCACGACGGTGACGCGGGCGGGATCGCCGCCGTACTCGGCCGCGTGCGCGAGGGTCCAGGCGACGGCGGCGGCGTTGTCCGCGAGGATGTCCTGGAGGCTCGCCGCCGGCACGTGGCGGTACTCGGGGATGACCGCGACGACGCCCCGCCGCGCGAAGGCCGCGCCCACGTAGGCAACCTCGTCCTTCGATCCGGTCCGCCACCCGCCGCCGTACAGGAACACGGCGACCGGACGCGGCTTCCCGGCGGCTGGCCGGTAGATGTCGGCGCGGTGCGCGCTCCCGTCGGCATAGGGGACGCCCTTGTCCACGTGGACTTCGAGCGGCGCCAGCGCGTTCAGGACCGCGAGGGTCAGGCCGACGATCGTGTCACCCAGGTAGCTCAGCATGGATCAGGCCTCCGCGAGAATCGGAGATCGGGCGCGTCACGGAACGACTCCGTCGGCGGCGACCCTAGGTGAGCTCGACGACGCCGAGGCGGTCCGTGACCGGGACCGGCACCCGCCTGTCCGCGGGAAGCTCCACCACGCTCACGGCGCCGTCGTCGTCGAAGCGATGGAGGCGCACCCGCCGGGGCTGCCGTGACAGCCGGAGCTCGGCGGTCTGCGCCGGCAAGTCCGGCCGGGGTGCCCGGCTACGCCGGTCCCAGCCGTCGAGGCCGAGCCAGATCGGGACGAGCGTCGCCCCGTCCCGCCGCGCGAACCGTGCGGTGATGAGATCGGGAACGGGGCTGCCGAGCGTGACGTCGCGATCGGCCGGAACGGCGGCGATCTCCCCGGCGGGGGCGCCGAACAGCCGGACGAGGTTGCGCACCGCCGCGAAGGCGGGTGTGGGGCGACCGTCGTGGGCGAGAAGGCCGAAGCGGCTCTCGGGATCGGCGTCGCCGCGGTCGAAGCTGGAGATCAGCTCGTACAGGTAGGTCCGCCGCACGCTCTGGAGGTAGCTCCAGAGCAGCATCCGCGGGAGGTAGCGGGCGCGCAGTCCCGGCGAGATCGGCAGGTGGGCGCTGCCGGTGGCGAGCGCCGTGTGGTAGCCGTTCTCGGTCGCGATCACGGGCGCGTCGCCGAAGACCGGGCGCGCGGCCGCGACGAAGCGCGCGAGGCTGCCGCCGCCGTCGGTTTCCGGGTGCTCGGCCCCGGGATAGGCGTGGATGTTGGCGAGGTCGACGACCGCCGCGAGGTTCTGCGCCGCCGCGACGTTACCCTGGATGTAGCTCGGTCCGGCCACACGCACGGCCTCGGCCCGCGTGTCCGCCCGCACCGCGCGGAACAGGGCCGCCTGATGATCGGCCGAGAGCCGCGCGAGGCCCGGCCGCGCCGCGACCGGCGGCTCGTTGCCGCCCTCCGCCACGATGAGCCCGTCGCCGGCCCAGCCGGCGATCTCGGCGAAGCGCTCCGGCGGCACCCGCGGCCCCGGCGTGAGCCCGTCGTAGAAGATCAGGCTGAAACGGTAGCCCCGGTCGGCCAGATCGGCGATGCGCTCGAACTGCCCGGCCGGCTCGTCGCCGACGAGCACGATGTCGTCGCGCAGGTGCCGGATCCCGAGTTCGTCGAGCGCCTGGGCGCAGGCGGCGAAGCGGTCGACGTAGGGGGTGCCGCGATGGCCGAGATGCACGTTGACGCCGATCGAGTCGATCAGCGCCTCGCAGCGGTGCAGCGGCTCGGCCGCGGCGGCCCGCCCGGCCGCGAAGACGCCCGCCGCCAGGGCGAGGGCCGACCGGCGCGTGAGACGGGTCACGTCCGGCCCGCCAGGGTGAGACCGCTTCCCGGCGCGGCGGCCTTCGCCGCGACGGTGCGCGTCGCGTGGGCGCGGCGGACGGCGCGCAGGAGGTCCTGCAGCGCCTCCGCGACCCGGGCCTGGGCCTGGCGGGAACCGAAATTGTGGTCCACGCCCGGTACCACCGTCACGGGCGCTCCGACACGGCGGTCGGCCGGTCCGGGCGAGCGTCCCAGATGGCGGCGGACGGCCGCGAGGCCCGGATCGCCCGCGCTGAAGAGCAGGCGGATCTCCGCGCCCCGCCGACGGAGGGCCGCGACCCGCCGGGCGGGCGAGCCCCCGAGCGGACCGGGGCGGAGAGCCCGGCGCAGGCGGCGGATCCCGGCCTCGATGCCGCGCCGGGCGAGGACCGAGGCGATGGCGGCGATCCGGATCTCGCCGCGGATCAGCCGGCGCCAGGTCGCGCCCCGCTTGAGCAGGGCCGCGTAGGTGGACGCGCTTCCGAAGGTCTGCCGGATGACCTGGTCGAGGTCCTGATCCGGGTCCCAGTCGAAGCAGTAGAGGTTGAGCAGGAGCGCGCCGTCGATCCGGCGGTCCCGGCAGAGCGCGTGGAAGGCCGCGTAGGCGCCGCTGCACCCGCCCACCAGCAGGATCGGGCCGCCCGCGCCGGCGATCAGGTCGACCGCCGCCGCGACGTCGGCGAAGCCGTCCCCGGCGAAGAGGGGCTTGCGGCCGTCCGGCCGCTCGTCGCTGTCGCCGATGCCGCGCAGGTCGAACCGGACCGACGCGATCCCCTCCGCGGCGAGGCGCCGGGCGAGATCCGTGGTCTGGCGCCCCCATCCGGAATGCACGCTCATGCCCGTCGAGACGAACAGGATCGTCGGCGCCGCGCTTTCCGCCCGGTCGGGCCGGCAGCGGATGCCGATCAGGCCGCGCCCGAAGCGGACCGGCGCCTCCGCCCAGCCCGGTCCGGTCAGCCCGTTCCGGCGCCCGTCGATGGCGATGCCGCCGGGTCGCGGCCCGGCGGCCGCCATCCCGTCGGTCGCGAAGCCGATGACGCGGGCGAAATCCGCGGTCGGGACATCCGAGAAGATCGGATCGGCGACGAGCGCCGCGAGACCCGGGAACGCTCCCGTCGCCACGTCGCAGCCGAGAGCGCCGAGGTTCGCGGCCAGCGCCTTGGTCTCGGGTGCGAGGAGCAACGCGTGGCGGGCCGGCGCCCGCGCGAGCCGCGCGAGGTTCAGGTCGGCGAGATCGGTGAGGAACGCCGCCTCCATCCGGAAGCCGCCCACGGTGAGGCTGTCCGGCTCCTGCGCCGGGGCGGACCCGTCCGGCAGGCGGCCGATCGTCTGCGCCCGCAGCCGCATCTCGCGCAGATACGCGCGCCCGGTCGTGACCGGCGCCAGCAGGACGAGGCGGTCGACGGCCTCCGCCTCGCCGGCCAGAGCCGCGAAGGTCGCGCCGAGCCGCAGGCCGACGACGACGATCTCCGCGACGCCGGTCGTCGCGCGCAGGTACGCGATGGCCCCACGCACCGCAGCGACGCAGCCAGCGACCCGCGCCTCGTCC
The DNA here is from genome assembly GCF_040544715.1 of Methylobacterium sp. 1030. Lineage (NCBI taxonomy): Bacteria > Pseudomonadati > Pseudomonadota > Alphaproteobacteria > Hyphomicrobiales > Methylobacteriaceae > Methylobacterium > Methylobacterium sp. 1030. Next base: position 327,148 of record NZ_JBEPKM010000002.1, on the reverse strand, counting down.
AGATCGGCCGAGTCGCCCTCGCCCGGATAGTCGAAGCGCAGCGTCGGGCAGCCCGCCGCGGCGAGGCCCTCGGCCAGGGAGCGCCAGGGCCGATGCGCGGCCATCTGCTCGAAGCCGTAGGCCCCACAGAGGACGACGCCCCGCGTCCCGGCCGCCGGATGAAGCCACCCGAACAGCCCGTCGAAGGTCACCGGCACCGACACCGCGGCCTCGGACCCGACTTCACCCGTCATGACCGAATTCCACGATCTCGTCGCTGTTGATGGCCCGCACGCGCCCGCGCGGGAGCCGGGCGGCCTCCGCGAAGGAGATGATCCGGCTCGACCTCGGGGCGAGGTGGAAGCCGCTGTCGGCCGGCCGTGCCCCCGGGGCCAGCACCTGGACGCCGCGGGCGAAGCGCTCGGTGCTGATCCGCAGACCCGGCCCCGCCTCGGTCGCGACAGCTTCGGCCCGGAGGCCGACGGTCGACCGGTCGAGCGGCCCCGCGCTCAGGACGTGGAAGCTGTCGGCGATCACGCGCCCGTCGGCGTCGGTCAGCCGCGCGTGCGCGAGATCGTGGATCCGGGGCCCGAAGCGGTAGCTGTCGGTGGCGTCGAAGAAGCGCCCGAGAAGGGTCGCGGAGGTGAACGTGAGCGCCGCCCGCGGGCCAACCACGAGATCGCGCTCGGCGCGCGCCGCGACGCGGCCCGCCACATCGCAGAAGATCAGGGACAGCGTCAGCGCCCGGGCCGTCGCCGTCTCGTTGAGGACGTGGACATGGAGGCCGTCGAGGCCCTCATCGGTCAGGAGGACTTGGACCGGGCGGAAGGCGCGCCTCAGCGCGTACCAGGCCGATTTCGGGCGCTGCGTCCAGTCGATCACGCCCCAGCCGGCTCCGGGCGCGAGGTCGCGCATCATCAGGACGAGGCCGCCGGCCGTCGGCGAGCGCGGCCGGCGCCACTCGGAGAAAGTCGCCTCCATGACCTCGGCCACCGCGGCGCGGCCGAGCTCGAGGTAGCGGTCCGGGTCCTCGGCGCGCAGGGACGCCGGATCGACGCCGTAGAGCGCGCCGACGTAGTGGTCGCGCACCGTCTCGAAGTCCCAATCGGTGCCGCGGTCCTGCGGGATGCCGGCCTGCCAGAGCGGGTCGGCCGGTCCGGTCGGGCCCAGCGTGCCGGGTTCGGGCGGGTTGGCGAAGGCGAGGCACTCGCTGGCGAACCCGACCTCGGCCCGGCGGGCATCTTCCAGGGGCCGTCGATAGGCGCCGACGCCGAAATAGTGCGTGCAACCCCCGCGCGGCGAGAACGGCAGGTCGCCGCCGGAGGGCGAGTTCGGCACGACGACGAGATCGGGCCGCCGCGCTGCCACCCGCTCCGCCAGCGTCTCCGCGCAGTAGGCGTCGGCCCAGACGGCGCGCGGCGCCCCGAGCATCGCCGCCTGCTGCCAGACCTCGCTGCCGCCGCAGACCACGCAGAGCGACGGCGCGGTCTGCGTGCGGTCGAGGAATCCGGTCAACTCGCGGTCGAGCGCGGCCGCGAAGGCCGGTTCGACGTGCGGGTAGTCGAAGTTGGCGAGCATCAGGTCCTGCCAGACCAGGATGCCGAGCTCGTCGCAGAGATCGTAGAAGTCCGGGGCCGGATAGAGCGTCGTCCCGGGCACGCGCAGCATGTTCATGCCGGCCTCGCGCGCCAGCTCGTGCGAGGCGCGGGTGCCGTCCGAGCCCAGCCCGACGAGGTCCGGCGGCGTCCAGACGGCGCCTCGGCAGAAGAGCGGCACGCCGTTCACGGCCAGCGCGAGCCCCTCCGCGAACGGTCGCGTGAGCGACAGGGTCCGGAAGCCGACGCGGCCCAGGTCGATTTGCGCCCCGTCGACGCGGACTTCGACCGGGTGGAGGTTCGGTGCGCCGTGGGTATGCGGCCACCAGGGCGCGATGCCGGGCAGCGCCAGCGCGCCCGCGAACAGGCCCGGCTCGACCTCCGCGAGCGGGGCTTCGCCGCCGCCGCATCGGAGGAGGACGATGCCGACCGGACCGTCGACCCGCAGGCGCACGGCCACCCGGCCGACGTCGCCGTCGAGGGTCGTACGCACATCCGCGGCGCTCGCGCGGGGGCGGACCGGCTCGACGGTTATCGGGCGGTAGGGCCCGACGAGGTCGATCTCGGGACACCAGCCCGGCATGAAGCCGAGGACGCTGGTGCGCACATGGCGCAGCGACCCGGGCGTGATCATCCGCGGCCGCCAGCGCCCGCGCTTGGCCGGGCGGTCGAGTTCCGCGCGGAGCGCGCGGAAGCACAGCGCGAGGTCGGAGGCGCCGCCGAGGTCCACGTCGACGACGTGCTCCTCGAACATTGCGCGGGCGCACAGGACTGGGACACCGTCGAGCCAGACCTCGGCGAGGGTGGCGAGGCCCCTGAAACGCAGCCGGGCCGGGCCAGAACCGGAGATGCGTGTCCGATACCAGACGTCGCGGTCGTGGATCGGCTCCGGCGCCGCCTCGCTCCAGCGTCCGGCGGCTCGAAGGGCGTCGGCGGCGGTGCCCGGAACCTCGGCAGCGATCCAGCCGGTGACCTCATCAAGATTGCCGGGACCCGCGCAGGCGCCCGCCGGCGTCGCGGCGAGTCGCCAGGGTCCGAACCGGACCTCCGGCGCGCGGTCGTCGACGCTGCGGATGCGGGCCACGACGCCTCTCAGCGGTCCAGCGCGCGGTCGAGATCCGCGAAGACGCGGTCGTAGGTCGCCGCGAGGCGGTCGAGGCGCGGCGCCAGGCCCTCGGCCGAGCGGCGATGGAACGCGCGGGCGAGCTGGAACTGGAAGGCCTTGGCCTCGCGGCTCAGGTCCGCGGCGGCCGCGGCGGCTGGCCCGAATCCGTCGGCCTCCCGGTCCTCGAGCCACGTGAGATGGCTGGCGAGCATCTCGAAGTTGCCGCCAAGCTGGCGCGTCGTGTTGAAGGCATAGGCGTGGAACACGCTGAGCGGCCGGACGACCAGCTCCGCGGCCGTCGCCGCGAGGGTGTCGCGGAACGCCAGGACGGGGTTGCGCCGGGGCGCCCGGGCGCGATGCCGGACGAGCAGTTCGCGCGCGACCGCCGGCAGATCCGCCGCGCCGAGCGACGGTGCGACGGTCTTCACGAACTCGGCGTAGGGCGGCAGCGTCGCCGGCCCGAAGATCCCGGCGTAATCCTTCCCGGCGAGGCGGAAGCGACCCGCATTGTGCAGGTAATCGAGCTCCTGCGCGGCCGGATCGAGGGCCAAGATCCCGATCGTGGTCTTGCCGTGCTCGCGTCCGTAGGTGGTCCCCTGGGTGTCCGGCAGGTAGATCGCGTCGACCTCGACCAGCACCGGCCGGCCGGCCGCGGCCTGGATCACGGCGTGGTTCTCGAGGCCGCCGTAGACCGCGAGTTCCAGCACCTCCAGACCGTAGAGGCGCTCGATATCACCGGTCGGCGGTTTGAAGAAGGTGAACTGGTCGCCCTCGAAATCCTGCCGCAGGGTGAAGCCCAGCATCGCCTCCGGCACGAGGCCGCGTCCGTGCAGGAGCTCGATCCAGAGGTCGACGTAGCAGTTCGTCTCCGGCCAGTCGCGGCCGGAATCGTGGAGCGGGTGCGGGACGTAGGGTCCCGCGGCTCTGAGACCCTCCGGCAGGCGCAGCGCGGCGGTCACCGCCTCAGCCCCACAGCTCGGCGCGCACGGCGGCCGGCCACGCGGCGAGATCGAGCCCGTGGTGGCGCAGGAGCGCCAGCGTGATCCGCTCCAGGCCGAAACCGACGCAGGCCGTGTGGGCGACCTCGCCGTCGGCCTGGCGCAGCTCCCAGGTGCTGCCGAAATGGTCCTGGTGATAGTTGAAGCTGAGGCAGGCCGTCGGCTTGTCGACGCTGTTGACCGGGACGTTCAGCTCGAACTTCAGTCCCTGCGCCCGCTGGTTGTTGGCGAGCATCCGGCCGGCGCGGCCGAAGAACGGGTCGTTGGCCGCGTCGATCGCGAGCGGGAGACCGAGGGCGCGGATCATGGCCGTGCCGCGCTCGAGCCAGGCTTCGCGGAAGGCCAGGACCTGCTCGGGGCTGCCCATGCGCACGTATTCGCGCATCCGGAACAGCTGCATCCGGGTCGGCTCGAGCGAGGGCTCGCGCCGGAAGCAGTAGGATTGCAGGTCGAACAGGCGGCCTTCGGCCGGCAGCGCGCCCCGCGCGGCGGCGACCGGGTAGACCGGGTAGCAGGCCGCGGGCGTCAGCACGATGTCGGTGGCCTCCTGCTGCCCGGTCCAGTCGGTCCCGGCTTCGAGGCAGGCGAGGATCTCGGCGTGGCCGCGCGCGTCGCCGCAGAAGCTGTGTACGGTGCCGGCGAGGTTCGGGAAGCCCTTCAGGTAGCCGCTGCGCTCGAAGGCCGGGCGGCTCATGGCCGGCGGGAAGCGCAGCACTTCGGCCTCCTCGGCGGCTCCGAGTCGCGTGATCATCCGGTCGAGGGCGTCGACGACGCTCTCGAATCCGCCGCTGCGGCCGTAGAGGCCGTCGACGCCGGTTCGGACGAGCAGGCCGTGGTCGAACAGGCGGTCGAGGAAGGTGGGACCGCCGGCCGGCTCGTCCTCGAGCACGACGTCGCCGGGGGGAGAGGAGATCGATTCCATCACGCGCTCATGAGCTGGCCGCTGCCCTTCTGCACGAGCAGGAGCTTGGCGGTGTTGGCGAGGATGCGGTCATTGCCGATCATCAGCGGCGCGGAGAGGACGTCGCGCAGCGGCCGGCCCAGGCTGAAGGGCGTGTCGTTGCGGTAGCCGGCGAGGCCGACGATCGCGAGCGCCCGCCGGACGATGTCGACCGCCATGTCGGAGACGGTGATCTTCAGGTTGTTGAGCATCACGCAGAAGCCGACGGAGCCGATCGTGTCGGCGTCGCCGTGCGCGTCCTCGAAGCGGCGCAGGGCCGACACGATGGTGCCGCGCATGGCCTGATGCGCGCTGGAGACCTCACCGAGGCGCGTCGCGGTCGGCGGCACCTGCCCGGGCCGGCGCCGCGCCTCGGCCTGCACGAAGGCGCGGGCGCGGTCGACCGCGTAGGTCGCGATCCCGTACCAGACGCTGCTCCACAGGAGGTGCGATGAGGCCAGCATCGACTGGGCGGCGATCTCCGCGAACGGCTTCGGGAGGATCTGCTCGACCGGGACATTCCGCGCCTCCAGGCGGAAGCCGTCGCTGCAGGTCCCGCGCATCCCGAGCGTGTCCCAGTCGCCCGTTCGCGCGAGGGAGATCTGGTCGGCCATCAGCGCGACGAGGACCTGATCGGACGTCGCGGCGTCCGGATGGCGCCGGGCTGTGGCGAGAATCAGGTCGGCGTGGGCGCCGTAGGAGATCACCGACGCGTCCTTGCCGAGGGCGAAGACCTCGCCGGTCGTCTCCACGGCGCAGAGGCTGTTGCGCAGGTCCCCGCCGATGCCCGCCTCCGTGGTCGAGGAGGCGACCAGCAGCTGCTCGCGCGCGATGCGCTCCATCAGGCGCCCGTGCCACGGGCTGTCGATGCCGTGGGTCACGAGGCTGGAGACCTTGATGTGGTGCATCGCGAAGACCATCGCGGCCGCGCTGCAGGCCTGCCCGAGCGTGCTGCACAGCTCGGCGATCTGCGTCAGCCCCGCCCCCTCCCCGCCGAACTGGCCCGGGATCTGGAGGCCGAGCAGCCGCTCGGACCTCATCGCGGCCACGGCCTCCTCGGGAAAGCGGCCTTCGCGGTCGACGGCGTCGGCGTGGTGCGCCGCCACCGCCGCGGCCCGCTCGGCGCGCGCGGCGAGCGTGCTCATGCGGCTTCCTGCTGGATGAGGGTGGAGACGGCCTCGCGGATCGCGCGGATCGACGAGAACGACTTGCGGTTCAGGAGCTCGTCGGGGAACTCGATGCTGAAGCGCTCCTCGAGGCCCAGCATCAGCTGGACGGAACCGAACGAGTCCAGCCCGAGATCGAACAGGCTGTCATCCTCGGAGAGCTGGGCGGCCTTCCCGGCGAAGGCTTCGTTCGCCCCGAGAATCTCACGGATGTCTTGAGCGATGTTCAAGGCGGAACTCCTTATTCCAGTTATCACGACGCTATTGAACGGATCGGCTCGGCGTCAAATTATCTATTGATTAATAGTAAATAGCGGTCCGTAGAGGGCGACACAGGGTTGCGCGCCGTGCAAACAGGAACCGGATGTGGCCGGCGGCTTACATTCGGCGGCGCGACCTTTACGATCACTTTCCAGCTCTTGCTTTCGTGATCGTCCGTCCAGAGATTTCGCGGATTTAGCAACTCATGCGTGTAAATGCCCCGCCTGATCTTAAATTCGAGACCCGGGCCATTTAGGACGTTTCCGGACTCGTCGTGACGCGGCGGGGCCATCTCGGCCATAAGGGCGCGACGTCGCCCTTCCCGGGCGGGCCCAGCGATCAGCCGGCGCGCGATGATCTACAACCTCCAAATCCTGCGCGCCGTCGCCTCGTACCTCGTCTTCCTCACGCATTTCGGCCTCTACATCGGCCCCGTGCTGCCGAGACCGGATCTGCTCGCCTTCGGCGCGAGCGGGGTCGACGTGTTCTTCGTGCTCTCCGGGTTCATCATGTTCGTGAGCACGAGCGGGCGCCGCGAGAGCCCGGGCGAGTTCCTGCTCCGCCGCGCGTCGCGCGTTGTCCCGGTCTACTGGCTCGTCACGCTCGCCCTGGCGCTCATCGCGCTGACGGGCCTGAAGCCCATCGGGATCGTGGAGATCCGGCCAGATTACGTCGTCCAGTCCCTGCTGTTCCTGCCGTTCTCCCGCGGCGGCTTCGTCGAGCCGCTCAACTCCGTGGGCTGGACACTCAATTACGAGATGTTCTTCTACGTGGTCTTCGCGGCGCTGCTCATGGTGCCGAGACCCGCCTTCCGGGCGTTCGGTGCGGCCGCGATCTTCCTGGCGCTGATCCTGCTCGGATTGCTGCCCGCGTCGAATCTCTACTGGGCGTACTACACGAAGCCGATCCTGATCGAGTTCGCCGCCGGCATCGGGCTGGGATACGCCTACCTGCGGCTCCGGGCGCCGGCCGCGGGCTTCCCGGTCCGGCGCGTGGCGTGCGCGGCCGTCGCGGCCGCTCTTGTGCTCATCCTCGGCGGCCAGATCGTGGCCGACGCGCTCGGCGTCAGCCCCGAGCTGTCCGGCTTCGCGCGCCCGCTGATCTGGGGGTCAGCGGCCGTCCTGATCGTCGGTGCGATGCTGCTGCTGGAGCGGGGCGGCATCGCCCTGAAGTCGCGCTGGCTGCTGTCGCAGGGCAATGCCAGCTATTCCTTCTACCTGGTCCACAACCTGCTGCTGCACAGCGCCGCCAAGATCGCGGCGCTCGTCGTCGCGCCCGGCTTCGCGCGCGCCGCCCTGATCTTCGCGATCGCGTTCCCGGCGGCGGTCGCCGCCGGCGAGTTGCTGTTCCGGTATGTCGAGACGCCGGTGATCGCGGCCCTGCGGCGCCGGCTCGACCGGCGGCCCTCGCCCGATCCCCTGCCCGTTCCGGCCGCTTCGTAGGCCGCGCAGCCGGGCCCCCGCCGCCGGTGTGCCGACCCGGCGCAGCGGGCACCCACGGGGAGTCATGCCGAAGATTGCAGGTCTGAGAACACCCTTCGCTTAACGTTAATTATTGGCAAAAATTAAGTTTACACGCCGCGTCTCTCGTCTAAACAGGCGCTATTTTCGACTGTTGCTGCGGCGGTGACCCCTTTTTTACAGATCACGCTGCTATTACCCTCTCGTGTGTGCCTTGGCCCGCTGTCACCGGCGGGACCGGCAGGACGTAATGCATGGTCCAGCGTCCGGCGCACCGACGAGGAAGCTGTGATGCGTGTCGCGATCGTTCACGACTGGTTGTACATCGTCGGTGGCGCCGAGCGTGTCCTCGAGCAGCTGCTGCGGATCTATCCGGACGCGGATGTCTTCGCGCTCTTCGACTTCCTGCCTGAAGCAGACCGGGCGCGGCTGGGCTACACCCAGGCGCATACGAGCTTCATCCAGCGCATGCCCTTCGCGCGGACGCGGCACCGCAACTACCTGCCGCTGATGCCGCTCGCGATCGAGCAGTTCGACCTGTCGGCCTACGATCTCGTCATCTCGAGCAGCTACGCGGTGGCGAAGGGCGTCCTCACCGGGCCCGACCAGCTCCACGTCTCCTACATCCACTCGCCCATGCGCTACGCCTGGGACATGCAGCACACCTACCTGCGGGAGAGCGGCTGCGACGCGGGCATGAAGAGCGTGCTCGCCCGGCTGATCCTGCACCGGATGCGCGTCTGGGATTTTCGCACGGCGGCCGGTCCCAACGCGATCGTGGCCAACTCCGCTTTCGTCGCCCGCCGCATCCACAAGGTCTACGGCCGCACCGCCGAGGTCATCCACCCGCCGATCACGCTGCCGATCCAGCAGTATGACGGGCCGCGCGGCAACCACTTCCTCGTGGCCAGCCGGCTCGTGCCGTACAAGAACGTCGAGGCGGTGATCCGCGCGTTCGCGCTGCTCCCCGACCTCGAACTCGTGGTGGCGGGCACCGGGCCCGATGCCGCGCGGCTGCGCGAGATCGCGGGGCCGAACGTGTCGTTCTCCGGCTTCGTGCCCGACGCGGAGCTGCGCCACCTCATGGCCACGGCCCGCGCCTTCATCTTCGCGGCCGAGGAGGATTTCGGGATCATCGTGGTCGAGGCCACGTCGGAGGGCACGCCGGTCCTCGCGTTGGGCCGCGGGGGCGCCCGCGAGACGGTCCAGACCCGCGGCCCGCAGCGCACCGGGATGTTCTTCGACACGCCCGAGCCCGTGGCGATCGCCGAGTGCGTCCAGCGCTTCCTGCTGCAGGAGAGCCACTTCACCCGCGAGGCCTGCTGGGCGCAGGCCGAGCTGTTCTCGGCCGAGCTGTTCCGCAGCCGGTTCTCGACCTTCGTCGACGACCAGATGGCGATGCACCGGGCCGCCTGCGAGACGCGCCCGCGGATCCTGCCGCGCCTCGAAGCCGTCGGCTGAGGACGCGCCGCATGTCCTTCCTGACTGTCGATCTGGCCGACCGGACGCCGGTTCGCGCCCTCGCCCAGGAGCCGGCGCGCGGCGGTCCGCTGGCCGCGGCCCTCGCCCGGATCTGGCATCGCCGCTACCTGTTCGCGGCGGTGTTCGCCACCGTCCTCGGCCTCGCCGTGACCGCCCTGCTGATGATCCAGCGGCAATACGTGGCGAGCGGCTCGGTCATCGTGGCCGAGGCGGAACCGGGCGCCAATAACGCCTCGATGGCCTGGATCCAGAAGATCGGCGACCCGGCCGACATCGAGAGCCAGATCCTGGTGATCCGCTCGCCGCGGCTCCTGCGCCTCGCGATCGACGACAACCTGGTCGCCGCGGTGCTGGCCGAGTGCCGCTACGCGGCCACAGGGGGGCATCCCGACCGGATCAGCGAGAAGAAGGACGCCGCCTGCACGAAGCTCACGACCGACCGCAACGCGCTCGTCGACTACCTGCAGAAGCGCTACACGGTCCTGAGCTCCGGTCGCTCGCGCATCATCACCATCGGCTACAAGTCGCCGCTGCCCGAGACGGCGCAGACGATGGCCAACGGCCTGATCAACGCCTTCTTGGATGACCAGCGCGAGGCGCAGGCCTCGAGCCGCAAGGCGGCGGCCGACTGGCTGCACACCGAGATCAGCCAGCTGGACGCCTCGATCCGGGCCGACGAGACCCGCATCCAGACCTTCCGGCGCCGCAAGGGCCTGCTGAAGGGCTCGCTCGCCCCGATCAGCGCGGAGCGGCTCACCAGCATCAGCCAGCAGCTCGCCGCGGCCGAGACCGCCAAGGCGGACGCGGCCGCGCGGCTCTCCGAGATCGAGGCCAAGGGTGCCCGCGGCGCCGACAGCGCCCCGGCCGTCCTGGCAAGCCCGACCATCGTCTCGCTGAAGCAGCAGCTCAGCGGCGTCAGCGCGCAGCTCGCCAACCAGAGCACCCTGCTGGGCGCGAACCACCCGGTGATCCGGGCGCTCGAGACCGAGCAGGCGAGCCTGCGCGCTCGGATCGAGCAGGAGATCGGCAACGTCGCCAAGGGCCTGCGCAAGTCCTACGAGGCTTCGAACGCCCTGGCCAAGTCGCTGCGCGCCCAGCTCGAGACGGCGAAGACCGACGCCGCCGCCGCCATGGACGACGAGGCGTCGATCGAGGGCATGGTGCGCAACGCCGAGATCAAGCGCACCCGCTACGCCGATCTGGTCAAGCGGGCGGGCGAGCTGGAGACCGAGCGGCGCATACTCACCGGCAGCACGCGGCTCGTCAGCCTCGCCGAGCTGCCGCAGGAGCCGTTCTCGCCCAAGGCCGTGCCGTTCCTGGCGGGCGGCATCGTGCTGGCGGGCGTGCTCGCGGCCGCCGCCGCGCTGCTGCGCGACTACACCGACCGGCGCGTGCGCACCTCGGCGCAGCTCATGGCCGGCACCGGCGCCCCGGTCTTCGCGCAGCTGCCGAGCCTGGAGCCCGCCGGCCTCGTCGGCCGCTTCTCCGAGCGGCAGCGCGAGCTCGACCTCGCGGAGGCCCTGGCGCGGGCGCGGGTCGACCCGGTGATGCAGAACGTCCTGCGCAACCTGCACGCCCATCTCGTGCTGGCGGGCGCCTGCAAGTCCCGCGTCATCCTGGTGACTTCGGCGAAGCCGCGGGAGGGCAAGTCGTTCACGGCCTTCGCGCTGGCCGGCATCGGCGCCGCGAGCGGCCGCCGGGTGCTGGTGGTCGAGTGCGACCTGCGGCGGCCGAACTTCGAGGCCTCCCTAGGACTCGGCCGCGGCCCCGGCCTCGGCGGCGTGCTCCGCGGCGAGATCGACCCGGCCGACGTGGTGGTCCAGGCCGGACGCTTCGACGTCATCCCCGCGGGAACGCCGACGGCCGACTCGACCGAGCTCCTGATGGGCGACCGGATGGCCGACTTCCTCAAGTGGAGCCGCCGCTACGACCTCGTCCTCTTGGACACCCCGCCGACCAGCCTCCTGATGGATGCGGCGATGCTGGCCCGCCACGTCGACGGCGTGCTCTGCTGCGCCCGCTACGGGCGCTCGCAGCTCTCCGATACGGTCGAGACCGTGGCGAACCTGCGCCGCGCCGGCGGACACGTCCTCGGGATCGCCATGACGATGGTCCGCCCGGGCATCCAGTCGACCTACGACGTGATGCCGCTGCCCGATCCCCGCACGGCCGCGAGCGCGCGATGACCGAAGTGCTCCCCGCCGACGCGCTCGCGAAGCGCGGCCTCCGGGACCGGGCGCAGGCCGCGCGGTCCGTCGTCGCCGCGCGGCCGCGGGTCCTGTTCGTGAGCCATACCGGAACGATGTCCGGTGCCGAGCTGGTGCTCCGCGACGCAGTCCGGCCTTGGGCGGGCTCCAGCGCCTTCCTGTTCGAGGACGGCGCGCTGACCGCGGCCCTCCGCGACGCGGGTCTGGAGATCCGTCTCGCGCGTCGCCAGTCCGCCCTGGCGGGCCTCCGGCGGGACGTGTCACCGCTGAGCGCGCTCCCGGTCCTGGGCCAGCTCGGCGCCCTGGCGCTGGAGATCGCCCGATCGGCCCGGTCCTGCGACGTGGTCTACGCCAACTCGCAGAAGGCCTTCCTGCTCTCGTCTCTGGCCGCGCGCGCCGCCGGGCGCCCCCTGATCTGGCACCTCCACGACATCCTCGACGGGGCGCATTTCGGCCGGGCGCAGCGCATCCTGCAGATCCGGCTCGCCAATCTCTGCGCCGCCCGGGTGATCGTTCCCTCCGAGGCCGCCGCGCGGGCCTTCGTCCAGGCCGGCGGGCGCCGGTCGCTGATCCGCGTCGTGCCGAACGGCCTCGACGTCGATCCGGCACCCTGCTCCGCCGCCGTTCTGCGCGCGGAACTCGGCCTGCCGGACGGCCCCCTCGTCGGCGTCTTCAGCCGCCTCGCGCCCTGGAAGGGGCAGGACGTTCTGATCGAGGCGCTGGCGACCCTGTCCGGCCTCCGCTGCGTCGTGGTCGGGGCGCCGCTATTCGGCGAGGATGCCTACGCGGCGCACCTGCGCGACCTCGCGGCGCGGCGCGGCCTCTCGGACCGGGTGCTGTTCCTCGGACAGCGCGACGACGTCCCCCGGCTGATGCAGGCGGTCGACGCGGTCGTGCACCCCTCGGTCGATCCCGAACCGTTCGGCCGCACCCTGGTCGAGGCGATGCTGGTCGGCGTGCCGGTGATCGCCACCGACGCCGGCGCGTCCACTGAGATCCTCGACGGCGGCGCGGCCGGGACGCTGGTGCCGCCGCGTCGGTCGGATCGCCTCGCGGCGGCCCTGTCGGCGCTGTTCGCCGATCCCGACGCCTTCAGGGCGCGCGCCGCGCTCGCGCGCGAGCGGGCGCTGTCCCGCTACGGCGCGGAGAGCATGCAGCGCGATCTCGCCGACATCATCCTCCAGGTCGCCGGCCGGGCCTGACGGGCCGGCGATCCCCCTTCCCGTTCGGAGCCGCCAGACCCGCCATGCCGCGCGTCCTCGTCAACATGCCGAGCCAGCATGCCGGTCGGCCGTCGGGCGTCGCGCTCGTCGCCTTCCGGGTGATCGCCGGCCTGGTCGCGCGCGGCACCTTCGCGGTGGTGCTCCGCTCCCCGTGGCGCCGCGACCAGCTGCCGGCGTCGATCCGCGACCGCGTCGAGGTCGTGACGGTGCCGCGGCCGCGGATCATGCTGCTCGACGTCCTGCGCCAGTGCCTCGCCGTCCCGCGGCTGTGCCGCGCCCGCGCCATCGACGTCGTGCTGAACATCGACCCGTACGGGGCGGCCTTCGGCGGCCGCGTCCGCGTCAGCGTGGTGCACGACCTGTATTTCCGCACGCTGCCCGAGCGCGTCCGCTCCCGCGAGGCCCTGACCACCGACCCGATCTTCCGCCTGGTCCTCGGCAACAGCGCCCGGGTAATCGCCGTCTCGGACGCGACACGGCGCGATCTGGAGTACCATTACCCGCGGCTCCGCGGCCGGACGCGCACCGTGCCGTCCGCGGCCATGCTGGACCCATCAGTGGCTTGTTCCGTCGCCGAAGTCCCGGCGGGGCCGTACGTGCTGGCCGTCGGCAACGCCCTCTACAACAAGAACTTCGCGACCCTTGCGCGCGCCGTGGTCGCGCTCGGGAGGCCGGGGATCGGGATCGTCCACGTCGGCGAGGATTCCGACGAGGCCGTCGCCGCCGCAATCGGCGACGCGCCGATCCCCCTGACCCGCCTGTCGGGCATCGGCGACGACAGGCTGGCGGCCCTCTATCGCGGCGCGCTGTGCCTGTGCGTCCCGTCCTTCGCCGAGGGATTCTGCCTGCCCGTTCTGGAGGCGCAGGCCCTTGACTGTCCCGTGATCTGCTCGGACCGCTCCGCGACGCCCGAGATCGCGGGAGCCGGCGCCCTCACCTTCGATCCCGCCGACGCGGCGGCGCTGACCGAGTGCCTGCGCCGCCTGCTGGACGAGCCCAATCTCAGGGACACGCTGATCGCCCGCGGCCGCGACAATGTCCGGCGCTACGACTGGGCCGAGACCGCCCGCCGCTACGAGACACTGCTGCTCGACGCGCTTCAAGACGGCGCGGCGGCGCGTTCCGCCCGGGAGGTGCCGCATGCGCATCCTGCACCTTAGCTCCCTCTACGCACCCGAGCAGGTCGGCGGCGCCGAACTGATGGTCGAGACGCTCGCCCGGACCCAGGCGGATCTCGGCCACAGCGTCGCCGTTGCCTGCGCGGCGCGGACCGAGGGCGGACCGGTCCTGCAGGACGGCGTCACGGTTTACCGGATCGGCTACGGGACGCCGTTCCACATCCTCGATTGGCCGCAGCGCGGGCGGGTCGAGCGCCTCCGCTACAAGGTCGCGGCGCAGTGGAACCGCCACGCCGTCGACCGGATGGAGCGGGCGGTCCGGGACTACGCCCCCGACCTCGTGAACACGCATTCCATCTCCGAGCTACCGCCGGCGCTCTGGCCGATGCTCCGGCGGCTCCGGGTGCCGGTCGTGCACACGCTGCACGACTTCACCAGCCTCTGCACCAACGGCGCGATGGTGCGCCACGGGCGTCCCTGCGCCCGGCAGCATCTCAAGTGCCGCCTCTACGCCGCGCCGCACCGGCGCTGCCAGCGCGCCGTGACGGCAGTCGCCGCCGTGGGCTCGGACATCCTCGACCGCCACCTCGCCGCCGGCCTCTTCGCTCATGTGCCGCCGTCGCTGCGCCGGGTGATCTGGAACCCCATCCCGCCCGGCTCGCCGGTGACGCGGGCGAAGCGGGCGCCCGGCGCGCCGGTCCGGTTCGGCTATCTGGGCCGGATCGAGGGCGCAAAGGGCCTCGACGTCCTCCTCGAGGCCTGCCGGCGCCTGCCGGAAACCGGCTGGCACCTCGCCGTCGCGGGCCGTGCCGTGGACGGGCTGGACCGCTACCGTGCCCTGGCCGAGGGCCTGCCCGTCACCTTCCCGGGCTACGCGGAGCGCGACGCCTTCCTCGACGATCTCGACTGCCTCGTGGTCCCGCCGATCTGGCCCGAGCCCTTCGGCCGGACGGTGGCAGAGGCCTACGGGCGCGGCGTCCCGGTGATCGGCACCGCGACCGGCGGCATCGGCGAGCAGGTCGGGTCCGGCCCCTGGCTGGTCCCGCCCGGCGACGCGCCGGCGCTCGCCGCCGCGATGGCCCGGATCATCGCGGAGCCGGCCCGTCTCGCCGAGGGGCTCGCCCGCGCCGCACGCATCCGCGCCGGCACCGATCCGGTCGCTGTGGCGACCGCCTATCTCGATCTCTACGCCGCGACCCGCGACGCGGCCTCCATCGAACCGCTTCCCGAGCCTTCCGCCCGCGCGGAGCGCCCGCACCTCAGCGAGTGCCGTTCATGATGACCCCCACCCTGTCGTCGAGCTACGCCCGGGTCCTCTCGGAGGAACCCCGCGCCCAGGACCGGGACCGCCCGAGGGATCAGGCGGCCGCGCGCGCGGTGACCGGCCCCCTGCGGATCCTGCATCTCAGCGCCCTCTACCCGCCCTACATCGTGGGCGGCGCCGAGCGCTCGGTGGAGCACCTCGCCGAGGAACTCGTCGCGGCCGGCCACACGGTGGCGGCGGCCTGCATCGCCCGGGAGCCCGAGCCCAAGAGCGTGCGGGGCGGCGTCACCGTCTACCGCATGGCCCACCACAACGATTTCTGGCTCGAGGACTGGCCCCAGGCGAGCCGCTTCGGCCGCGCCTGGGCGAAGCTCAAGCAGCAGTGGAATTTCGCCGTCGCGGCCGAGTTCGGCCGCGTCCTCGACGATTTCCGGCCCGACATCGTGAACACGCACTCGCTGCTCGACGTCTCGACTCTCGTCTGGCGCGAGGCGGCCAAGCGCGGGATCCCGATCGTCCACACGGTCTGCGAGTACGACCTGATCTGCGGCAACGCCGCGATGTTCAGGGACGGCAAGCCGTGCGACCGCTGGCACCTGGGCTGCAAGGTGGTCAACGCCGCCAAGCAGATCACGAACCGGTCGGTGGACGCGGTCGTCAGCGTCGGGACCGAGATCCTCAAGACCCATGTCGGCCACGGGTTGTTCGCGCATCTCGCGCCCGAGCGGCGCCGGGTGATCTTCTATTCCTGCACCGTCCCAGAGGGCGACCCGGAGGCCAGGCGCCGGATCGACCGGACCGGCCAGCCGATGACCTTCGGCTATCTCGGCCGGATCAACAACGAGAAGGGGGTCGGCACGATGATCGACGCCTTCCGGCGGATCGGTCCCGGCGATTGGCGCTGCCTCGTCGCCGGCCACGCGATGGACGACTCGATCGAGCGGTTCAAGGCGCAGGCCGAGGGCCTGCCCATCGACTTCGTCGGCTGGGCGAAACCCGCCGAGTTCCTCAGCGCGATCGACGTGCTCATCGTCCCGTCGTTCTGGGCCGAGCCGTCGCCGCGGACGATCTACGAGGCCTACACGATGGGCGTTCCGGTGATCGGGGCGGGCTCGGGCGGCATCCCCGAGCTGATCGGCGAGGACAATGCCGACTGGCTGTTCACGCCGGGCGACGACGCCGACCTCGCCGCACGGCTGCGGACCGTGATCGCCCGCGGCCGCGGTGACCTGCCGGACGAGCGCGCCTTCCAGCACGTCATCCGCGAATCGACCTCGGAGCGCGTCGCCGAGAAGTACCTCGATCTCTACGCCGAACTCGTTGCCGAGCGTCGGGCGAGCCGCCCGTGAGCGCCGCCGCGCCGGTCCTGTCGGAGGCGGCCGCCGCCGAGGAGGAGCCGGGGCTCGCCTCCGGCGCCGCGGTGACGCGGCGCTCGTTCGACGCCGCGCGCTGGGTGGCGGTGGCCTCGGTCGGCAACGTGGTCCTCAGCTTCGGGGTGTTCCTCGTGCTCGCCCGCCTCATCGGGCCCGCCGAGTTCGGGATGGTGGCGATCGCCGCGGTCTTCATCGACATCCTGCAGATCGTCGCGCGCTGCGGCCTGCCCGACGCGGTGGTCCAGCGCGCCGACCTCGACGAGGACTTCGCCGCCACCGCCTTCTGGGTGATGCTCGCCACGGGTGTCCTGTGCGCCGTGGGCCTCGTGGCCCTGGCCGGCCCGATCGCCTGGATCTTCGACCTGCCAGCGCTGCGGCCGGTCCTGTGCGCGCTCTCCGCCTGTTTCGTCATCACCGCAGCGGGTGCGATCCACGAAGCGCGGCTCCAGCGGAGCTTCGGGTTCCGCAAGCTCGCCCTGCGGGCGCTCGGCGCCAACGTGCTCGGCGGCGCCGCGGCCCTCGTGCTGGCCCTCGACGGCTACGGCGTCTGGAGCCTGGTGGTGCAGCGGCTCGTCGCCGCGACCGCGACCACGCTCCTGACCTGGGCGGCGGCCCGCTGGATTCCGCCGCTGCGGCTGCATCTCGCCTCCGTGCGCGAGCAGATCGCGTTCGGCTCGCGGCTGTTCTGCACCTATCTGCTGCTCGTCGCCTCGATCCGGAGCCAGGAAGTCATCGCGGCCTACTTCCTGTCCGCCACCGATGTCGGCTACCTGCGCCTCGCGTGGCGCTGCATCGACCTCGTGAGCCAGGTCGCGGTCATCCCGCTGACCACGGTCGGGCTGACCACCTACGCGCGCCTCCAGGACCGTCCGGGCGAGCTGGCCGCGGCCTTCCACGGATTCACCGAGGCCTCGGCCTTCCTGGCCGTGCCCGCCTTCTTCGGCATGGCGGCCGTCGCCCCGACCCTCATCCCGTTCCTGTTCGGCGACCAGTGGCACGACGCGGCGCCGGTGCTGCGGACGCTCGCGCTCCTCGCCCCGGAATTCGTCGCCACCTCGATGCTGTGGATGATCTTCACGGCCCTGGGCCGCAACGGCACGGCCCTGCGGCTCGCCGGCGCGCAGTTCGGCCTCGGCGCCGCGGCGGCCCTCGTCACCGCGCCCTTCGGCCTCGCCGCACTGGTCGCCGGGCACGTGGTGCGGGCCTACCTGTTCACGCCCGCGATCGTCGCCAGCGTCGGGCGCGTCGTCCCGGTCACGAACGGGCGGCTCGTGCGGCTCCTCGCGCCGATCACGCTCTGCGCCGGCGCGATGGCCGGGCTGGTGCTGCTCGTCCAGGGGCCGATCCACGCCGCCCTCGGGGACCGGGTCGGCCTGTTCGCGGCGGTCGGAATCGGGATCGCGGCCTATCTGGGCCTCGCCTGGATCTTCATGCGCGGCACGCTCCGCACGGCCGTCGGCCTGGTCCTGAGACGCCCCGCCTGATCTGCACCCTCCGCCAACCTTTGTGGGCGACACTGCCCGCTAGAGGCCGCGGCCGGCGGAGCGTTCATCGGCGGCCGATGCGCGGGGACGGTGCAGGGTGATGGCGGGACAGGCGTTGCCGATCGAGACGCGTGCGCCGGCCGCGTCCCTCCTCGCGGACCGCGTCGCCGTGTTCCTGCTCGGCGCCGCCCTGAACTTCAACGTCCTGACCTCGACCTTCGGGCTGCCGTTCCAGCGCCTGTCCGACCTGCTGCCGTTCCTGCTCATCCCCTGGCTCGGGTTGCGCCGCGCCGTCGTCGCGGAGGCACTGCGGCAGGCCGCGCCCCTCGCCGGCATCCTGGCGCTGATCGCGGCCTCGTTGGTGCTGAAGGCCCACAAGCAGGCGGGCGACGTCTACCTGACCCTCGTCCTGCTGCTCTACGTGGTCCAGGCGTTCATCCTGCTGGTGATGTTCCGCGACCGGCGCGTCGAGGACGCATTCTGCGTCGGCCTGCTCGCCGGAATGCTCGCCTCCCTCGCGGTCCTGCTGCTCGCCGCCTCCGGCATGCCGCTCGACCGGTTCGGACTCGCCGTTCCCACGGACGGGCTCGACGAGGAGCTGAAGCTGTTCGTGCAGGACAAGCAGGGCGGCCTCTGGGCCTCCGGCAACGAGACCGGCCACGTCTTCGCCCTGGCCGGGGCCGCGGCCCTGCTGCTCAGCCTGCGCTATCGCCTGAAGATCGTCTATCTCGCCTACTTCGCGGCCCTCCTGGCGAGCTTCCCGTTCACCAACAACCGCGCCGGCCTGTTCATGCCGATCCTGTTCCTCGGCCTGCTGATGCGGCGGAACCTCAAGGCGCCCGCGGTGCTGGCCGCGCTCGGCGTCCTGGGCGTCCTGCTCGTGGCCTGGGCGGTGACGGGGGAGATCCCGCTGCCGGGGACGCTGTCCCAGGCGATCGAGCGGCGCTTCGCCGAGGACCACAACGTCACGGGCAATTTCGACGAGCGGTTCCTGTCCGGCGTGACCGCGCTCCAGCTGGTCCTCGAGTACCCGTTCGGCGTCGGCGAGGTCGCCCGCCGGGAGGAGCTGCAGGCCCTGACCGGGCTCGTGACACCACACAACGGCTTCGTGTCGCTGGCACTCCAGAGCGGCATCGCCGCGGCGCTGCTGCTCGTCGCCGGCCTCGGGCGGATCCTGCTGGCGCCCGCCGCCTTCGGGCCGTTCCTGACCTACAGCGCGGTGTTCCTGATCCCGTCGCTCATGTTCGAGGAACTGTCGGTCAACCAGTACTTCCTCTTCTTCATGGGCTTCGTCCTGGCATCCCTCGCGCTGCCACCGGACCGCGCCCAATCGACCCCGGATTAGGGACCGCGCCGCCACGGATCGCGGCGCGGCCCGCGGGCTCAGCGCATGACGAAGGGGTTCTCCGGGGCGTCGCGGCTCGTGGAGATCCAGACGCTCTTGGTCTCCAGGTACTCGCGGATCGACTCGATGCCGCTCTCGCGGCCGATGCCCGAGCGCTTCATGCCGCCGAACGGCATCATGTAGCTCACCGCCCGGTAAGTGTTCACCCAGACGGTGCCGGCCCGCAGACCCTTCGACATGCGCATCGCGCGGCCGATATCCTGGGTCCAGACACCCGCCGCGAGCCCGTAGATCACGTCGTTGCCGACCCTCAGCGCCTCGGCCTCGTCCTCGAAGCCGATGATCGACAGCACCGGGCCGAACACCTCCTCCTGGGCGATGCGCATGTCGTTGGTGACGCCCGTGAAGATCGTCGGCTCGACGAACTGGCCGCCGAGCACGCCGGGTCCGGAGGCGGGGTTGCCGCCGAAGACGCAGCGCGCGCCCTCGCTCTTGGCGAGCGCGATGTAGTCGAGCACCTTCGTGTACTGGGGCGGCGTCGTGATCGGCCCGATATTGGTGTCGGCCTGCATCGGGTCGCCGAGCTTGGCGGTGCGGGCCAGCTCGATCAGGCGCTCGGTGAATTCCTGGCGGATGCTGTTCTGCACCAGCAGGCGCGAGCCGGCGATGCAGGTCTGCCCGGTGGCCGCGAAGATGCCCGAGATCGCCCCCGCGGCGGCGGCCTTCAGGTCGGCATCGGCGAAGACGATGTTGGGCGATTTCCCGCCTAGCTCCAGGGAGACGCGCTTGATCTGCCGGGCGGCGGCCTCGTAGACTTTCGCGCCGGTGACGTCCGAGCCCGTGAAGGTGATCTTGGCGACGTCGGGATGCTCGACGATGGCGGTGCCGGCCTCGCCGCCGTAGCCGGTGACGACGTTGAACATGCCGTCGGGCAGCCCGGCCTCCTTGGTCAGGCGGGCGAATTCCAGCGTGCTCGCGGAGGCGAACTCGGACGGCTTCACCACGACCGCGCAGCCCGCCGCGAGCGCGGGCGCGCATTTCCAGGCGACGAACAGGAGCGGCGAGTTCCACGCCGTCAGCGCCCCGACCACGCCTACGGGCTCGTGCCGGGTGAACGCGAAGGTCTCGGGCTTGTCGATCGGCACCTGCGCGCCCTCGACCTTGTCGGCGAGCCCCGCGTAGTACCACCACCATTCCGGCTGGTAGCGGGTCTGGCCGTACATCTCGGCGAAGAGCTTGCCGTTGTCGCGGACCTCGATCTCGGCCAGCGCCTTGGCCTCGCGCTCGACGAGATCGCCGATCCGGCGCAGGACCTTGCCGCGGGCCGAGGCCGTCATGATCGCCCAGGGTCCGTCCCACATGGCGCGCTTGGCCGCGGCTACCGCCCGGTCGACGTCGGCGCGCCCAGCGCGCGGGATCCGCGCCCAGGGCTCGCCGCGATAGGGGTCGATGGACTCGAACCACGAGCCCTCGACCGGATCGACGGACTGGCCGTCGATGTAGAGCTGGTAGGTCTTCACGGCGCGCCTCTCCGTCCGGGGATGCGCGCCATATGGATCCGGAGCCCGCTCGCGGCGAGCCCGACGGCTCAGGCGTTGGCGCTGAGGCGCTTGATGTCGGCGTCGACCATCTCGGTGATCAGCGCCTCGAGGCTGGTCTCGGCCTCCCAGCCGAACGTCGCCTTGGCCTTGGCGGGGTTGCCCAGCAGCACCTCGACCTCCGCCGGCCGGAACAGCGCCGGGTCGACGATCAGGTGGTCGTCCACCTTCAGGCCGACATGCTTGAACGCGATCTCGCACATGTCCCGCACGGTCGTGGTCCGGCCGGTGGCGATCACGTAATCGTCCGGGCGGTCCTGCTGCAGCATCAGCCACATCGCCTGCACGTAGTCCCGGGCGTGGCCCCAGTCGCGCTTGGCGTCGATGTTGCCCAACCGCAGCTCCTTCTGCTTCCCGAGCTTGATCCGCGCCACCGCGTCGGTGACCTTGCGGGTGACGAACTCGACGCCGCGCAGCGGGCTCTCGTGGTTGAACAGGATGCCGTTCGACGCGTGCAGCCCGAAGCTCTCGCGGTAGTTGATGGTCATCCAGTGCGCGTACAGCTTGGCCACGCCGTAGGGCGAACGCGGGTAGAACGGCGTCGACTCGCTCTGCTTGGCCTCCTGGATCAGGCCGAACATCTCCGAGGTCGAGGCCTGGTAGTAGCGCGCCTGGGGCGCCGCCGAGCGCAGGCATTCCAGCATGTGCACCGCGCCGAGGCCGGTCACCTGCCCGGTGAGCAGCGGCTGCTGCCAGGACGAGGTCACGAACGACTGGGCGGCGAGGTTGTAGATCTCGTCGGGCTTCGTGGCCTGGACGATGCGCAGCAGGGCGGACTGGTCGAGCAGGTTGCCGTCGACCAGCTCGACGTCGTCGGTGATGCCGAGCCACTTCAACCGGTGGTCGAAGACTCCGGCGTGGCTGGAGCGCCGCACGATGCCGGTGACGGCGTAGCCCTTCTGCAGGAGCAGCTGCGCCAGATACGCGCCGTCCTGGCCCGTCACACCCGTGATCAGCGCTCGCTTGGCCGTCATGAACCCGTCCCGTCCCGAAGATGCCCGGCTGCTACGACCGCAACGGGCCGCGCGTCAAGGCGATGTGTCGACATCAGTATTGCGCCAAGCAAGCGGAGCCGGAGCGGCACATCGCCAGACTAGCGTCGCAACTCGACAGCCATCTGCAATGGTCATGCGGCCCCAGTGCGGCACGGCTAAGGTCGCGCGAGCCAGTCCGCCACGCCGTCGAGCGAGCGGAATTCCTCGACGGCGTGGACGCGCGCCGCCGGGAGGGCGGCCCGGGCCATGGTGGCGAGGGCGTGGCCCGGCCCGAGCTCGAGGACGCGGTCCGCGCCGTACTCGCGGCACGCCTCCAGGCAGGCGGCCCAGTCGATCGTGCGCGAGATCTGGAGGGCCAGCTTCCCGCGACCCTCGGCATCCCGAAACACCGTGCTCCCGTCCAGCCCGCTGAGCAGCCGGGGCGCTCCGGGCGGCGGGCGGCGCGGCGGCACCGCGGCGAGCGCGTCCCGGAATGCGACCGTCGCGGCGTCGAGCAGGGGCGTGTGCGACGGCGTGTGAACGGGCAGGACCACGGCGCGCTGCGCGCCCGCGCCGGTCGCCTCCCGGCACAGCACCTCCAGCGCCGCGCGCGGACCGCCGACGACGCCGCTGTCGGCCGCGTTGCGGATGGCGAGGTGACAGCCGTGGCGCGCCGCGAGATCCGCGAGCCTG
Organism: Methylobacterium sp. 1030; assembly: GCF_040544715.1. Lineage (NCBI taxonomy): Bacteria > Pseudomonadati > Pseudomonadota > Alphaproteobacteria > Hyphomicrobiales > Methylobacteriaceae > Methylobacterium > Methylobacterium sp. 1030. Next base: position 304,883 of record NZ_JBEPKM010000002.1, on the reverse strand, counting down.
TCGAGGCTCAGGCCGCGGACGCCCGCCAGCCCGAACCCCGCGCCGGAGGCGGCATCCATGGCCTCCGCGCGCCGCGCGGCCAGGGCGAGGACGTCCGCAGGATCGAGGCGTCCGGCCACGCCCCAGGCGGCGAGATCGCCGATGCTGTACCCGGCCACGATCGACCGGTCCGGCATCGCCCCGACCAGGGCCCGCCACGCCGCCAGGGCGGCGACGCAGCACAGGATCTGGCCGGTCCGATTGGCGGTCAGGGTGTCGCCGCCGGCGCGCGCCAGGTCGCGCGGGTCGGCGCCGTCGAGGAGCGGTCTGGCGGCCGCGAACACGTCCTGGGCGGCTGGATGATCGGCCGTCAGGTCGAACATCGCCGGGTGCTGGCCGCCCTGGCCGGAGAGGAGGATCGCGAGGGTCATGCCGGGGGCGCGCCCCTCAGGCCCGCGACCGGCCGCAGGACCAGCCGGTCCAGGCTCTTGGCGAGCACCGAGCCGTCCTCCGGCGCGTCGCGCAGCTCGCGCCAGTGCAGGTCGGCGCCGTCCGGCAACTGGATCTCGCCGTCGATGCCCATCGGCGCCGTCTCCGCCGCGGCGGCGATGCCGTCGAGAAGGTTGACCGGCACCGGTGGTGGGCACGGCCAGAGCAGGTCGAGATCGGAGCTGGCGCTCAGGTAGGTTAGGCCGGTGACCGCCTGCCAGAGCAGGCTGCCGAAGGGGCGCGGCACGAGGCCGTGCCGCCGGCCGAGCGCCGTCAGGGCGTCGAGGCTCGGGCCCCAGGCCGCCGGCGCGCGAGTGGCGGCCTGGGCGAGGGTCACCACCGGTGCGGGCGCCAGCGCCGATGCCGGCAGCGCTAGCCCGATCCGCCGCTTGCCGTCCGCGGGCGGCAGCGGCAGGCCGAGCGGCACCGCGTCGCCGGTCTCTCCGGGGACGCGGCGGCGGACGATCAGCGGCCGGCCCGCAGCGGCCCAGCCGTCGAGATGGGGGACGGCGCCGAGGTCGGGCCGGTCCGCGCGCCACGCCGCCCAGGCCGCCGGATCGACCCGGACGAGGTCGTGGCGTCGGAACGGCTCAGCCAAGACGGGCTTGGTCGGCCACGGCCGCCGCGACGGTGCGGGCGACCGGGCGACCGCCTCGCTCGGCGCCCAGCCGGTCGCGGATATCCTCCGCCGGCAGGGTATCGATCACCGCGCGGATCTGGCCCTCCAGGGACAGGTCCGGGTTTAGAACCACGTGGACGGCGCCGGTCGCCACCATGTTGTCGAGGCCGGGCGCGAAGACGGGCGTCGACTTCGCCATGTCCTTCAGCGTGTCGAGCGGCAGCTTGGTCACCCGGGCGACGGACGGCAGGTCCATCACGCTCGGGTTCGCCCCGGGCAGGGCCGCGAGGACCCGCGTCGCGAGGGCCGTGGCGATGAAGGCGCCGGCGGCCGAGTGGCCATAGATCAACCCGATCGTCGGATGGCCCGCCCGGTCCGCGAGGAGCAGCGCCTTGGCGAGATGCGCGAGGCACTCGTTGAGACCCAGCAACTCGTCGCGGCGGCTCATGCGCTGGCTGTCGGAATCCACCGCCACGAGGATCGGCGCGCGGTCGCCAACCCGGACGGCGTCGAGCACGGCGCGCGACAGGACCAGCGCCCCGTCGACGCCCAGGGGCGTGTCGCCGTCGACGCCGACCACGTGCATCCGGCCGTCCGCGAAGGGGCCGGTCCCGGTCACGAGGCCGTCGCGCACCGCCACCGCGTGTCCTCGCGGGAACAGGGAGGCGAGGATCTCAGCGAGCGTCATGGTCGGCCTCCGGGCTCCGGGCCACGGTCTCGTCGAAGGCGGGCGTGTCCATCGCCGGCACCGCGTCGGGATCGTTCACGCCGAGGCGCGCCCAGACCTCGGTGGCGTCGCGGCAATCGCCGAATCGCTCGATCCGGGCCTTCAGGCGCGCCTGCTCGGCGTCCAAGGTCGCCAGATCGAAGGCCGGCGCTCGGCCGACGAGGTCGCGGGCGGCCGCGCGGAAGGCCGCGACCGTGTCGGCGCAGAAGGCGTCGGCGCCCCCGATCAGACGACGGTGCTTGCCACCCATGGTCCGCCAGACCAGAGCGCGGTCGCGGGAATCGAACTCCTCGGCGCCCTTGTTGGTCTCGATCACCTCGGGGCCGGAGACCGAGATGCGCCCGCTCTCCGACACGGCGAGCCGCGAGCAGGTGCCGGCGATGAGGCCGCCGCCGCCGTAGCAGCCGGCCCGCCCGCCGATCAGCCCGACGACCGGGATGCCGGCCGCGCGGACGTCGACGATGGCCCGCATGGTCTCGGCGATGGCCGTCTCGCCGGCATTGGCCTCCTGAAGGCGGACGCCGCCGGTGTCGAACAAGATAAGGACCGCCTTCGGCTTCAGCTCCAGGGCCGCGCGGAGCAGGCCGACCAGCTTGCCGCCGTGCACCTCGCCGAAGGCGCCGCCCATGAAGCGGCCCTCCTGGGCGGCGACCAGGACCGGGTCGCCGTCGAGGCGCGCGCTCCCGACCACGATACCGTCGTCGAAGGCGCGGGGCAGGTCGAAGAGCGGCAGGTGCGGGCTCATCCGCCGCTCGGTTGGCGGCAGGAACTCGCGGAAGCTTCCCGGATCGGTGAGCGCCAGCACGCGCTGGCGGGCGGTGGCCTCGTACCAGCTCAGGGCGTCCGGATCGAAGCGCGCGGCGCGGTCGGCAGCCATGGTCAGGCCTCCATCAGCCGCGCGCCCTGGAGCAGGCGCAGCGACACGGTGTCGGGGCGAGCGCCGCCGTCGTTGATGCTGATGCGGAGGCCGCCCGGCTGCGCCCGGGCAACGAAATCGGCCACCACCGCCTCCCAGACGTCGCCGTAGCCGGCGATCGGGGTCTCGATGGCCACCTCGCAGGCATCCGGCGGCAGCACCCGCTCCAGCAGGATCTCCAGGTTGCCGGAGGCGACGACGCCGGTGATCGCACTCGGCGCCGAGCCGGCCAGCGGCTTCCTGGTGGTGTGGCGGAAGGTCAGGGATTCCATCGCCGGCTCCTCGGGTGCGGATACGTCATCGCGCGACGCTACCAGTTCCGGAAGCGGGCGGGCGGCTCGTAGAGCCCGCCGGACCAGTGCACGAGATCCTTGATCGACTTCGCGGCGAGCAGTGCGCGGTCGGCGTCGAGCGGCTCGATGCCCAGATCCTCCGGGCGTCGGATGACGCCCCGGGCGCGCAGCTCCTCGACCTTCGCCCGGTCTCGACCGCGACCGACCTCGGTGTAGCCGGCCACGCCCCGGATCGCCTGCTCGCGCTCGTCGGCGTCGCGGCAGAGCAGGAGGTTGGCGATGCCTTCCTCGGTGACGATGTGAGTGACGTCGTCCGCATAGATCATGACCGGCGCCAGCTCGAGGCCGATCTTTTTGGCCAGTTCGAGGGCGTCGAGCTTCTCCACGAAGGTCGGCACCAGCTTGTCGCCGAAGGTCTCGACGAGCTGCACGACGAGCTTGCGCCCGCGCATCAGTGCCGGATCGCCGACGATCTGGCCCTCGCGGCCGGCCTTCATCCAGGCGTCGGAGGGGTGGCGTCGTCCGTGCGGGTCCGACCCCATGTTGGGCGCCCCGCCGAAGCCCGCCACCCGCGACTGGGTGATGGTCGAGGAATGGCCCATCAGGTCGATCTGCAGGGTCGCGCCGATGAACATGTCGCAGGCGTAGAGGCCGGCGGTCTGGCAGAAGGCCCGGTTCGAGCGCAGGCTCCCGTCGGCGCCGGTGAAGAAGACGTCCGGCCGCTCGCGGATGTAGCGGTCCATCCCGACCTCGGAGCCGAAGCAGTGAACCTGCTTGACCCATCCGGACTCGATCGCCGGGATCAGGGTCGGGTGCGGATTCAGCGCCCAGTGCGTGGCGATCTTGCCCTTGAGGCCGAGCTTCTCGCCGTAGGTCGGCAGCAGCAGCTCGATCGCGGCCGTGCCGAACCCGATGCCGTGGTTGAGCCGCTTGATGCCGTACTCCGCGTAGATGCCCTTGATCGCCATCATGGCGATCAGGATCTGCGTCTCGGTCATCGCCGCCGGGTCGCGGGTGAAGAGCGGCTCCACGTAGAAGGGCCTGTCGGCCTCGACCACGAAGTCGATCCGGTCGCCCGGGATGTCGACTCGCGGGACCGCGTCGACGATCTCGTTGACCTGCGCGACCACGACGCCGTTCTTGAAGGCGGTCGCCTCCACGACGGTCGGCGTGTCCTCGGTGTTCGGCCCCGTATACAGGTTGCCGTTCCGGTCGGCCGAGACGCCGGCGATCAGCGCCACGTTGGGCGTCAGGTCGACGAAGTAGCGGGCGAACAGCTCCAGGTAGGTGTGCACCGCCCCGAGCTCGATCTGGCCGCCGTAGAGCATCTTGGCGATGCGGGCGCCCTGCGGGCCCGAATACGAGTAGTCGAGCCGCTTCGCGATCCCGGTCTCGAACACGTCGAGGTGCTCGGGCAGCACGATTCCCGACTGGACCATGTGCAGGTCGTGGACCTTCCCGGGATCGCAGGCGCTCAGGCCGCGGGCGAGGCAGTCGGCCTGCTTCTGGTTGTCGCCCTCGAGGCAGACACGGTCGCCGGGCCGCAGGATGGCCTCCAGGAGGTCGACCACGGCTCCGGCCGGCACGACCTTGCCGTCCGCATGGGCGCGCCCCGCCGCGATCCGCGCGTCGCGCGCCTGCCTCTCACCGCGCCACTCGCCCATCCGCGTGCTCCCACCGGTGTACCGAACGTCATATAGCGGGCGCTCTGGTATTCTCAAACCCTTCTCTATCACAGTTTCGTATACGGGATTGCGCACCTGTCAATATCTTGCATACTTTCACCAACGGCCCCCGAGGCCGATCCGGGAGGGCAACGCGCTATGTCGCACGCGTCCATACGGCCGTCGGATGCGGCCGGAAGAGCCGCTTCCTGGAAGGGGCAACGCCGATGATCGTCCTCGGTGTCGCCCTGCTCGCCGCCTGCACGCTGGTCGGCGTGTATCTCGGCGATCTCCTCGGCCTGGCCCTCGGCGTGAAGGCCAATGTCGGCGGCGTCGGCATCGCCATGATCCTGCTCATCGCCGCGCGCCTGTGGCTGTCCCGCCGGGGCCGCCTGACGAAGGGCGTTCAGTTCGGCGTCGAGTTCTGGGCGGGGATGTACATCCCGATCGTGGTCGCCATGGCGGCCCAGCAGAACGTCGTCGCCGCCGTGAGCGGCGGCCCGATCGTGCTGATCGCCGCGACCGGCTCCCTGGTCCTGTGCTTCGGCGCGGTCGCCCTGCTGAGCCGGATCGGCCGGCGCGATCCCGGCGGCGGCCCCGTCGAGCACGGCGGATCCGTGATCGACGGCGACGCCGACCCCATCGCCAGGAAGGGATGATCGCCATGGGACCCGACATCTGGCACGGCATCGAGCACGTCTTCGTCGAGCAGAGCCTCGTGGCCGCCTTCGCGGTGGTCGGCGCGCTGATCCTGGTCTCGAACTTCGCCGCCAAGCACCTGACCAACGGCCGGGTCCACGGCTCCGCGATCGCGATCGTGCTCGGTCTGGTGCTCGCCTATGTCGGCGGGCTCTACACGGGCGGGAAGAAGGGCCTCGCCGACATCCCGGCGCTCGCCGGGATCGGCCTCATGGGCGGGGCGATGCTGCGCGACTTCGCCATCGTCGCCACCGCCTTCGAGGTGGACGTGATCGAGGCGCGGCGCGCGGGCCTGCTGGGTGTCCTGGCGCTGGCGCTGGGCACGATCCTGCCGTTCATCGTCGGCACCCTGACCGCCGTGGCTTTCGGCTATCACGACGCGGTCTCGATCACGACGATCGGCGCCGGGGCGATCACCTACATCGTCGGGCCCGTCACCGGCGCGGCGATCGGCGCGGATTCCACCGTGATGGCGCTGTCCATCGCCACCGGAGTGACCAAGGCGGTGATGGTGATGGTCGGAACGCCCCTGGTCGCCCGGCTGATCGGCCTCGACAACCCGCGCTCGGCCATGGCGTATGGCGGCCTGATGGGTACGGTCAGCGGAGTCGCCGGGGGCCTCGCGGCGACGGATCCGAAGCTCGTCCCCTACGGCGCACTGACGGCGACGTTCCACACCGGCATCGGTTGCCTCGTCGGACCGTCGATCCTGTTCCTGACGGTGCGGGCCCTGGTCGGCTGACGCGTCGGCTCACCGGCTTCCCGGCCGAACAGCGGATCCGCACGCGCGGATTAGGGTATGGTCCCGCATCGTCTTCCCGAGGACGGGCAGGCGCCGCTCAGGGGACGATCGAGGAACGGCGGATGCACGGCGACTTCCAGAAGATCGACAGCGGGCTGCTCTCGGACCGGATCCGCGACGCGCTCACCGACGCCATCGCGTCGGGGACGATCGCGGCCGGTACGGCCCTCGACGAGCAGAACCTCGCCGATCGCTACGGCGCATCGCGCACGCCCGTCCGTGAGGCGCTGCGCCAGCTCGCGGCCTCGGGCCTCGTGGAGATCCGGCCCCGGCGGGGCGTGGTGGTGGCGCGCCTGACGCCGCAGCGGATCGCCGACATGTTCGAGACGACCGCCGAGATCGAGGCGATGTGCGCCCGGCTGGCCACCTACCGGATGACGCCCCTCGAGCGCGGGGAGCTGATGGAGCTCCACGAGGAATCCGCCAAGGCGGTCGAGGCGGGCGACGTCGACGCCTACGACCGATTCAACCGCGCCTTCCACGAGGCACTCTACACGGCGACGCACAACGGCTTCATGGCCGAGCAGGCCCTGGCGATCCGCGAGCGGCTGGCCGCGTTCCGGCGCACGCAGCTCCGCCACGCCGACCGGATCCGCCGCTCGCGGGAGGAGCACGGCGAGATCCTGTCGGCCATCGCAGAGGGGGACGGCGAGACGGCCGCCCGTCGCATGCGCGCCCACATGCTCAGGGCCGCGGCGGCGCTGGGGCGCTACATCGCCGAGACGGAGTGACGGGCCGGCGCGGGTTCAGAGCCGCGCGACGGCGTCGCGCACCGTGGACCGGTAGGGCGTCGTCGGCCTGCCGATCAGCGCGCTCAGCTGACGCGTGTCGTCGTTGAGGGCGCCGCGGGCCGCGGCCGCGTCCGAGTCGGCGAGCAGCGCCGCGAAGTCCGCCGGCATCCCGGCGCCGACCAGCGCCGCGCGGTATTCGGCCTGCGGCAGATCGCGGTACGTGACCGGCTTGCCGGCGGCCGCAGCGATCGCCGCGGCGAACTCGGTCAGCGTGTAGGCCTCGTCGCCCGCCAGCTCGTAGACGCGGCCGCCCTGCCCGTCGCCGGTGAGAACCGCCGCCGCCGCCGCGGCGTAATCCGCCCGCGCCGCCGAAGCGATCCGCGCGTCGCCCGCGCAGCCGAGGACGGCCCCATGGGCGAGCGCCGGCGCGATGCCGGCGGCGTAGTTCTCCGTGTACCAGCCGTTGCGCAACACCACGAACGGCACGCCGGAGGCTTCGAGCAGATGCTCGGTCCGACGATGCTCCTCGGCCAGGGCGAGGGCCGACGTGTCGGCGCGCAAAACACTCGTGTAAGCGATCAGGCCGGCACCGACCCGCTTGGCGCTGTCGATGACGTTGCGATGCTGCGCCACGCGCCGGCCGATCTCGCTGGACGAGATCAGCAGGAGACGCTGGATGCCCTCGAGCGCCGCGTCCAGGCTCGTCGGGTCCGCGTAGTCGGCCCGTCGGACCGCGACGCCGAGGCTTCGCAGGCTCCGTGCAGCCTCGCCCTCGGTGTCGCGCGCGCCGGCCATCACCGCGCTGGCCGGTACGCGATGCAGAAGCGCCGCGACGACTTGGCGGCCGAGTTGGCCCGTGGCGCCGGTCACGAAGTAGGTCGGCTGACTGGTCGAGCTCATGCTGGCTCCTCATGGTTCAATATCGGAGCAAGGTCACTAGATGAGACCGTCAGCGCGGTGAAGGAGGCAGGATTTTGGGACCAGGTTACTCGAAGGAAACCGCGGTGCCGCTCGCCCGCGCCGAGCTGGCGGCCAAGTACGCGGCCTGGCAGGCCGGCACCCTCGATCCGGCGGCGTGCCCGGTGCGGGACGTGCTGGATCGGGTCGGCGACAAGTGGTCGATGCTGCTCCTCATCGCCCTGGCCGACGGGCCGCACCGGTTCAGCGCCCTCCTCCGGACGCTGCCCGACATCTCGAAGCGGATGCTGACGCAGACGCTCCGGGACCTGGAGCGGGACGGTTTCGTCGCGCGGACGGTGTTCCCGACGAAGCCGCCCAGCGTCGAGTACCGGCTCACGGATCTCGGGGCCGCCTTGCTCGAGCCGCTGGCGCGCCTCGTGCAATGGGCGGAGGAGCGTCACGGCGCGATCCGGGCGGCGCGGACCCGGTTCGACGCAGCGCCCCTCTAGGAGCGTCGCGCGCGGCCTGCCACGGCTTCTTGGGGACGTCGGACCTCGCGCTGTCCGCCCGCGCGAAGAGGGTCAGGCCCGCGGCGCCGATCCGCCGAGGGCGTCGGCGAGCCGCCCGATATGCTCGGCCGCCCGGCCGATCCCGAACGCCGCCCGCTCGGCATCGTCGACCCGCCCACGCTCGGCGGTCTCGGCGGCAGCGCGCAGCTCCGCGACGCTGCTCTCCAGCGACGCGATCCGCGACCGCAGCTCCGCGAGTTCGTCGGCGATGGTCAGCGCCGCCATGACCTGCAGGCGCATGTCGCCGATCTCGCCGAAGCTCTTGCGCATCTCGCCGATGCGCCCGTCGAGGAGGGCAGCGAGACCGGTGAGATGCGCCTCCTCACCCTCGCCGCAGGCCATGCGGTAGCTGCGGCCGTCGATGGTCACGTTGATCTGCGGCAAGGATCGCTCCGGTGGTCGCTCCGACAGGCTTGAGCGGTGGCGTCAGGCGCGTCCGAGCACATCCTGAACGGTCTCGATGGCCCGGTCGAGCCGGTGGCCGACCTCCCCGGTCGTCGCCGAGACCGTGGCGAGGCGGGCGCTCGCCGCGTCCAGGGCGGCGGCGAGCCGGGCCCGGTCCTCGTCCATCAGGGCGAGTTCCGCGTCCCGGTCGTCGGGCTGCGCGTCGGTCTCGAGGTGATGCTGGACGACGGCGTCGAGGCGGTTGATCGCCGCTTCGAGCCGGTTGAGGGCGTCGTCGATGGAACGGGTCTCGGTCTCGTCGGCCATGGTTCTTCGTCTATCCCGACGCGAAGCTTTCCGTCGAATGCAGGCGAAATTCCAGCGCGAAAACGCGTTCGATCCCCGATCCGGTCGCTGATCGAATGGATCGTCGCGATCCCTGTTTATTGGTCGGTGGATCGAAGGTCTTTGTCACAGCCACGCGTTTGACAGGTCGAGGCTCCATGCTAGACAGCCGCGCGATCCCGAGAGGGACCGCGCGAGACATGCCGGAGGGCCGGTCCGCGACAGTTCCGAGGCCTCAGCCAGCACCGTCCGAATTGACGGTCACGGGCGTGGAAGCCCGGCCTCTCCCGGTCCGGTTCATCGCAGGTTCAAACCCGCCCGCCCAGATCCCGCCCGGCCCGGCCCGGACGGTATGGCGGGCCGCCGAGACCGCTCCGCGGACCGCCCCCCTGAGGTCCGGCGCGGCGAGCCGCATCAGGAAGGAGTCACGCCGTGACGAAGGTTGCCATCAACGGGTTCGGGCGCATCGGCCGCAACGTCCTGCGCGCGATCGCGGAAGCCGGCCGCAGCGACATCGAGGTCGTGGCGATCAACGATCTCGGCCCGGTGGAGACCAACGCCCACCTGCTCCGCTACGATTCCGTGCACGGCCGCTTCCCCGGCGAGGTCGCGGTCGACGGCGAGTTCCTCGTGGTCAACGGCAAGCGCATCAAGGTCACGGCCGTGCGCAACCCGGCCGAGCTGCCGCACCGCGACCTCGGCGTCGACATCGCCCTGGAATGCACCGGCATCTTCACCTCGAAGGACAAGGCGAAGGCCCATCTCGACGCCGGCGCCAAGCGCGTTCTCGTCTCGGCCCCGGCCGACGGCGCCGACCTGACGGTGGTCTACGGCGTCAATCACGACAAGCTCACGGGCGAGCACCACGTGGTGTCGAACGCCTCCTGCACCACGAACTGCCTCGCCCCGGTGGCGAAGGTGCTGGACGAGGCCGTCGGCATCGAGCGCGGCTTCATGACCACGATCCACTCCTACACCAACGACCAGCCCTCGCTGGACCAGATGCACAAGGATCTGTACCGGGCCCGCGCCGCGGCGCTCTCGATGATCCCGACCTCGACCGGCGCGGCCAAGGCCGTCGGCCTCGTGCTCCCGGAGCTCAAGGGCAAGCTCGACGGCACCGCGATCCGCGTGCCGACCCCGAACGTCTCGGCGGTCGACCTCGTGTTCACGGCCAAGCGCGCGACCACGGTCCAGGAGATCAACGACGCCATCAAGGCGGCCGCCTCCGGCCCACTCAAGGGCGTCCTCGGCGTCACCGACCGGCCGAACGTCTCGATCGACTTCAACCACGATCCGCACTCGTCGACCTTCCACCTCGACCAGACCAAGGTCATGGACGGCGTGCTGGTGCGCATCCTGACCTGGTACGACAACGAGTGGGGCTTCTCGAACCGCATGGCCGACACGGCCGTGGCGATGGCCAAGCTCATCTGAGCCGGACTTCAGCGGTCGCCGCCTCCCTTGAGGCCGGCGGCCGCACCTCTCTTCGGACGGCCTTTCTTCGAACCAGGGACTCTCCAGGGATGACCGACGCTTCGCAGGGCACGTCGAGCGGGCCGGCTGCCGTGCCGCCCGCCCCCAGGCCGGCTCCGCCGCCGCCCACCACCCAGACCGCACCACCTCCCGTGGCGACCGCCGCGCCCGCCGCCTCCGCGCTCCCGTCCCACGCGCTCCCGGCCAACCAGCTCTTCGATCAGCTCGCGCGCATCGAGGACAAGTGCTCGCGCATCGAGGACAAGTACGCCCGCTCCGAGGCGCTGCTGTCCCGCGTCGAGGACAAGGTCGAGAACGCGGCGAACCGGATGAACGAGTCCGCCCGCCAGTCCGACCTCGCCGCGCTCCGCACGGAGATGCGCGGCCTCGCCGAGCGCACCCGGCGCCTGCCCGGGACCGGCGCCCTCGTCCTCACCGCCGTGATCACCGCCATCCTGACCGTGGTCCTGATGGTCGCCGTCCAGCGGCTCAACCTCGACCGCCTGCTGCCGCAGCGGGCCACCATCGGCACCACCGCGCAGTAACCGCCCCGCCCCGAACAGGACCGCACCAGACCGCATGAGCGCCTTCCGCACCCTCGACGATGCCGGCTCCCTCAAGGGCAAGCGGGTCCTCATGCGCGTCGACCTGAACGTGCCCATGGAGAACGGGCGGGTGACCGACGCGACCCGCATCGAGCGTGTCGCGCCGACGATCCGCGAGGTCGCCGAGCAGGGTGCCAAGGTGATCCTGCTCGCCCATTTCGGCCGCCCGAAGGGCAAGCGCGAGCCGAAGGATTCGCTGGAGCCGGTGGTCCCCGCCCTCGGCGCGGCCCTCGGGCGCAGCGTCGCGTTCGCGGCGGACTGCGTCGGCGACGCGGCCGCGCAGGCGGTGGCGGCCCTGAAGGACGGCGATGTCCTCCTGCTCGAGAACACCCGCTACCACGCGGGCGAGGAGAAGAACGACGCGGCCTTCGCGGACGCCCTGGCGGCGAACGGCGACGTCTACGTCAACGAGGCCTTCTCGGCGGCTCACCGCGCGCACGCCTCCACCGAGGGTCTGGCGCACCGGCTGCCGGCCTACGCGGGCCGCGAGATGCAGGCCGAACTCGACGCGCTGACCAAGGGCCTGGAATCGCCCCAGCGCCCGGTGATCGCGCTGGTCGGCGGTGCCAAGGTCTCCTCAAAGATCGACCTCCTCGAGAACCTCGTCGCCAAGGTCGACATGCTGGTGATCGGCGGCGGCATGGCCAACACCTTCCTGCACGCGCAGGGCAAGGCGGTGGGCAAGTCCCTCTGCGAGAAGGATCTCGCAGAGACCGCCACGCGCATCCTGGCGGCGGCCGAGAAGGCCGGCTGCCGGATCATCCTGCCGGTCGATGCCGTCGCCGCGACCGAATTCAAGGCGCAGGCCCCGCACGAGACCGTGCCGGTCGATGCCGTGCCGGACGCGAGCATGATCCTCGACGCCGGTCCGCGCTCGGTCGCCGAGATCAACGCCGCCATCGACGGGGCAAAGACCCTGGTGTGGAACGGCCCGCTGGGCGCCTTCGAGCTCGCCCCGTTCGACGCCGCGACCGTGGCCGCCGCCAAGCACGCGGCGTCCCGGACCGAGGCCGGCCAGCTCGTCTCGGTGGCGGGCGGCGGCGACACGGTGGCCGCACTCAACCACGCCGGCGTGGCGCAGGACTTCACCTACGTCTCGACCGCCGGCGGTGCCTTCCTCGAGTGGCTGGAAGGCAAGGCCCTCCCGGGCGTCGAGGCGCTGCGGGCGAAGGGCTGAGACGGCCGCCTTGCTCTCCTCCCCCTTCGACCGAGCCCTATCTACGGTACCGGCCTCCATCGGCTGGGGGGCCGAGTCGATCGGTGACGACGTGGCGAACGCGACCTTCGAGATCCTGAAGGGCATCCGGGCGCGTGGCGATGCCGGCTATGGCGGGCGGCTTCGACGCGCGTGTCAGCGCGATCGCGGAGGCCGTCGTAGCCCTGGAGAACCGGTCCGGGTGCCGATCATCCGCCGAAAGAATGCCCTGCGCCGCGTCGGAGATTGACCGAAAGCAAGGCACTCGGCAGAGCGACACGATACAGCTCAGCTGAGGGCCTGACGGCAACTCCAGCGATCGGGCGGACGACGAAACGGGAAACGGGAAGACACGCACGATGGCACGCATCACCCTCCGGCAGCTCCTCGATCACGCCGCTGAGTACGAGTACGGCGTGCCCGCCTTCAACCTGAACAACATGGAGCAGGGGCTCGCCATCATGGCGGCCGCCGACGCCACCGACTCGCCGGTGATCCTCCAGGCGAGCCGCGGCGCCCGCGCGTACGCCAACGACGTCGTGCTCGCGAAGCTGATCGACGGCCTCGTCGAGATCTACCCGCACATCCCGGTCTGCATGCATCTCGACCACGGCAACAACGAAGCCACCTGCGCCACCGCCATTCAGTACGGCTTCACCTCGGTGATGATGGACGGCTCGCTGAAGGCCGACGGCAAGACCCCGGCCGATTACAACTACAACGTCGAGATCACCCGCAACGTCACCAAGATGGCCCATTGGGCCGGCGTCTCGGTCGAGGGCGAGCTGGGCGTGCTCGGCTCGCTGGAGAGCGGCCAGGGCGAGGCCGAGGACGGCCACGGCGCCGAGGGCACCCTCAGCCACGACCAGCTCCTGACCGACCCGGACGAGGCGGTGAAGTTCGTTGAGGCGACCAAGGTGGACGCGCTGGCGGTCGCCATGGGCACGAGCCACGGCGCCTACAAGTTCACCCGCAAGCCCGACGGCGAGGTGCTGGCGATGAACGTGATCGAGGAGATCCACCGCCGCCTGCCGACGACCCACCTCGTCATGCACGGCTCCTCCTCGGTGCCGCAGGACCTGCAGGACATCATCAACCAGTACGGCGGCCAGATGAAGCCGACCTGGGGCGTCCCGGTCGAGGAGATCCAGCGCGGCATCAAGCACGGTGTGCGCAAGATCAACATCGACACCGACAACCGCATGGCGATGACCGGCCAGATCCGGAAGGTGCTCACCGAGAACCCCTCCGAGTTCGACCCGCGCAAGTACCTGAAGCCCGCCATGGAGGCGATGACGAAGCTCTGCAAGCAGCGCTTCGAGGAGTTCAACACCGCCGGGAAAGGCTCGAAGCTCCGCCCGATCTCCGTCGCCGAGATGGCCAAGCGCTACGCCAGCGGCGCCCTCGACCCGAAGATCGGCCCGCAGTAGGCGCGGGTTCTCGGCTTCCATGAGCAACAGCGCCCGTCTCGCCCTGCTCGGACCGCACGGTCTAGACGCGGAGGGCATCGCGGACTTCGTGACGGTCCTGAAGGCCGCCTGCGAAGCCGGCGATGTCGCCGCCGTGATCCTGCGGCTCGCCGCCACCGACGAGCGCGAGCTGACGGCCCGCGTCAAGTCGGTCGCCCCGATCGTGCAGGAGCGCGGCGCGGCGCTGGTCGTCGCCTGCCCGGGCTTCGCCGGCGACCTCGCCACGGTGGCGATCCGCGGCGGGGCCGACGGCATCCACGTCGACAAGCCGCGCGACCTGAAGGACCTGCGCGGCCGGCTCCGGGACGGCCGCATCCTCGGCGCGGGCGGCTTGGAGACCAAGCACGGCGCGATGGAGGCCGGCGAGGCCGGCATCGACTACCTGATGTTCGGCGGCCTGTACCCGGACGGCGTCGCGCCTGATGCGGAGACGGTCCGGGCCCGCGCCGCGTGGTGGGCCGAGATCTTCGAGACGCCCTGCATCGCGGTGGCCGCCGCCGCCGACGAGATCGCGCCGCTCGCCGCGACGGGTGCGGAGTTTGTCGGCCTCGAGAGCGGCCTCTGGCTGCAGGATTCCGGCGCGGTCGAGCGGGCCCAGCGTGCCGTCCGGGAGATCGAGGCGTGAGGGGCCGCGACGTTCGCTTGGCGGCTGCTCTCGCCGGGGCCGCGCTGCTGGCGGCGCCGGCCTGGGCGGCCTCGGGGCCGGCCGATCCGGCCCGGACCGCGGCGCCCGGCTCGCTCGGACCCGCGGCGCAGACCGGCAAGGCGTCGATGCCGGAGCTGCCGAGCCCCTACACGCCGAACTACGCGCGGGGCGCCGTGCCGCCGCCGGGCAGCCAGCCGCCGGATTTCGCCTACGGCGCCTACCAGAAGGGCCAGTACGTCACCGCCTTCCGCGAGGCGACGAAGCGCATCGAGGCGAATCCCAAGGACGCCGCCGCCATGACGCTGCTCGGGGAGCTGTACAATCAGGGCCTCGGCGTGAAGCAGGATCCAGTGAAGGCGGCCGACTGGTACCGCCTGGCCGCGGCGCAGAACGACGCCTCCGCCATGGCGTCCCTCGGGTTGATGGCCCTTGACGGCCGCGGCATGCCGAAGGACCCGAAGGGCGGGCGGCGCTGGCTCGAGCGGGCGACGGCCCAAGGTTCGCCGACCGCGGCCTACAATCTCGGACTGATCCTGATCGGCACCGGCGCCACCGCCGACGAGGCGGCGGCGGCGGCGCAGTTCCGCAAGGCGGCCGACGCCGAGATCGGCCCGGCCCAGCACGATTTGGGCGTGCTCTACCTGCAGGGCCGCGGCGTGCCAAAGGACCCGTCGAAGGCCGCGGAGCTGTTCCGGCGCGGCGCCGACAACGGCGATCTCGCCAGCGAGGTCGAGTACGCGATCCTGCTGTTCAACGGCACCGGCGTCACCAAGGACGAGCGCGCGGCCGCGCGGTACTTCTTGCATGCGGCCTCGCGCGGCAACGCCATCGCGCAGAACCGCGTCGCGCGGCTCTACGCCGTGGGTCGCGGCGTCGCCAAGAATCCCGTGGAGGCGGCCGCCTGGAACCTCGCGGCGGCCGGACAGGGCCTGTCCGACGCGTGGCTGGATCAGACCCTCTCCGGTCTCTCGGCCGACGAGCGCACCAGGGCGGAGCGTCTCGCCAACGAGCGGATCGAGCAGCGCTGAGCCGCTAGACCTCGGCCTTCGACCAGTCGACGCCGGCCTCGAGGTGCGGCAGCAGGACGACGCTCTCCTGCTCGTTCGGGTCCGTCCGGGCGATCACCGCGGTGACGGGCTCCGTCTGGCTGCGGTTGTAGGGCAGGTGCGGCACGTCGGCGGCTATGTAGACGAACTCGCCGGCGCCCGCGATCGCGTGGTTCTCCAGCCGCTCGCCCCAGAAGCAGCCGGACACGCCCGACAGCACGTAGATCGCCGTCTCGTGGGATTCGTGCTTGTGAGCGTGGGCCCGCTCCCCGGGCGGGATCTCCAGGAGCTGCATGTGCAGCGCCTTCGAATCCACGGACTCGGCCGAGACGGCCGGTCGGTAGATGTGCCCCTGCTTGCCGCGGAACGGCGCACTCTCGTGCACCACCCGGAACCCCTTCTTCTCCGTGCCGGACGCGGAACTCATGGACCTTCCTCCACTCTGAAGGCGGGATCGACGGGGATCTGCATGCCGTTGACCAGCGCGTTCGTCTGGTTGGCCATCCCGACGACCGCCAGGAACTCGCCGTGCTGGGCCTCCGTCAAGCCCTTGGCCCGCGCCGCCGCGGTGTGGGAATGGATGCAATAGGGGCAGCCATTCGCGATCGAGACCGCGATGTAGACCAGTTCCTTGGTCAGCGGATCGAGGGTACCCGGGCCCATGACGGTCTTGAGCGTCGACCAGGTCCGCTCCAGCAGTGCCGGATCGTTGGCCAGGCCCCGCCAGAAGTTGTTGACGAAGTCGGATCCGCGGGTCGCCCGGATGTCGGCGAAGACCGCGCGGACCCGCGGGTCGGCCTCGACCTCGGAATCGGACCAGAGTTTCACGGTCGCCATCGCAGTCCCTTCCTCGAAGCTCGCGCCGTCAGAGCCTGCACGCCTCCTCGAGCGCCCGGTTCTCCGCCTCGGAGAACAGGCGCGAGCGGATGTGGAAGCGCTTCTCCCGACCGTTCTCCAGCGAGAACATGCCACCGCGGCCCGGCACCACGTCGAGGATCAGGTGCGTGTGCTTCCAGACCTCGAACTGCGACCGGCTGATGTAGAATTCGGCGCCGCCGACGGTGCCGAGATGGACGTCGCCGTCACTCACCAGGAAATCGCCGACGGGATAGCACATGGGAGACGAGCCGTCGCAGCAGCCACCCGACTGGTGGAACATGACCGGACCGTACTCGCCCCGCAGCTCGTCGATCAGCGCGAGGGCCGCCGGGGTTGCGGTGACCCTCAGCGGCGTCCCGTCGGCGCCGGCCTGCTCGGCGACGTTGGCGTCCACACTCTGCTCCGTACTCATGCGATCCTCCCGGTCGATGCCTGAATATGCGTGCGCGCCGGCCGGTTTCCACCACGCCGCCCTCCGGAGCGCGGAGTGCATGGTCACCGGATCCGGGATCGAAAAAGCCCCGGCCTTGCGGCCGGGGCTGAAGTTGTCTCGGGGGTTGACCCGGGAAGAAACTCAGAAGAACCCGAGCTTCTTGGCCGAGTAGCTGACCAGCATGTTCTTGGTCTGCTGGTAGTGATCGAGCATCATCTTGTGGGTCTCGCGGCCGATTCCGGACTGCTTGTAGCCGCCGAAGGCCGCGTGGGCCGGGTAGGCGTGGTAGCAGTTCGTCCAGACGCGGCCGGCCTGGATCGCCCGGCCGAAGCGGTAGGCGCGGGTCCCGTCGCGGGTCCAGACGCCGGCGCCGAGGCCGTAGAGCGTGTCGTTGGCGATGGAGAGCGCCTCGGCATCGTCCTTGAAGGTCGTGACCGACAGGACCGGCCCGAAGATCTCCTCCTGGAAGATGCGCATCTTGTTGTGGCCGCGGAACACGGTCGGCTTCACGTAGAAGCCCTCGGCGAACTCGCCGTCCTTGACGTTCCGCTCGCCGCCCGTGAGCAGCTGCGCGCCCTCCTGCCGGCCGATGTCGATGTAGGAGAGGATCTTCTCCATCTGCTCGCCCGAGGCCTGGGCGCCGATCATCGTGGCCGGATCCAGCGGCGAGCCCTGGGTGATCGCCTCGACGCGCTTCACCGCGCGCTCCATGAACCGGTCGTAGATCGACTCGTGCACGAGCGCGCGGCTCGGGCAGGTGCAGACCTCGCCCTGGTTGAGGGCGAACATCGTGAAGCCCTCGAGGGCCTTGTCGAGGAAGTCGTCGTCCTCGTTCGCCACGTCGGCGAAGAAGATGTTCGGCGACTTGCCGCCGAGTTCCAGCGTCACCGGGATCAGGTTCTGCGACGCGTACTGCATGATGAGGCGGCCGGTGGTCGTCTCACCCGTGAAGGCGATCTTGGCGATCCGCGGCGACGAGGCGAGCGGCTTGCCGGCCTCGAGGCCGAAGCCGTTGACGATGTTCAGCACGCCCGGGGGCAGCAGGTCGCCGACGATCTCGGCCAGCACCAGCACCGAGGCGGGGGTCTGCTCGGCGGGCTTCAGGACCACGCAGTTGCCGGCGGCGAGCGCCGGGGCGAGCTTCCACACCGCCATCAGGATCGGGAAGTTCCACGGGATGATCTGGCCGACGACGCCCAGCGGCTCGTGGAAGTGGTAGGCGACCGTGTCGTGGTCGATCTCGGAGATCGAGCCTTCCTGCGCCCGCACGCAGCCGGCGAAGTAGCGGAAGTGGTCGATCGCCAGCGGGATGTCCGCGTGGGTCGTCTCGCGGATCGGCTTGCCGTTGTCCCAGGTCTCCGCCAGGGCGAGCAGATCGAGGTTCTCCTCCATCCGGTCGGCCATCTTGAGGAGGATGCGGGCGCGCTCGGCCGGCGCCGTCTGGCCCCAGGCCTCCCGGGCGGCGTGGGCGGCGTCGAGAGCCTTCTCGACGTCCTGGGCGTCGGAGCGGGCGACCTCGCACACCACCTTGCCGGTGATCGGCGAGGTGTTCTCGAAGTAGCGGCCGGCCGCGGGGGCGACCCACTGGCCGCCGATGAAGTTGTCGTAGCGGGCCGAGAAGGGCGACTTGACCTTCGAGTCGCCGAGGAATTCCGGCTTGTTCATCGCTGTGTTCCCTCCGTGGGCCCCGGCCTCGCGAACCGCGGCTCTTGGGCTTAAGCTGGCGCTCGGGCGACCGATCCTGGGGGCCGCATCCGCTTCAGCTCTGTTCGCAGCCAATGGCTTTTGGCCTGCCGAATCAAGGTGGACTTTTGGCCAGTGCGCGAGTGCGCCGATCCTACGCGCTTCCCGGCATCACCGCGAGCGGGCAAAAGAGCCTCGTTTCCGGCACCGCTCGGCCGGCCGCCGCGCGTCGATCGGCCGGACCCGGCGACCGGCCGAATCGATGATGTGCCGAATCGGCGCGCCGTTCCTCAGCCGAGCAGGGCCAGCGGAACGGACGCCGCCGCGAGCGGGAGCGCCGCCAGGGCCGCGTTCCGCAGCCACGTGGGCCGGTACGCGACGATCGCCACCACGGCGAGGGCGGAGCCCGTCAGCGATCCGACCCACTGCACCGGGCCGAAATTCCAGCCCCCCGCCGCGACGGCCGCCGCGAACGAGAGGCCGAGCCCGCACCAGCCCGCCATCCGCAGGCTGCCGACCCGCGCCTTCGGCACGCCGACGCGGTAGGCGGCCCGGTGGTGCCGGTCGAGGCTGAGGGCCAGGGCCGCGAAGCCCGAGAAGCTCAGGAGCAGGCTGAGGATCAGCGCGGCGGCTGTCATGCTTCGACCGTCCGGGACAGGGTTACCTTGGCCGGACGGGCCGCGGCCACGCCCCGCCGCGTGGCCAGCCGGGCCGCGAGGCCGAGCGCGAGGCCGACGGCCGCCATGGCGGCGTCGAAGGCGAGGAAGCGCTGCTGGCCGATGAGGATCACGTCCACCAGCGGGATCGCCAGGAAGGCGCAGGCCGGCACCGCCAGGGCGAGCGACCACGCGCGCCGTCGCGGGTACAGGGACGCCGCGAGGGCGGCCACGAGCCAGGCGGCGAAGAAGGCGCGCACCTCCCAGTCCGCCCGGGCCCCGAGCCCGTCGGGCAGTAGCCGGTTCGCCAGGAAATACGCGGCGAGGCCCACCGGCAGACCCGCGATGGTGCCGAGGTTGAGGAACCGCACGAGACGCAGGCCGAAACCCTCGGGATCCGCGCCCTTCGGCGCCCGGGCCACGGTCCAGAGCACGAGGCCGCTGGCGACCGTGGCGGCACCCATCACGCCGCAGAGGAAGAACAGGAGGCGCAGAGGGGCGGCGGCGAAGTGCGCCTCGTGCAGCCCCACCATCACGGCCCCGGTCCGGGTCGCCGCGCCGGCCTCGCCGACCCGGGCGATCTCCGAACCGGTATCGGCCGCGTAGGCGATCTGCGGGTGCAGGTGCGCGAGCCCGTGCGGCTCCTCGAAATACGCTGTCACGGTGGCGCCGGCGTCGCCCGGCCGCGTCACCAGCACCACCTCGGGCACCTCGCCCCCGGCGGCCGTCGCGCGGGCGACGATCTCGCCGAGCGGCAGCGGCGTGCCGGGGTGCCCGACCGGGGCCGCGCCCGGGATCGCCAGGCCGGCCTCGGCGTAGTAGCGCAGCATGTCGTCGCCGTAGACGGCCTTCATGCCCCAGGGCATCAGCATCGCCGACAGGGTGACGAGGCCCGTGTAGACGATCATCAGGTGGAACGGCAGCGCCAGGACGCCGACCACGTTGTGGGCGTCGAGCCAGCCGCGCTGCGCAGAGCGGTCGCGCCGGAAGGTGAAGAAGTCGGCGAAGATGCGCCGGTGCGTCACGATCCCGGAGATCAGCGCGATCAGCAGGACCATGGCGCAGGCCGAGACGATCCAGCGACCCCAGATCGGCGGCAGGCTCAGCTCGAAGTGGAATCGGTAGAGGAAGTCGCCGCCGCGCGTGTCGCGGATGCGCGCGGGCTCGCCCGTGGCGGGATCGAGGAGCGCGTGGTGGAACGGGCCACCCGGACGCGGCCACCAGTAGACCTCGACGGCCGGGGTCTCGGCATTCGGCAGCTTGACCGACCATCCGGCCGCGTCCGGCATGGTCCGGCGCAGGAACGCCCCGGCCCGCGTCGCCGCTGCGGCGGGATCCGGTGCGGTCGCGGACAGTTCGGGCCGCATCCAGTGCGAGATGTCGGTGCGGTAATAGCTGGCGGTGCCGGTGACGAAGATCGCGAACAGCACCCAGCCGACCACGAGGCCGGACCACGTGTGCAGCCACGCCATCGCCTGGCGGACACTCCGCGCCGGGCTCAAGCGGCCGCCCCGTGAGCGAAGGCGCCGGCGAGCCACAGGGCACCGGTCAGCAGGAGCGCCGTCAGGCCCAGGACGACGGCCGCCCGGCCGAGCGTGCGGGCCGCGAACACCCAGATCGCCGCCGCCGCCATGATGGCGAAGCTCGCCAGCGTCCCGGCCGAGACCGCCTCGGCCCGCGGGAAGGGAAGAACCAGGGCCAGCAGCGCGCTCGACAGGGCGGCGACCCCGTAGCCGCCGAGGATCGCGAGCAGTACCCGGCCGGCGACCGCCGCGCGGTTTGCCAGCGTCGGCATGGCGCGGGCGCTCATGGCGCCATCCCTCGTTCCCGTGAGACCATGGCGCGACGTACCAGCGGTCCGGGCCGCCGCGCAACGCCTATGTTCCGGAACGATTCCAGTGTGAAAAGAGGCGTTTAGGACGCCGGAAAGCGGCGCGCTCCGAGGTCGGATCCGACGCTCGCCGCCCCGCGCTACGGGCCGGCGGTTCCCGACGCGCCGTCGCGGCTCGGCCTGCGGATCGCCACGGCCGCATTCCGCGCGCTCGGCGGCAGATCGGCGCCGGGATCGGGTTTGCTGAACGCCGCGGCCGATCCGGACGCCGGGCCGACCGCGCGGCCGTCGCGCGCGTGTCCCCAGCCGTAGCCGGCGTTGATCCCCGCGTAGAAGCCCGTGAAGTCCTCCGCTCGCGCAGTTCCCGCGAGCAGCACCAGGGCCGTGGACAGCACAAGGCGGCGCATCGATCGTCCCCGAACGAGAAAGGCGGCGGCCCCGCTCGGAGCCGCCGCCTCATGATCTTCGCGGAACGCGGCGGCAAAGAGACCGCCGCGGGATCCTCAATCCTCGACGTTGATGCTCTGGGCCTCACGACCCTTCTGGCCCTCGACCACGCCGAGCGTGACCTGCTGGCCCTCGGCGAGCGAATCGAGACCGGCGCGGGACAGCGCGGAGCGGTGCACGAACACGTCCTTGCCGCCGTCGTTGACCGAGACGAAGCCGAAGCCCTTGGCGGGATCGTACCACTTCACGGTGCCGCTCATCTCGACCGACGGGCCGCTGGCGAAACGGCCACCGCCGCCACCACCGCCGCCGCCGTAGCCGCCGCCGCCGCCGCCGTAACCACCGCGATCGCGGTCGCCGTAGCCGCCGCCGGCCCCGGCGCCGAAGCCGCCGGTGCGCGGACGGAACTCACGCCGGGGCGCGGGCGCCTCGGCCGTGGAGGTGTCGACGCTGGTGACGCTCGTGACCTGCGGGCCCTTCTGACCCTGGGCCGTCGTGACCGTCAGCCGGGTGCCCGGCATCAGATCGTCGTGCCCGGCCGCCTCGACAGCGCGGATGTGGAGGAAGGCATCGCCCGAACCGTCGCCGAGTTCGACGAAGCCGAAGCCCTTCTCCTTGTTGAACCACTTGACCGTCGCATCGCGCTCCGGTCCGGACGCGACGGGAGCCGCGCCACGCGACGGGCCGCGATCGAAACCGCCCCCGCCGAAACCACCGCCGCCACCGCCGAAACCGCCGCCGCCGTATCCGCCGCTGGGGGGAGCCTGATCAGGCCATCTCGGCTCGCCACTCTCGTCGAAGCCGCGCTTCTGCGGCCCTCTGAAATCACGACCACGTCCCATAGAAAGCTCGCAAAAACCGTCCGCCGCCCTTGTCTCGAATACCGCGTGCGCGCCATCCCAGACAGCCCACGCCCCGCACTATCATTACCCCAGGTCGCGGTAACCAAGAATAACGCCCCAGTCCTGACGCAATCGGGCCTTGACCGCAAGGACCTTCTTGGCTCAGAGGCGCCCGTTTCGTTACTTTCTTGCGGCAAACAACGGAGTCCGCCCCCGCTCCCGGGCCGGCCCTTTCTCATTCGAGGGAAGGCGTTAGCGAAACGCAAAGGCTGTCCGGCTAGACTCGGCCCCGCGCCCCGCAGGACCGGCCGGCCATGATCGCGACACCGACTTTCCCCGATCTCTCCGCTCTTGTGGTCGACGAGAGTCTCTACATCCGCCGAATCGTGCGCGACATGCTGATGCGCGTGGGCATCAAGCGCGTGCTGGAGGCGCCGGACGGGGCCGAGGCGCTGGGCGTGCTCGCCGAGAGCAAGCCCGACATCAGCATCATCGACTGGGACCTGTCGATCCTGTCGGGCGAGGAGTTCATCCGGCTCGCGCGGACCCCGACCACCTCCCCCTGCCCCACGATCCCGATCATCCTGATGCTGGCCCAGCCCCGCCGGAACGTGGTCGACCGGGCGGTGGCGCTCGGCGTCAACGAGATCATCGCCAAGCCGTTCTCGCCCAAGACCCTGTGGTCGCGGCTGGACGAGGTGATCAACCGGCCCCGCCCCTACTCGCAGGTGAAGAGCCTCCTGCGGCCGATCCCGCGCCGGGCCAGCGCGATGAAGGCCGTCGCCTGAGCGCGACCGCGATGGGGCGTTGCAGTTCCCCGCCGAGCCTGTAGGGTCGCAGTTCAACAGAGTCCGAGCGCGCTGCTCAGGGCCGACCCGAAGGATCGACGGCCGCGCCGATGAGGGACGAGACCGCCGCGGCCGCGCCGTCCCGAATCCAGACCGGCGCGGTGCCGCTCCAGACGCAAGCCCCCGTGCCGGGCCGCGAGCGTCGCCGCGCCGCCTACGCGGCGCTCGACCTCGGCACCAACAATTGCCGCCTGCTGGTCGCGGAGCCGACCTTCAGCGGCTTCCGCGTGATCGACGCGTTCTCGCGGATCGTGCGCCTCGGCGAGGGCCTCGGCACGTCCGACCGCCTGAGCGAGGCGGCGATCGAGCGGACCGTGGAGGCCCTGCGGATCTGCCGGGCCAAGATGCAGGCCCGCGGAGTGCAGCGGGCCAAGATCATCGCCACGGAGGCCTGCCGCCTCGCGGTGAACGGCGCCGCCTTCGTGGAGCGCGTCCGCCGCGGCGTGGGCCTCGACCTCGAGATCGTCGACCGGCAGACGGAGGCGTATCTCGCGGTCACCGGCTGCGCGGCGCTCGCGGACCCGCTGGCCGAATCGGTCATCATCTTCGACATCGGCGGCGGCTCGACCGAGATCGCGTGGCTGGACGGGGCGGCCGCCAACCCGTCGACCGACCCGACGCTGCGGATCCGGGCCTGGGATTCGCTGCCGGTCGGCGTGGTCACGCTCGCCGAGCGGCACGGCGGCGCCGAGGTCACCCGGCGCATGTTCGAGGGCATGGTCGAGGAGGTGGCCGAGAAGCTCTCGGCCTTCGCGCTCCGCGCCGCGCCCGCGGCGACGGCGCCGCATTTTCACCTGCTCGGCACCTCCGGGACCGTGACGACCATCGCGGCGATGCATCTGCGGCTCGCCCGCTACGAGCGGCGGCGCGTGGACGGATTGTGGATGAGCGACGACGCGGTCTCGACCGCGATCGACGACCTGCTCGACACGCGCCTGGAGCAGCGCGCCGACAACCCCTGCATCGGCCGCGACCGCGCCGATCTCGTGCTCGCGGGCTGCGCGATCCTCGAGGCGATTCGCAGGGCGTTCCCCTCGGAGCGCCTGCGCATCGCCGATCGCGGCCTGCGCGAAGGATTGCTGATGAACATGATGCGCGAGGACGGGGTCTGGAACCGGAAGGCGGTCCGATGAGGGCGGCGCGATGAGCGACCGGCGCGGCGGCGCGAGTTCCGGCGGCGGTGTCCGAGGCGAACTGAAGCAGCGGGTGAAGACCGGCCGCGGACGGACCCTGTCCCAGAAGCGCTGGCTCGAGCGCCAGCTCAACGATCCCTACGTGGCCCGCGCCAAGCGCGAGGGCTACCGGTCGCGGGCGGCCTACAAGCTCCTGGAGATCGACGAGCGCTACAAGCTCCTGCGGCCCGGCCAGAAGATCGTGGACCTCGGCGCCGCGCCGGGGGGCTGGTCGCAGGTGGCCGCGCGGGTGGTCGGGCCGACGGGCCGCGTCGTGGGCATCGATCTCCTGGAGATCGAGCCGATGGCCGGGGTCGAGTTCATCACCCTGGACTTCCTCGATCCCGAGGCGCCTGACCGGCTGACCGGCATGCTCGGCGGCCCCGCCGACCTCGTCATGTCCGACATGGCCGCCAACGCCACCGGCCACAAGAAGACCGACCACCTGCGGATCATCGGCCTCGCCGAGACGGCGGCGGAGTTCGCCCGCGAGATCCTGGGCCCCGGGGGCGCCTACCTCGCCAAGGTGCTCCAGGGCGGCACCGAGGGCGCGCTGCTCACCGACCTGAAGCGCGACTTCGCCACGGTCCGGCACGTCAAGCCCGCCGCGAGCCGGGCCGATTCGAGCGAGCTCTACGTCCTGGCGACCGGCTACCGGGGCGCGCCGGGCCGGGCGGCGTCCGCCGACGAGGGCTGAGCCGCCCGGCGATGCTCCTCGCCTGGACCCTGTCCGTCCTCAACCCGGCGCCGCTGCCCCTGCGCCGGCTCGGCTATGTCCGACAGAGCGGCCTGCTCCACGCCCGCTCACGCCGCTGCCGGGCGGCCTGGGCGCCGCACCTCGCGCGGGCCCGGTCCGTGATCGCGGCGGCGGCCGAAGCGACCCGGCAGCGCCGGCACGCGGTGGTGCTGGGCTCGGGCCTGCTCGACGACGTGCCGCTCGACGCCCTCGCCCGCCGGTTCGACCGGGTCAGCCTCGTGGACGCCGTCCATCCCTGGCCGGCGCGCCTCGCCGCCCGCCGCGTCCCGAACGTCGCGCTGGCGACCGCGGAGATCAGCGCCGGTCTCGCGGGGGCCTGGGCCGACCTCTGCGCGGACGCCGATCTGATCGTCTCGGCGAACCTGCTGTCGCAGATCCCGCTCGTCCCGATCGACGCCCACGAGGCGCGGGGCCACGAGGCACCGCCGCGGCTCGGCGCGCACCTCGTCGCGACCCATCTGGCGGCCCTGGATACCCTCGCGGCGCGCGTCGAGCGTGTCTGTCTCATCACCGACACGGTGCAGCGCGAGGAGGATCGGGCCGGCCGGACCGTCGACAGCGCCGACCTCCTGTTCGGGATCGCGGTCCCGCCCGCGCCGGAGACCTGGGACTGGGAGATCGCGCCGTTCGGCGAGATCGCGCGGCGTCGCCGCCTGATCCACCGGATGCACGGCTATCCGGACTGGAAGGCCGCGCGACAGCCGGTGCGCTGAGCCGCGAATGAAGAAGGCCGTCCCGGTTCCCCGGAACGGCCTCGCTTCGACGTCATCCGCGATGTCGGATCACTCGGTCGGCACGTCCGCCGCCGGCGTGGTGGCGCCGCCCTCGTCCGCGGCGCTCTCGAAGCGCGGGCGCCGACGGCGGCGGGGCTTGGCGGCCGGAGCCTCGTCGGCCGCCGCCTCGGGCTCGGGAGCGCTCGACGGCTCGACCGCGGGCGCGGGGCGCGCAGGGGCCATCAGGAAGGCCGGCAGGCCCGTGGGCTCCTCGGCCTCCGCGGCGGGCGCGGCCTCGCGGCGGCGCTCGCGGCGCGGCGCGGCCTCGGCGCGGGGGGCCCGCTCCGGGCGAGCCTCGGGACGGGCCTCCTGCCGGGCCCCGGCGCGCGGGGCATCGCCGCGCCCGTTCTCGTAGCGGCCCTGGTCGCCGCGATTGTCCTGACGGTTGTCCGGACGCGCGTCCTGGCGGCCATCCTGCCGATTGTCCGGACGGTCCTGGCGATCCGGCCGGCCCTCGTGCCGCTCCTGGCGGTAGTCCGGACGGCCGTAATCCTGGCGGTCCTGACGATCCTGCCGGTTCTCCTGGCGATAATCCTGCCGCTGGTAGTCCTGGCGCTGATAATCCTGACGCGGCTGGTCCTGGCGCCGGTAGTCCGGACGGCCGTTGTTGTCGAACCGGCGCTGGTCGCGGTTCTGGAACCGGTCGCGGCCCTGGCGGCCGTCCTGATTCCCCTCCGGACGGCTCTCGTAGGGCTGCGGCTGCTGGCCGGGATCGTTGTCGTCGTAGCCGTTATAGGCGTGACCGTTCTGCGACCCGCCATTGCCCTGGGCGTCGTCGTCGCCCTCGTCCATGTCGTCGTCGTAGGGACGACTGGCATAGCCACCGGTGTTAGCCGGTCGATTCTGGTCCTGCGCACCGGAGACAATACGGAAGTAGTGCTCGCCGTGCTGAAAGTAGTTTTCGGCGGCGACCGGATCGCCGGCGGCAAGGGCATCCCGCGCGAGCTGCGCGTACTTGTCGGCGATGTGCTGCGCGGTGCCGCGGATTTTGACGTCGGGACCGTTGGATTCGTAGGAGCGCGTCAGCGGATTCGGACCCTTCGGCCGGTTCCGGCCGCGCATCCGTCGATTCTGGTTTGGTCTCATCGGTCTGTTATGACCCTCGTTCACGCAAACGACTGTCTACGGAGGCGCCCGGGCGGATCTCGTGGCGCGAACCGGCCAAGCGCATCCGGCGGCGCCGCGCGTGGGACCGCTCTTCGGTCCGCGCGTCTGCCTGACCACCCTTCGAACCGGGCGCCCGGTGAAGGCCGCCGATCCTCAGTCGATTGTCAGGTTCGAATGTGTCGTACCGCCGCGCTGGCACCGGCGCGTTCTGGTTCGACGAGTTAGGGGGATCAGCGAACCAATCGGCGACCCATGGTCACCACCGACCTTACAGCCGTCCGTCTTAACGGACGGTTCGCGATCTTCAAGCCGACTCTAGCGTTCCCCGGTTGATGCAACAAGCAATTTTTCGGTGCCGGGATGGTCGACCCAGACTTAGGCATCCCTGTGGCCGGATAAAAGACCCTCCGGCCGGTCGAAACACAGGACTCGGTCATGACCGGCAAGATCGCGGGTCAGCCCGCGCTCGCGATAGCCGGCGGCGCGCGCGAGCTCCGTGACGGCCGCCGCCTGATCGTAGCCGATCTCGAGCACGAGCAGGCCGCCCGGGGCGAGACGCGCGCCCGCGCCGTCCAAGATCCGCCGGTAGGCGTCGAGTCCGTCGGTGCCGCCGTCGAGGGCGGCCTCCGGGTCGTGGCCGCGGACCTCGCGCTCCAGGGTCGCGATCACGGCGCGGGCGATGTAGGGCGGGTTCGAGACCACGAGGTCGAAGCGGCCTCGCAGGGCGTCGCACCAGTCGCCGGCGACGAAGCGCGCCCGGTCGTCGACGGCGTTCAAGACGGCGTTGTCCCGGGCGACGCGCAGGGCCCCCTCGGAGCGGTCGAGCCCGACGCCGGTGGCCCGCGGCCGCTCGGACAGGAGGGCCGTCAGGATGCAGCCCGTCCCGGTCCCGAGGTCCAGGCAGCGGAGCGGCGCGGCGCGCTCGGGCCGCACCGCCAGCGCGACCTCGACCAGGATCTCGGTGTCCGGGCGCGGCACGAGCGTGTCGGGGCCCAGCCGGAACGGCAGGCCCCAGAACTCCCAGGCGCCGAGGATGCGGGCGACCGGCTCGCCGGCGAGCCGCCGGGTCAGCGCCGCCGCGAGGGCGGCCGCACCCGCCGCGCCGACGCGGCGATCTCCCTCGATCAGCAGGTCGCGGGTCTCCAGGCCGAGGAGGCCGAGCAGCAGGAACCGGGCATCGCCCGTCGCCTCGGCGACGCCACCGGCGTGCAGGCGCGCCGTCAGCGCGCGCAGCGCCTCGCGGCGGGTCAGGTCCTGCATCACGTCCGGCGTCACGGCGCGGATCAGGCCATGCCCTCGGCGGCCAGCAATTCCGCCTGGTGCTCGGTGATGAGGGCGTCCACCACCTCGTCGAGGGCGGTCCCGGCCATCACCTCCTCGAGCTTGTAGAGGGTCAGGTTGATCCGGTGGTCGGTCACGCGGCCCTGCGGGAAGTTGTAGGTCCGGATCCGCTCGCTGCGGTCGCCGGAGCCGACCTGCGCCTTACGGTCGGCCGCCCGGGCCGAATCCTTGGCGCTGCGCTCGGCGTCGTAGAGCCGCGCCCGCAGGAGCGCCATGGCACGGGCCCGGTTCTTGTGCTGCGACCGCTCCTCCTGGACGAAGACCACGATGCCGGTCGGCAGGTGCGTGATCCGGATCGCCGATTCCGTCTTGTTGACGTGCTGGCCGCCCGCGCCCTGGGCCCGCATCGTGTCGATCTTCAGGTCCGCGTCGTTGACGTGGATGTCGACCTCCTCGGCCTCCGGGAGCACCGCGACGGTGGCGGCGGAGGTGTGGATCCGGCCCTGCGTCTCGGTGTCGGGCACGCGCTGGACCCGGTGGGCGCCGCTCTCGAACTTGAGGCGGGCGAACACGCCCCGGCCCTTCACCTCGGCCACGACCTCGCGGAAGCCGCCGACCGTGCCCTCGCTCTCGGAGATCACCTCGACCCGCCAGCCCTTCGACTCGGCGTACTTCGCGTACATCCGGAACAGGTCGCCGGCGAACAGCGCGGCCTCGTCGCCGCCGGTCCCGGCGCGGACCTCCAGGATCGCGCTCTTCTCGTCGGCGGCGTCCTTGGGCAGGAGCAGCAGCTGGAGGCCCCGGTGGGCGGCCTCGAGCGCCTCCTGCGCCTCCGGCTTCTCCTCGGCGGCGAGGGCCCGCATCTCCGGATCCGTGCCGGGCTCGTCGATCAGGGCCTCGACGCCCGCGAGGTTCTCCAGGGCGGCGCGGTAGGCGCGGATCGCCGCCACGACCGGGTCGAGGTCGGACAGCTCGCGGGAGAGCTGGACCACCGTCTCGGGATCGATCTCGCCGGAGGCGAGCTGCGCGGTGACGATGTCGTGCCGCGCCAGGATGGCGTCGAGGCGCTCGGTGGGAAAGGGGA
The DNA here is from genome assembly GCF_040544715.1 of Methylobacterium sp. 1030. Lineage (NCBI taxonomy): Bacteria > Pseudomonadati > Pseudomonadota > Alphaproteobacteria > Hyphomicrobiales > Methylobacteriaceae > Methylobacterium > Methylobacterium sp. 1030. The sequence goes on along the minus strand of NZ_JBEPKM010000002.1, from coordinate 275,536 downwards.
TCATCGCCCGTGTTTCTGCAGGTCTGCGCGTGCGGTTGCGGGCCGGGCGCGCGTCTCGTCCTGCGGGACGGAGCTGCGTGGCTTGGAGGGTGTAGGACCCGGCAGGACGTCCCCCAAATCCACGCCTCGTCCGTCCGAGAGCGGAAGCCGCGGCGCGTCGACCGAAATCGTCGTGGCGTTGCCGTACAACCCCGGCCGAATGTTCGGCAAGGGTCGCGTTCGCGCTTAGATAGGGATGCCGTGCGCGTGCGCGAAGGCCGTCAGCGCCGGGCGCAGGGAATCGCCGTCGTGCATCCGCGCCATCTCGGCGTCGATCAGCGCGGCGATCGCGGCCGCGTCGAGGCTCAGCACCATCGCCTTGACCGGGCCGATGGCGGCCGGCGACATCGACAGCTGTCGGTAGCCGAGGCCGATCAGCGCCATGGCGTCGAGGGGCCGGCCGCCGATCTCGCCGCACACCGTCACCGGGCAGGAGGCTGCGTTGGCCCGCTCGGCGATCAGGCGGAACGCGCGCAGCGCCGCGACGCTCAGCGGATCGAACCGGTCGGCGACCCGCCGATTCTCGCGGTCCACCGCGAACAGGAACTGCATCAGGTCGTTCGAGCCGACCGAGAGGAAGTCGGCCTCCTTGGCGATCTCGTCGATCTGGAACAGGAGCGACGGCACCTCGATCATCGCGCCGAGGCGGCAATCGGTCGGGAGCCGGTAGCCGTGGCGCTTGAGGTAGGCCTTCTCGCGCTCGACGATGCCGCGAGCGCGCACGAACTCGTCCACCGTGGCGACCATCGGGAACATGATCTTGAGCGGGTCGCCGTCGGCGGCCTTCAGGAGGGCGCGCAGCTGCATGCGCAGCAGCGCCGGCCGGTCGAGGCCGATGCGGATCGCCCGCCAGCCCAGCGCCGGGTTCTCCTCCTCGAGCTTGGCCATGTAGGGCAGGATCTTGTCGCCGCCGATGTCGAGGGTGCGGACCGTGACGGACTTGCCGGCCGAGGCCGCGAAGACCTTGCGGTACAGCTCCTCCTGCTCGGCCGCCGACGGCATGCGCTGCGCCACCATGAACTGCAGCTCGGTGCGGAACAGGCCGACGCCCTCGGCCCCCGTCTCCTGCAGGTGGCTGAAATCCACCAGCAGGCCGGCGTTGAGGTGCAGGCCGACGCGCACGCCGTCGCGGGTCTGGGCCGGGACGTCGCGCAGCGCCCGGTACTGCTCCTGCCGGCGGGCGCGCAGGCGCACCATCTCGGCGTAGGCGGCCTCGACCTCGGGACCGGGCCGGACATGGATCTCGCCGGCCACGCCGTCGACGATGATCGCGTCGCCGGCGTCGCACAGGGCGGTGGCGTTCTCGACCTCGCCCACAGCCGGGATGCCGAGCGCCCGGGCGACGATGGCGACGTGGCTGGTCGGACCGCCCTCCTCCAGGACGATGCCGCGCAGGGTCGAGGCCTCGTAGTCCAGGAGCGCCGCCGGGCCCATGGTGCGCGCCACCAGGATGGCGTTCTCGGGCAGCACCAGGGCGCCGGCCGCCTCGGGGCCGATCAGCGTGCGCAGGACGCGGTTGGCGAGGTCGTCGAGATCGTGCAGCCGCTCGCGCAGGTACGGATCCGATTGCCGCATCATCCGGGCGCGGTTGTCCGACTGGACCCGCTCGACCGCGGCCTCCGCGGTCAGGCCCGAGCCCACGGCCTCGCGCATCCGGCGGAGCCAGCCCTTGTCGTGGGCGAACATCCGGACGGTCTCGAGCACTTCGCGGGACTCCGCCGTGCCGATCCGGTCGCCGCGCTCCACCAGGGCGTCGATCGCCGAGCGGACCTCCTCGATCGCCGCGTCGAGGCGCGCGACCTCGCGCTCGACGTTCTCGGCGATCAGCGTCTTCACCACGACGCGGGGCTCGTGCAGCACCACGTAGCCGAGGCCGATGCCGTCCGCGAGGGCGATGCCCCGGGCCAGGACCGGGCGGCGGGCCGCGGTGCCGGCGTCCGGCGCGAGCCCCTCCAGCTCGCCCGAGGCGATCATCTCCGAGAGCACCATGGCGGTGGTCTGGAGCGCCTCGATCTCCTCCTCGGAGTAGACGCGGTAGGTCTTGTTCTGGACCGTCAGGACGCCGAGCGTGTTGCCGGCGCGCAGCAGCGGCACGCCCAGGAAGGCGTGGTAGGCCTCCTCGCCCGTCTCAGGCCGGTACGAGAAGGCCGGGTGGTTCTGGGCGTCCGAGAGCGAGAGCGGCTCCGCCGTGCGCGCGATGAGGCCGACGAGGCCCTCGTCGGTGCGCATGCGGGTCTGGTGCACCGCCTCGCGGTTCAGACCTTCCGTGGCGAACAGCTCGAGGGTGTTGTCGTCGCGCAGCACGTAGACCGAGCAGACCTCGGCCACCACGTTGGCGGCGATCAGGACGACGATGCGGTCGAGGCGCGCCTGGGGGCTGACCGGCTCCGCCATCGCTTCGCGGAGGCGGCGCAGCAGCAGGCGCGGGCCTCCGGGCGCAGCGGGCATCGGTTCGTCGTTCCAGCGTCGGTGAGCGGCCTTGGCGTCGACCACCCTGCAACCTTGGCGCCAGACCCGGGACGGCCGGCGCCGGATGGACCGGGTCGCTGGTCCCAGAGGCGTTCTGGGATCGGCGGATCGGCCCGTGACTGTTCAGTTCACACCACGCGCCCCGCTCGAACCCGCGTCCCAGGCTCAGGCCTGATCCAGGCCGTATAGCGAGTGAAGCGTGCGCACGGCAAGCTCCGTATAGGCGGCGTCGATCAGCACGGAGAACTTGATCTCCGAGGTGGTGATCGCGCGGATGTTGATGCCCTTCTCGGCGAGCGCCCGGAACGCCTTGGCGGCGACGCCCGCGTGGCTGCGCATCCCGACGCCGATCGCCGACACCTTCACCACGTCGGTGGCGCCCTCGATCTGCGCGTAGCCGATCTGCGCGCGGGCCTCGTCGAGGATCTTCCGGGCCCGCTCGTACTCGGCGGACGGCACCGTGAAGGTCATGTCGGTGGTCGACTGGTCGCCCGACACGGTCTGGATGATCATGTCCACGTTGATGTTGGCATCCGCCAGCGGCCCGAAGATCGCGGCGGCGACGCCCGGGCTGTCCTTGACCTTGCGCAGGGTGATCTGCGCCTCGTCCCGGGAGAAGGCGATCCCGGTGATGATCTGCTGTTCCACGATGTCGTCCTCGTCGCAGATGAGGGTGCCCGGGCGCGCGGCGTCCGGCGGATCGAAGGAGGACCGGACCGTGGTCGGCACCCGGTGGACCATGGCGAGCTCTACAGAGCGGACCTGCAGCACCTTGGCGCCCAGCGAGGCCATCTCCAGCATCTCCTCGAAGGTGACCCGCTCCATGCGACGGGCCTTCGGGACGATGCGCGGATCGGTGGTGTAGACGCCGTCGACGTCCGTGTAGATGTCGCAGCGCTCGGCCCCGATCGCGGCCGCCACGGCCACCGCGGAGGTGTCGGAGCCGCCGCGGCCGAGCGTCGTGACGCGGCCGGTCTCGTCGTGGACACCCTGGAAGCCGGCGATGACCGCGACCTCGCCCTTGGCGAAGCCCGCCTCGAGATTCTTCGGGTCGATGTCGGCGATGCGGGCCGATCCGTGCGCGTCCGACGTCACGACCGGGATCTGCCAGCCCTGCCAGGAACGGGCCTTGAGCCCGTCCTTCTGCAGGGCGATCGCCAGGAGGCCGGCGGTGACGAGTTCGCCGGACGCCACGACGGCGTCGTACTCGCGCGGATCGTAGATCGGGTTCGCGTCCTTGACCCAGTCGACCAGTTCGTTGGTCTTGCCCGACATGGCGGACACGATCACGGCGACGTCGTAGCCGGCCGCCACCTCGCGGGCGACGTGGCGCGCCACGTTGCGGATGCGGTCGACGTTGGCGACGGAGGTGCCGCCGAATTTCATCACCAGACGGGGCATGGTCTCTCGGTCGCGGGTTCCCGGTGGCGATTGGACGGGCCGCTGCAGCCCCGTCCGGACGGTGCCCGGCGGGTACAAGCGGCCCGGAGGAGTGTCAACAACCGGCCAAGCATGGCGCCCGCGCGCCGCGGCGACTTCCGGGCGATCGCCGTGCTAGAGCGCGAGCACGATGCAGGCACGAAACCGCGCGGCGGATCCCGGCCGCCGGCATGAGGACGGAACACGCATGGACAGGTCAGCCACGGACCGGGTCACGGAAGGGTTCGTCGACCGCGGCGAGGTCGCGCGCTTCGACGCGCTCGCCGCCACGTGGTGGGACGAGACCGGCCCGATGCGCGTCCTGCACCGGTTCAATCCGGTGCGGCTCACCTACATCCGCGACGCCCTCTGCCGCAGGTTCGGCCGCGACCCGAAGGCGCCCTTCTCCCTCGACGGGCTGACGATCTGCGACGTCGGCTGCGGCGGCGGCGTGCTCTCGGAGCCGCTGGCCCGGCTCGGCGCCCGGGTCACCGGCCTCGACCCGGCCGAGCAGAACGTCGCGGTGGCCCGGGCCCACGCCGAGTCGGCCGGGGTGCCGGTGGATTACCGCGGGCAGACCATCGAGGCGGTGGTCGCCGGCGGCGAGAGCTTCGACGCGGTGCTGATCATGGAGGTCGTCGAGCACGTCTCCGACATGCCGGCCTTCGTGCGGACCGCCTGCGCGGCGGTGAAGCCCGGCGGAATGCTGTTCGGAGCCACCCTCAACCGCACGCTGCGCTCCTTCGCGCTCGCCATCGTCGGTGCCGAGTACGTGCTCGGCTGGCTGCCGCGCGGCACGCACGACTGGGAGAAGTTCGTGACGCCGGACGAGCTCGCCCGCGCGATCCGGGCCGGCGGCCTCGACGTCACCGACACGGTCGGCGTCGTCTACAACCCGCTGACGGACGGGTGGCGCACCAGCCGCGACAAGGCGGTGAACTACATGGTCGCGGCCGAGCGGTCGGCGTGAACGGGTCTCCTCCTCCGCCGTTGCCATCGCGGTGGAGGACGCGGCGATGCTCGAGAAGATTCCCGGTGTGCTCGGCGAGGCGCTGTCGGGGCTGAAGGCGGGCCTGGAGAAGACGACGTCCCGCGCGGACTTCCGCGACGTGCCCGAGACCGTGACGCTGTCGAGCCCGGCCTTCGCCGCCGGGGCGAACCTGCCCGCGCGCTTCACGGCCGACGGCGCGGGCGTGTCGCCGCCCCTCGCCTGGAGCGGGCTGCCGGCGGGTACCGCCGCCCTCGTCCTCCTCGTGGAGGATGCGGGCAGCCCGACGCCCCGGCCGCTGGTCCATCTCATCGCCTGGTCGGTCCCGCCGGAGCCCGCCGGCCTGCCGGAGGGCGCGCTGCCGGGGCCCGGCCACGCGGGCACCGTGGAGGCCGTGGGCCGGAACAGCTTCCTGCGCGCGGAGTGGCTGCCGCCGGACCCGCCCAACGGCCACGGGCCTCACCCGTACCTCTTCCAGATCTACGCGCTGCGTCAGCCCCTCGCCCTCGCCGAGGCGCCGGGCCGCGGCGCGCTGATCGAGGCCATGCGCGGTCAGGTCCTCGCGAAGGGGATATTGACCGGCGTTTACCATCGTCCCTGATCCGGCCGATACCGGTGCGATACAGCTCAGCCCTGCAGAACTCGCGCGTTGTGCCGCATTCGTGATCTCAGTATTGTGTCGACCAACGAAGCGGTCTGGGCAGACCGCCTGAAAATGGCTGGAGATCGAGCCTGTGGGCGTCGGCGTGCGCACGAAGCGGCGGGGCGGCAGCAGTGTGGCGCGCGCGCTCGCTGTGTCGGATGTCGGGACTTGGACCTGGCACATCGCCGACGATGTTCTGCGGTGCGACCCCGTCGCCGCGACCATGCTGGGCTTGCCCAGGACGAAAAGCGGCAGCGGCACGACCTTCGAAAGCTTCCTGGACCGCATCCACCCGGAGGATCAGCGTCGGATCGCGTCGACCCTCGATGACCTCCGCCGGCAAGGCGGCCTGTACATCGCGCAGTACCGGACCGTCCCGGAGCCGGGCGAGGTCCGGTGGATCCTCGCGCGCGGCCGCTTCATCCTCGACGCGCAGGGCGGCGTCAGCGAGGCCCACGGGATCGTCATCGACGTGACCGAGTGCGGCCGCGACGGCTTCCTCGACGAATCCGCCTTCTGCGCGACCGACGTGGCGGCCGGCGGCATCGACCGGGTCGCCGAGATGGCCCTGGCCCTCTACAACGCCGCCGAGGACGGCCTGCCCCAGCCGGGGTTCGAGCGCCTGAAGCCGCTGCTCGACGTGCTGCTGCACGAGATCGGCCGGCAGCTCGTGCTGGCACCGGCGGTGCCGGATCTCGACAGGGTTCACTGAGCCGCCCCCCTCCGCTCGATTCCCGGCGCGCCTTGCCTTCCGGGGGCGAATCCTGATATGGCCGCGCCATCCCGCGATGCGTGAGCCGTGATCGCCGGACGCGACCCCGCGTCCAGCCTCGTGACCACGTTCCCGACACCCTACACAACGGACGGCCCTCCGGGCTCGAGAGACCCATGAAGATCCGCAACTCCCTCAAGTCCCTGCGTGGCCGCCACCGCGACAACCAGCTCGTGCGCCGCAAGGGCCGGGTCTACGTGATCAACAAGACCCAGAAGCGCTTCAAGGCCCGCCAGGGCTGAGGCCGCTCCGCCCGGTCAGGCCGGGTCGGACGACGATCGACGTTGGGACGGCCGTACCCGAAGGGGCGCGGCCGTTTCCGCATGCGCGCGGCACCGCGGCACGTTGACGGATCCCGGGCCGGCGCACAGTCTGGCCGCATGACGCCGACCCGCCTCCTCGCCGCCCTGGTCTGCCTGTCGGCCCTCGCCCTGGACATCCCGGCGGCGCGGGCGGCCCCGGAGGCCGGGCGTTCCGGCCGCGCCGCGCCCGAGGGGAAGCCGGCGCCCAAGCCGCCGAGCCTGGACGACCTGTTCGCCCGCCTGCGCGCCAGCGAGGACCCGGCCGAGGCCAAGGGCATCGCCCGGCTGATCGAGCGGCGCATGGCCGGGTCGGGCAGCCCGACCACCGACCTCCTCACCGATCGCGCCCGTCAGGCGGTCACCGCACACGACTTCCCCCTGGCGGCCGAGCTGATGGACCGCGTCACCGCCCTCGAGCCGAACTGGTCGGAGGGCTGGAACCGGCGCGCGACGGTGTTCTGGCTCCTGTCCGACAAGGACGACGCCCTGGCGGACCTGCAGCGGGCCCTGGTGCTGGAGCCGCGCCACTTCGAGGCCTGGGCCGCGATGGGCCGGATCTACGAATCGCTCGACGACAAGGCGCGGGCGCTCGCCGCCTTCCGGCGGGCGCGGGCGCTCTACCCGCAAATGGAGAAGATCGGCGAGGCGATCAACCGCCTCACTCCGGAGGTAGACGGCCGCGACCTGTGAGCCGGGTGACCGCCGTCCTCCTCACCCTCCTGGCCCTGCCCCTCGCCCTCGCCGGGCTCGTCCTCGCGGCCGGCGCGCTGGCGACGCTGGTCATCACCCTGCGGGTCGGCGCAGCCAACCCGCCGGCCGGCCCGTTCGTGGCGGTGACCGGCGGCCGCCTCGCGACCCTGCAGGACGGACCGGCCGACGGGCCGCCCGTCGTGCTCCTGCACGGCGCTTCGGCCAACGCGTCGGATCCCATGGAGGGGATCGGCCGCCGGCTCGCGGCGCGGGGTTTCCGGGTCATCGCGTTCGACCGGCCGGGCTTCGGCTGGAGCGACCGGATCGGCGGCGGCGACACCGCGCCCCCCGCGGCGCAGGCCGCCCTGATCGCCGAGGCACTGGAACGGATGGGTGTCGGCCCGGCGCTCGTCTTCGGCCATTCCTGGGCCGGCGCCCTCGCCCTGGCCCTCGCCCTGGGCCACCCGGACAGGGTCTCGGCCCTCGCCCTCGCGGCACCGGTGGCGATGCCCATGCCGGACCGGATGCCCGATCTGCCGTGGTACTGGCGGCTCGCCGTGACCCCGCCGGTGGCGTGGCTGCTCAGCCGGACGGTCGGGCCGCCCATCGCGCGACACTTCCTGCCCGAGGCGGCGCGCCGGGTCTTCCAGCCGCAACCGCCGCGGGCGGATTACCCGGAGTTGGCGCGGTCGGACCTGGTCCTGCGGCCCGGAACGCTGCTCGCCAACGTCCAGGACCTGCTCGGCCTGCCGCGTGCCCTCGCGGCGCAGAGCCCGCGCTACGGCGCGATCCGCGTGCCCACCCTGGTGATCTCCGGCGAGGCGGACCCGATCGTCCGCGCCGACACGCAGGCGGTGCCGCTGGCCCGCGCGATCCCCGGCGCGCGGCTGGTTCTGCTGCCGGGCATCGGCCACATGCTCCAGTACGTCGCCGCCGATCGGGTCGCCGAGGAGGTCGCCCGGCTGGCCGGCGCGACGGGCGCGGCCGGCCCGCAGCCGGCCGTCGCGCACTGACACGCCGGCCGGTCCCGCTTTCGTACCAGGGTGCCGTCAGGCCTTCTCGGCGTGCTCGCGGGTGATGAAGGTCAGCCGCACGAGGTTGGTGGCGCCCGGCGTGCCGAACGGCAGGCCGGCCACGACGATCACCCGGTCCCCCACGGCGGCGAACTTCTCGCGCACGGCGAACTTGGCGGCGCGGAACGACATGTCGTCCACGTCGCTCGCGTCCTTGGTGACGATCGGGTGCGTGCCCCAGGCCAGGGCGAGGCGCCGGGCGGTCTCGCGCCGCGGCGTCAGCGCGATCACGGTGGCGTTCGGGCGCTCGCGCGACAGGCGCAGGGCCGTCGAGCCGGAATTGGTCCAGGCCATGATCGCGTCGAGGCTCAGTGCGTCGACCATCTGGTGCGCCGCCGCCGCGATGGCGTCGGCGGCCGTCTCGTCGGGGGTCGCGCTCTGCGCCCGGATGATCGACCAGTAGATCGCGTCCCGCTCCACCTGCTCGGCGATGCGGTTCATGGTCTCCACGGCCCCGATCGGGTGGGCGCCCGAGGCGCTCTCCGCGGAGAGCATCACGGCGTCCGCCCCTTCGTAGACCGCCGTGGCGACGTCGGAGACCTCGGCCCGTGTCGGCACCGGCGCGGTGATCATCGATTCGAGCATCTGGGTCGCCACGACCACCGGCTTGCCGTAGCGCCGGGCGCCGCGGGTGATGCGCTTCTGCACGCCCGGCACCTGCTCCAGGGGCATCTCCACGCCGAGGTCGCCGCGGGCGACCATCAGCCCGTCGGAGATCTCGATGATCTCGTCGAGACGCGCCAGCGCCTGCGGCTTCTCGATCTTGGCCATCACCAGGGCGCGGCCGGCGCAGACCTTCTTCACCTCGGCCACGTCCTCGGGCCGCTGGACGAACGAGACGGCGATCCAGTCGGCGCCGGCGTTCAGGCCGGCATCGAGGTCGGCCCGGTCCTTGTCGGTCATCGCCGGCACCGGGATCACGGTGTGCGGCAGGGACACGCCCTTCCGGTTCGAGATCCGGCCGCCGACCTCGACGCGGGTCACGGCCCGGTTGTGCGCCGTCTCGAGCACGGTCAGCCGCAGCTTGCCGTCGTCGACCAGGATGGCGTGGCCCGGCTCCAGCGCCTCGAGGATCTGCGGATGCGGCAGGTGGCAGCGCGCGGCGTCGCCGGGGGTCGGGTCGCCGTCGAGCACGAAGGTGGCACCGGCCTCGATCATCGCGGCGCCCTCCGCGAAGGTGCCGAGCCGCAGCTTGGGTCCCTGCAGGTCGACCAGGATGCCGATCGGCCGCTTGGCCTCGCGCTCGATGGTGCGGATCGCCTCCACCTTCTCGGGCAGCTTCTCGCGCGGGAGGTGGCTCATGTTGAGCCGGAATACGTCGACGCCCGCGCGGAACAGCCGCTCGATCATCTCCGGCGAATCGGAGGCCGGACCGAGGGTGGCGACGATCTTCGTGCGGCGTGACCGTTTCAAGCGTATTTCCTCCGTGTTCTCGTTGCCGCGCGGCGTCGAGCGCCGGCGGTTGAAAGATCTGGCTCAGGGAGCGCAGATCGGCTGTGAGCATCTCGGGCCGGACAGCGTCAAGACCGCGGTCTCGGCCGCCGCCTTCACATTACGGTTTCGCCGGCGCGTCCGGCCGGTTCGGATCCGTGAGCTGGATGGTCCAGCTCTTCTGCTCGCCGGTGTCGACTTCGAAGAAGCCGTTGCGGTCGTAGCCGCGGGCGAGACAATCCTCGATGCCGCGAATCGTGAACTCCGAATCGCGGGTGCACATCAGCGAACGGCCGCTCCACTCGCCGCCGCGCGTGTAGTCGACCGCGAAGACGTAGTAGAACCGCGCCGCCAGCGCGCCCTTGAGCAGCGTCTCGCAGGCCTTCGGCGCCAGATCCCACCAGCCCTCCGTCACCCAGCCCTGGGGATCGCGGTAGCCCAGCGAGATCCCGACCTTGCTGGCGGTCTGGTTGCACAGGCGCAGGTCCGCCCGGGCGGGGCTCGCGCCGAGGAGCGCGAGGCCGAGGACCGTGACTGCCGGGAGGAGCTGAGCCGCCGAGACGCGAGAGCTAATTGACGAGGATGATGCGGCAGTCGTTGACATTGGTACAGGTCGGACCGGGGTTCACGAGGTCGCCGAGGGCCGCGAAGAAGGCGGTGGAGTCGTTCTGCTCCAGCATCGCGGCCGGGTCGAGGCCGGCGGCCCGGGCCCGTTCGAGGGTCGTGGGGTCGACGAGGCCGCCCGCCGGGTCGGTGGCGAGGCCCCGCCCGCCGTCGGTCCCGTCGGTGTCGGCGCTGATGCCGAAGATGCCGGGCTCGCCGTCGAGCGCGACCGCCAGCGCCAGGGCGTATTCCTGGTTCGGGCCGCCATGGCCCTCGCCGCGGATGGTGACGGTGAGTTCGCCGCCGGAGATCAGCGCGACGCGCTTGCCGGCCGCCTTGTGGCGCTTGGCCTCGGCCGCGTGCTCGGCCGCGACCTCGCGGGCCTCGCCCTCCAGGTCGGCGCCCAGGAGGATCGGCTCGTAGCCGGCCGCGCGGGCCGCCTCGGCGGCGGCGTTCAGGGCGTCGATCGGCCGGGCGATGATGCGGTACTCGGCGCGGGCGAAGGCGGGATCGCCGGCCTTCGGCGTCTCGTTGTTGGGGTCGTTCAGGAGGCGCACCGCCTCCTCGGGCAGCGGGATGCCGCGCTTCTCGCAGATGGCCCGGGCATCGGCCAGGGTCGACGGATCGGGCATGGTCGGCCCGGAGGCGATCACCGCCGGATCGTCGAAGGGCACGTCGGAGATCGCCAGCGTCAGGACGCGCCGGGCATTGCGGGCCGCGAGGGCCAGGCGGCCGCCCTTGATCCGCGAGATGTGCTTGCGCACCGTGTTGATCTCGCCGATCGGCGCGCCGGAACGGAGCATCGCCCGGGTGATCGCCTGCTTCTCGATCAGCGTGAGGTCGCCGGCGGGGGCGATCCAGTTGGCCGAGCCGCCGCCCGAGAGCAGCACCAGGACCTCGTCGTCGGGCCCGGCCTCGGTGGCGAGCCGCAGCGCTTCGCGGGTCGCCGAGATGCCGGCCTCGTCGGGGACCGGGTGGCCCGCCTCGACCATGTGGATCCCCGGCGCTTCCTGCCCGTAGCCGTGCCGCGCCACCGCGAGGCCGACGATCCGGTCGTCACCCAGCCCGTGCTTCTGCCGGTAGAAGCGGCTCGCCACGGCGCTCATGCTGCCCGCGGCCTTGCCGGCGGCCAGGATGATCAGGCGGCCCGGGCTCGGCTCCGGCAGGTGCGGCGGCAGGCAGAGATCCGGATGGGCGGCGCGGATCGCGGCCGTGAGGATCGAATCGAGGAGCGCGCGCTGGTCCCGGGTGGCCGCGTCGGTGACGGGCGGAACGGTGTCGGTCATGGCGTCGAACGGGCTCCTCTCTCCATTGTGTCGCGCGATCCCCGCCCGTTTCTTCCCTGGGCGGCGGGCCCGTTTCTTGCCGTGAGCGCACGATCCTTGATAGGTGATCTGCCCGAGCGGCCGCGCGACGGCAAGCGCCATCGGTGCCCTCGCACAGATCTGAAGACCTCTCTGAAGACCTCGGAGCCCCGTGACCCGACCGGAGACAGAATCGGCCGTCCCGCCCGCGCATCCCTGCGAGATCATCCCCGGCGACCCCGCCTGCGGCCTCGTCATCGCCTGCGACCACGCCTCGAACTTCGTGCCGCCGGACATCGCGCTCGGCGTGCCCGCGTCGGAATACGCCCGGCACATCGCCTACGACATCGGCGCGGCGGCGGTGACGCGGAGCCTCGCGGCGCAGCTCGGCGCCCCGGCGATCCTGACGAACTTCTCCCGCCTCATCATCGACCCGAATCGCGGGCGCGCCGATCCGACGCTGGTGATGCGCCTGTCCGACGGCGCCGTCGTGCCGGGCAATGCCCGGATCGACGAGGCCGGGAAGCAGGCCCGGATCGCGCGGTTCTACGCGCCGTTCGACGCGGCCATCGACGACGCGATCGCCGCCGCCCAGGCTGCGGGCCGGCCGCCCGTGCTCCTGACCATGCACAGCTTCACGCCCTACTGGCGCGGAATCGCGCGGCCCTGGCAGGTCGGGATCCTGTACGACCGGGACGACCGCTTCGCCCGCCCGCTGATCCGCGCGCTGGAGGCCGATCCGGCCGGGCTCACCGTCGGCGACAACGCGCCCTACGGCGGCGGCCTGCCGGGCGACACGATCGACCGCCACGCCACCGCGCGCGGCCTCGCGAACGCCCTGGTGGAGATCCGCCAGGACCTGATCGCCGGCGCGGACGGCCAAGCGGAGTGGGCGGCGCGCTTCGCCCGCGTGCTGCGCCCGCTGCTCGCGGCTTGATCTCCGCCGGGCCGACCCCGAAATCGGGTGTGGCCCGCCCGACCCGAAGAGAGTTGCGACCGATGAGCGAGATCGATCCCAGGACCCAGACGGAACTCGAGGCCGCGGTCTTCCGCCGCCTCGTCGCGCATCTGCGCAACCGGACGGACGTGCAGAACATCGACCTGATGAACCTGGCGGGCTTCTGCCGGAACTGCCTGTCGAACTGGCTGAAGGACGCCGCCGACGAGACGGGCGTCGCGCTGACCAAGGACGAGAGCCGCGAGGCGGTCTACGGGATGCCCTACGCCGAGTGGAAGGCGCGCTTCCAGACGGAGGCGAGTGCGGAGCAGCAGGCGGGCTTCTCGGCCGCGCAGGCCAAGGACCATTGATCAAGGACCATTGATGCGGCGGCCGGACGGCGGCGAATCGGCTAAGCTTCCGGTAAGGCGCGCCCGTTAACCACGGGTCCAGGGCGCAACCGCGCCGTGCATTCGGGAGAGCCCCATGAACGCCCATTCGATGCCCACCGCCGCGCAGCGGCCCGGCGGCGACGTCTCGTCGGCCGAGGGCGTGGCCGCGGACGAGCTGAAGCAGTTCATCGAGCGCCTAGAGCGTCTCGAGGAGGAGAAGGCCGGCATCATGGGCGACATCAAGGAGGTGTTCGCCGAGCTGAAGGGCCGGGGCTTCGACGCGAAGGCCGTCCGGACGATCCTGCGCATCCGCAAGCAGGACCACAGCGAGCGCCAGGAGCAGGAGGCGATCCTCGAGCTCTACATGCAGGCCCTCGGCATGGCGTAGCCGGACCGGGCGGCGAGAAGTCCGCCCATTTCGCGCCCGCGTGCCCGACGGAACCGCACCGCGGCGGCGGCCGGAAGCGGAACGATGCGACGGTCGGTACCAGCAGGCGGATATCGGTGACGCCTGACCCGCTTCCGGCCGTCGATGACCGGAATGGTCGCGGCGCTCAACGAGCGGCCGCGAAGCCTCTCGGCTATGAACAGCCGGCCCGCGCACGCAGTGCGGACACGTCGCGGACGGAAGGTCCGCACCACCGATCCGCGTCACGATCCCGAGCCGTGACGGATCCTCGGGACCGTGTCCCGAGGATCCGTCGGACAGAGCCCCCTCCCCCAGCGGGAGAGGAAACAGTCTCAGGCGGCGCGCTTGGCGCGGTTCAGCAGCTTACGATTGACGAGCACCTCGGCGATCTGGATCGCGTTGAGGGCCGCGCCCTTGCGCAGGTTGTCCGAGACGCACCAGAAGTTCAGGCCGTTCTCCACCGTCGCGTCCTCGCGGATGCGCGAGATGTAGGTCGCGTCCTCGCCGGCCGCCTCGTGGGGGGTCATGTAGCCGCCGTTCTCGCGCTTATCGATCACCAGCACGCCGGGGGCGGCGCGCAGGATCTCGGTCGCCTTCTCGGCCGTGAGCGGCTGCTCGAACTCGACGTTCACCGATTCCGCGTGACCGATGAAGACCGGCACGCGGACGGCGGTCGCCGTCAGCTTGATCTTCGGGTCGAGCATCTTCTTGGTCTCGGCGACCATCTTCCACTCTTCCTTCGTGTAGCCATCCTCCATGAACACGTCGATGTGAGGGATGACGTTGAAGGCGATGCGCTTCGTGAACTTGCCGCCCTGCTTGATCTCGCCGGCGGTGAACACGGCGCGGGTCTGGTTGAACAGCTCGTCCATCGCCTCCTTGCCGGCGCCGGAGACCGACTGGTAGGTCGACACGACGACGCGCTTGATCGTGGCCGCCTCGTGGAGGGGCTTCAGCGCGACGACCAGCTGGGCGGTCGAGCAGTTCGGGTTGGCGATGATGTTGCGCTTGGTGAAGCCCACCACCGCGTCAGCGTTCACCTCGGGCACGATCAGCGGCACGTCGGCGTCGTAGCGGAACGCCGACGAGTTATCGATGACCACGCAGCCCTGCTGGCCGATGCGGGGCGACCACTCCTTCGACGCCTCGCCGCCGGCAGACATCAGGCAGATGTCGGTGTCGGAGAAGTCGTACGTGTCCAGCGTTTTGACCTTGAGCGTCTTGTCGCCGTAGGAGACTTCCTGACCCTGGCTGCGGCGCGAGGCCAGCGCCACGACCTCGTCGGCGGGGAAAGCCCGCTCGGCCAGGATATCGAGCATCTCGCGGCCCACGTTGCCCGTGGCGCCGACGACGGCGACCTTGTAACCCATCTCTCGTCTCCGCGCGGAAAACCCCGACCGATCCGGGTGCCGCGCCTGTGCCAGTACAATCGGCCGAAGGATCGTTCGTGCCGGACGCGCCCGCCAAACGGGCGCGGCCGCAGACCCCGTCCTCCGCGGAGGTGGGGGCGACGGCCGGGTCGAGCAAGGCGCGCAAGGGCGCGCGCTGTCAAGGCCGCCGACGGCGCAACAC
Source organism: Methylobacterium sp. 1030 (assembly GCF_040544715.1). NCBI lineage: Bacteria > Pseudomonadati > Pseudomonadota > Alphaproteobacteria > Hyphomicrobiales > Methylobacteriaceae > Methylobacterium > Methylobacterium sp. 1030. Next base: position 260,493 of record NZ_JBEPKM010000002.1, on the reverse strand, counting down.
TCGATTCACCCTGCCTCCGGAAACCCGGTGACGGCCTCGGACCGGCAGAGGGAATTCAATCCTTCGGCGCGACGCTGGCGTCCACCCGCGGCCTCCCGCCGCCACGGAGCACGCCCCTGACCGGAACAGCGCCCCTCGTCGATCGGATCGGGCTCGGCGTGCCGGGCGGCCGGGCCGCGCGCGCGCCGGACGCCCCGGTCTCCCCGGGATCTCTCGGCCTGCGCATCGCCCTCGCCGCGGCGGCGATCGCCGTCCTGTGGGCCCTCCCCCGCTGGCCCGGCGAGACCCCGACCTCCGCGCCCGCGCCGCCGCCGGCCGCGGAGACCGCCTTCGTCCCGTCGGTCCAGGCCTCGCCGGCGCCGCCCGCGGCCTCGGTCGCCCAGTTCGGGCTCGCGGAACCCGGGCTCGATCCGGTGCGCGTGTCCGCCCGCGTCGATCCGCGGACCGGGCTGCGCGAGGACACCCTCATCCGGGGCGACGTCGCGGCGATCGAGGCGCCGGCCCTGCGGGTCCAGCTCACCCGCGGGCCCCGCTCGGGCGCACCGCCGACGCTCTTCGTCCTCATGGCCCGGCGCGCCGCGAACGGTCCGGCCCTCGACCGGCCGGCCCTGGCGGTGGCCCGGACCGGCGCCCGCGATCAGATCCGCACCAAGTTCGGTGCGGTCGAGACCCTGGAGGTGACCTTCGCGGGCCCCGCGCAGCGGACCTGCACCGGCTTCGTCACGCGCGACACGGCTTTCCAGCTCGACGGATGGCTCTGCGCGCCCCTCGCGCGCCCGCCGGAACCGCAGGCCCTCGGCTGCATGCTCGACGCGCTGAGCCTCGTCGACCTCGCCGATGCCGCCACGACGGCGGCCTTCTCGGTCGCGCCCGATCCGGCGGGCGCGTGCCCGGCATCGGCCGCGACAGAGCCTCCCGGGAGGGTCGGATCGTTAATCCGGCGGTCGCAAAATAAAAAATGAGGCCGGAGTGTGGCAAAACGCACAAGCTCAGCCATAAGGGCGGAACAACAGCCTCGCCCAAGCGTCTTATCGTCAAAGGCGGCGAACTGTTAAGCTTCGGTCGCCATACTGATGGCACTCAAGGACAAGGTTGGCCATGCGCTCGCTCAAGATCGCCCTTCTCGGCGTCGTCGCCGCCACCGGCCTCGGCGCTCTGGCCTCCGCGCCCGCCCAGGCTCAGGATGGCTACGTCCCCGGCCCGATCTACCGGGTCAGCCGGCCGCTCCCGATCCGCGTGCGCCCGCGCAGCTGGCTCGATGCCGGCAATGTGCCGCTGACCTCGAACGTTCCGGGCGCCGGCGGCTCGCGCAACCCGGCCCTGAACCCCTACCTGATCGCGGCGTCCAACCAGCTGACCCCGCCCTACGGCCCGACGGACCGCTTCGGCCGCGGCATCCTGCCGGATCCGATCACCAACGGGCCGTTCATCGGCGCCCGCTCCTCGGCGATCCGCAACGTCGACCTCTCCTTCGTCGACCGGCTGGACCCGACCTCGCCGCTCTACGGCCGCCCCTACTGAGCGGCCCGACAAGGCAGCATCACGTTTACGAAGCGCGGGTCCTCGGGCCCGCGTTTTTCGTTGGCGGGCATGCCCGGCCACGCCTTCACCGGGGCCCGATATCCTGTATGCCAAGTGCCGCGGGAGCGCGTGGGCTGCCGAGACCGGGAACTGAGCGATGAAGCCGTTCGACTGGGTGACCGGGTATCCGTCGTTGCGGATGCCGATGTTCGGGCGCAACTGCGTGGCGACCTCGCACGCGCTGGCGGCGCAGGCCGGCATCCAGATGCTCCAGGCCGGCGGCAACGCGGTCGACGCCGCGATCGCCACGGCGGCCGCCAAGACCGTCACCGAGCCGTGCAGCAACGGTCTCGGCTCCGACGCCTTCTGCATCCTGTGGGACGGGAAGGCGCTGCACGGCCTCAACGCTTCCGGCGGTGCGCCGGCCGCCTGGAGCCGGGACTACTTCCTGAAGAAGTACGGCGCCGGCGAGCGGCCGCCGATGCGCGGCTGGGACTCGGTCACCGTGCCGGGCGCGGTCGCCGCCTGGGCGGCGCTGAGCGAGCGCTTCGGCCGCCTCCCCTTCGCCGACCTGATGCAGCCCGCGATCCGCATCGCCGAGCGGGGCTACCTCGCGCCGGTGGTGGTCCAGCAGAAATGGGCGGCCGCGGCCCGGATCGAGGCGATCACCCGCCAGCCGGGCTTCTCGGAATTCTTCCTGCCGCGGGGCCGGGCGCCGGATGTCGGCGAGCTGGTGACCTTCCCGGGCGCCGAGAAGACCCTTCGACTGATCGGCGAGACAAAGGGCGAGGCCTTCTACCGGGGCGAGATCGCCGAGGCGATCGCCGCGCACGCGCGGGCCAACGGCGGCGCGATGACCGCCGCCGACCTCGCGGCGTTCCGCCCCGAATGGGTCACGCCGACCGCGAAGGACTATCACGGCTACACGCTGCACGAGATCCCGCCGAACGGCCAGGGTATCGCGGCGCAGATCGCGCTGGGCCTCCTCGAGCAGTTCGACCTCGGCGGCCTGCCGGTCGATGGGCCGGAGTCGCAGCACCTGCAGATCGAGGCGATGAAGCTCGCCTTCAGCGACACCTACCGGTACGTCGCCGACCCCCGCGGGATGGAGGTGACGCCGGAGGCCATGCTCGACCCCGCCTACCTCGCGGAGCGCGCCAAGCTGATCGACCGAAACCGCGCCCAGGTCTTCGGGCCGGGCAAGCCGCCCGCGGGCGGCACGATCTACCTCACCGCGGCCGACGAGTCCGGCATGATGGTGAGCTTCATCCAGTCGAACTTCATGGGCTTCGGCTCCGGCGTGGTCGTCCCGGGCTGGGGCATCTCCCTGCAGAATCGCGGCTACGGCTTCGTGCTCGATCCGGAGAGCCCCAACGTGGTGGCGCCCGGCAAGCGCCCGTTCCACACCATCATCCCGGGCTTCCTCACGAAGGACGCAGCCCCGGTGATGAGCTTCGGCGTGATGGGCGGCAACATGCAGCCGCAGGGGCACGTCCAGACCCTGGTGCGGATGATCGACCACGGCCAGAACCCGCAGGCGGCCTGCGACGCGCCGCGGTGGCGGGTGAACGAGGGGCTCGACATCAACGTCGAGGCGGCGATGCCGGGCGCGACCCTGGAACGCCTGAAGGCCCTCGGCCACGAACTCGAGGTGATCGAGGACAGCTACCAGGATTTCGGCGCCGGCCAGTTCATCTGGCGGATGGGCGATCCCGCCGTCGAGGGCTACGTGGCCGCGAGCGACCCGCGCCGCGACGGGCAGGCCGTCGTCTGGTGACGCGCTACTTGACCTGAACGCTGTCCACCACCTGGCGGAACTTGGCGAGGACGCCGTCGCGCTGATCCTGCCGCACGACGCCGAGGGCGCGGACGTAGCCGTCCGGTGCGAACCGGATGGTCTGCATGACCACGACGGGCTGGTTGGTCGGCTGATCGAGGGCGCGGGCCACGATCTCGTGCCAGTCGACGCCGTTCGACCGGTAGCTCTGCGCCCGCTCGATGACGAAGTCCTTGAGGGTCTGATTGGACGCCAGGGCGGCGCGGGCGAAGCCGTCCCGCTGCTCGGCCCCGGGCGGCTGCTGCACGGCCTGTGCGAGGACGAGGATCGGCTGTTCCAGATTCTGCATCTGGTCCTTCGGGCCGCTGGTGAGGAGGACCGAGTTGCCGGCCATCACCCGCACGGGCCGGAAGCCCGCCATGTCGGCGATGCGGAAGGGCAGCGCGTCGACCTGCTGGGTCAGCGACAGGGCCGGCCGGAGGGTGACGCCGGTCACCATCTTGCGCATCGAGGCCTCGGTCTCGGCGTCGGGCAGCGCCTGGGCGATGATCAGCCCGGTCACGGTCGGCGTTCCGACGACGAGGATCCACTTCCGGATCGCCGGCGCGGACGAGCCGGGATCGGCGGGCTGCTCACCGGTGTAGAGCATGCCCTCGTTGTCGCCGATCTTGACCTCCTCGCGCTTCTCGACCGCGAAGCCTTGGCTCAGCAGGTTGGCGTCGGTGAAGCCGCTGACGAGCTCCGCGAAGGCGTTCGCGGGCAATTCGACGACCGACACGGTCGCGCCACCCTCTTTCCGCTCGAAGCCCGAGAAGCGCCGCGACAGCGACATGTCGGCGGGCGGGTCGAAGCCGAAGCGCGAGCCCGCGGGATAGACGGGATCGCCGGCCCGGGCGGCCGAGCCGAGGCTGGCCGCCAGCGCGGCTGCGCACAGAACCCGTCCGAGACGCAGCGTCAGGTTGCGCATCCGCATCGAAAACCGGTTCTCCTGGTGGACCCAACTTTGGGTTAGTCCGCACCCGATGGGTCTGCCGGGCGACCTGTTCTGTCAAGCCGGCAACGCGGCGCGCCTGCGTTCACGATGAAGGGAAAGCGCGAGCGCGGCGGCGGCGCCGATCCCGACGCCGTAGGCGAGGAGATTCCACGGCGAGAAGATGGAGCCGATGAGGAGCTGACCCGGCAGGGTCGTCCGGAAGGCGTCGAGGGCCGGCGTGTGGACGAGCCGGCTGCCCTCGATGAACGTGGCGGCCGCGAAGGCGGCGATCAGGCAGGAGCGCAGGCCCCAGCTGCCGGGTCGCAGGGCCGCGACCAGAAGGAACAGCATCGCCCCCCACAGGATCCCGCCGCCGTAATGGTGGATCGCGAGCGGCAGGCCCCAGTGCGGCACGCGCAGCAGCAGGCCGAGGGCGATCACCGCGGCCACGCGGCCGAGATGGGTCGCGCGGGCCATCGGCAGCTCCCGACGCGCGGGCGCGGCCGGCACGGCCGGCCAGGTCGCGATGCCGTTCACCCGCGCGACCAGCGTGTAGGACACGATCATCAGCAGGAACCAGGACGAGAGCTTGGCCACCGGGACGATGGACCAGTGCTGCCGCTGGTTCGGGTAGAGCCACGTGCCGGACAGCGTGCCGAGATTCTCGGCAAACCAGATGAACAGCGCGACGAGCAGCAGGCCGAGCAGGAGCGGCATGGTGCGGTGCTCCCGCCAGACCTTGAAGTACACGGTCGCGGGGGCGAAGGCCGCGACCGCGACCGCGATGAGTCCGAAACGCAGGTCGATGCCGCGATGATCGATGAGGAAATTGACGTAGATCGCCACCGACAGGACCGCGAGCAGGCGCAGGCTCGGGTGCCGCGTGAACCGGAAATCGAACAGGCGCCAGACGCGGGCGAGGTAGCTGCCGACCGCCGCGTACATGAAGCCCGTGAACAGCGGGACGCCGCCGAGCCGGAACAGGTTCGCCTCCGGGTAGACCCAGCTGCCGATCGCGGTCTTGTGGATCTCCATGGCCGTGCCGATGACGTGGAAGACCAGGATCACCCGGGCCTCCGACCACGTCTCCATCCGCAGCCGCAGCATCGCGACCTGGAGCACGAGGGCGGCGAGGAACAGCGCGTCGTAGCGGGCGACGGGCGCGTGGGCCGGCCAGACGAGGCGCGTGCCGAGCATGAGCGCCAGGAGCAGGCCGCCGAACAGGCAGGCCCAGCCCTGCTTGAGCCCGAACCGGACGAACTCGTAGAGCCCGGCCGTGACGCGCCCGCGCGCCAGGACCGCCACCTGGAGGCGGGCCTCGGCCGCGACGAAGCCGGCGAGCGCCGGCCACTGCGCTGCCGCGCTGACGCGCCCGCCGGGGATCGCCGGCGGCATCGCGGTCGGCACCGGCTCCGGATCTCGCTCGCGCGTCATGGCGTGTCGCGCATCATGGCGTGGCCGGCACCGTGACGCGTCGCAGGGTGAGATTGCAGCGGCCGCCCGGCGGCAGGAACCCGGGCCCGTCGGCCGCTTCGAGCAGGTCGCCGTCCGGGTAGAGCCGGTCGATGCCGTGGAAGACGAGCCGCGCGGCGCCACCCATCACCAGTGCGTCGCCGGCCTGCAGCCGGACCGAGCGGGTCGGGTCGGACCGGCTCGGACCGCCGTAGCGGAACAGGGCCGCCGCGCCGAGGGACAGCGACACGACCGGCGCGGCGAGATCCGCCTCGTCGCGGTCCTGGTGGAGGCCCATGCGGGTCCCCGGCGCGTAGATGTTGATGAGGCAGGCTTCCGGCGGGGCCGGATAGGCCGTCAGCGTCTCCCAGGCCGCGCGGGCGGTCGGCGGCAGGGCCGGCCAGGGTCGACCGGTCTCGGGATGGTGCGGCTGGTAGCGGTAGCCCGCGACGTCGGAGACCCAGCCGAGGGGTCCGGCATTCGACATCCGCACCGAGAACGGCTTGCCGGTGCGGGGCATGCGCGGCGTCACGGGCGGCGCCTCGGCGAGAACCGCGGCGATCTCCGCGGCGAGCCGCGCGCGGGCCGCCGCGTCGAGGAAGCCCGGATGGTGGATCAGGCCCGGTGCGAGTTCCGTCGCCACTCAGCGGTCCGCGTCGACGACCTGCTCCAGCACGGTCTTGGAGGCGACTGTGGTGTCGGCGTTCAGGCGGTAGACCAGCGGCACGCCGGTCCGGATCTGGAGATCGGGCACCTGCGCCTCGGTCAGTCCGTCGAGGACCATCACCAGGGCGCGGAGCGAGTTCCCGTGGGCCGCAACGAGGATCCGCTGGCCGGCCATCACGCGCGGCAGGATCGTCGCGACGTAGCAGGGCAGAACCCGCGCGGCCGTGTCCTTCAGGCTCTCGCCGCCGGGCGGCCGCACGTCGTAGCCCCGGCGCCAGGCGTGGACCTGCGCGTCGCCCCAGCGGGCGCGGGCCTCGCCCTTGTTGAGGCCGGAGAGGTCGCCGTAATCGCGCTCGTTGAGGGCGCGCGCGCGCAGGACCGGGATCTCGGACAGGCCCATCTCCTCGAGGATCAGGGCGCAGGTCCGCTGCGCGCGGACCAGCTCGGAGGTGAAGGCCACGTCGAACCCGTAGCCGTCCCGGTTGAGGCCGCGCCCGGCCGCGCGGGCCTCGGCGACGCCGCGGTCGGTGAGGTCCGGGTCGCGCCAGCCGGTGAACAGGTTCTGCAGGTTCCACTCGCTCTGGCCGTGCCGGACGAGGACGAGGAGCCGCTCCATCGCCGTCGCGCCGCCGGTCACAGGCCGAGCACGTCGGTCATGGTGTAGAGCCCCGGCGGCTTGGGATGCGCCCAGAGCGCGGCCTTGACGGCGCCCGTGGCGAACAGGCCCCGGTCGGCCGCGTGGTGGCTGATCGTCAGGCTCTCGCCAGTGCCGGCGAAGATCACGCTGTGGTCGCCGACGACGCTGCCGCCCCGCAGGGTGGCGAAGCCGATATCGCCGGGCCGGCGGGCGCCGGTATGCCCGTCCCGGGTCGAGACCCGAACCGCCTTCAGGTCGACGCCGCGGCCCTCCGCGGCGGCCTCGCCGAGCATCAGCGCTGTCCCGGAGGGGGCGTCCACCTTCATGCGGTGGTGCATCTCGGCGATCTCGATGTCGAACTCGTCGCCCAGGGCCTTGGCGACCCGCCGGACCAGGGCGGCCATCAGGTTGATGCCGAGCGACATGTTGCCAGACTGCACGATGCGGGCGTGGTACGAAGCCGCCTTCAGCTTGGCGAAATCGTCCTCCGAGAGGCCGGTCGTGCCGACGACGTGGACGATGCGCGCCTGGGCGGCGAGCTCGGCGAAGGCGACCGTGGCGGCCGGCGCGGTGAAGTCGAGGACGCCGTCGGCGCCCGCGAAGGCCGTGAGGGCGTCGTCGGTGACGGGAACGTCGAGGGGTGGCAGCCCAGCGAGCACACCGGCGTCCTGGCCGAGCGCCGGCGAGCCGTCGCGCTCGATCGCCGCTGAGAGCGTGCAGCCCTCGGCCTGCGCCACCGCGCGGATCAGCATCCGCCCCATGCGCCCGTCGGCGCCGACCACCACGAGCCGCATCCCGTTCCCCAGCTTGCCGTCTCAGGCGGGCAGGAACGCGGCCGCGCCGGCCCCACCCCTGCCCGCATCGCTGTCCGGGCTCCCGCTCCGCCGCGCGGGCGGCGGGAGCCCGGGCGCTCTCACTCCTTCTCGGGGGCGATCTGCTCGAGCCCGCCGATATGCTTCTGCGCGTAGAGCGGCAGGCCGATCTGCTTGATCAGCTCGAGCTGGGTCTCGAGGAAGTCGATGTGACCCTCCTCGTCCTCAGCCAGATCCTCGAAGAGGCGCTTCGACACGCGGTCGTTGATCGAATCGCAGTACTTCGCGGCCTCGAGATAGAGGCTGCGGGCCTCGTTCTCGGCGGCGAGATCGGATTCCAGGATCTCCTGGACGTTCTGGCCGATCCGCAGCGGGTCGAGCTCCTGCAGGTTCGGGAACCCGTCGAGGAACAGGATCCGGTCGATGAACCGGTCGGCGTGGTTCATCTCCTCGATCGATTCCTTGCGCCAGAACTTCGCCAGCTCGACGTAGCCCCAGTCATTGAGCATGCGGAAATGCAGCCAGTACTGGCTGACGGCCGTCAGCTCGCTGCGCAGGCCGCGATTCAGATACTCGATGACCTTGGTGTCGCCCTTCATGCCCCCGTACTCCTTACCGTGCTCTCAGGCGGGGGGTAGAAGCATCAGGCCGCGACTCCCTCATCCGCAGTTTGGAATTTCACCAAACTACAGGCGCTCGCGCAAGCCGTCGTGCAAGCATGGCTGCTCTCCGCCGCCGCGGCCTCGCCCAGCGCGGTCTGCATGATCGCGCGGATCGTGCGGGCGCAGCGCCCGCATTTCGGGCTGCAGCCGAGGCAGGCGTAGACCTGCGCGGGCGTGCGCGGGCAGCCGGGTCCGGGGGCGAGGCAGCCGCGCACGGCGCCGTCCGATAAGACGTTACAAGAACAGACGATCATGCGCGCCGCAAATCCCGTCATCCCCGTGCCCGCCGCGGTCGTCGACGACCGTCCCGAGCACCCGCTCCAGTTTAGAAGAGTTGAAAAGTAGCAGGCTTTTCAATGTCTTACTGGTTGCGGTCGACATGGCACCGCGGGTCGCGCAGGTCAAGGGCGCGCGATCTGACTGCGCCCCAACTGTCAGGTCGGGCCGTCAGCGGGCGAGTTCGCGCAGGCCGAGCCGGATGAGCACCTTGGCCTCGGCGCCCTCCCCCGCACCCTTGAGCGCGGCCGCGATGGCGGCGGCGGCCTGGACCTGCGGGTAGCCGAGATTGACCAGGGCCGAGACGGCGTCCGCCACCGGCTGCGGGGCGGCGCCCTCCTCGACGGCGCCCGCAAGGGCGACCAGCGCGGGATCGACGGGCGCGAAGGCCGGGGCCTTGTCCTTGAGCTCGGCGGCGAGCCGGGCGGCGAGGCGCGGCCCGACGCCCGGGGCCCGGCTGATCGAGCCCTTGTCGCCGGTGGCGATGGCGCTCGCCAGCGCCTCGGGCTCCAGCACCGACAGAACGCCGAGCGCCACCCGCGCGCCGACGCCCTGGACGGTCTGGAGCAGGCGGAACCACTCGCGCTCGGCGTCCGAGCGGAAGCCGTAGAGGCGGATCATGTCCTCGCGGACGTGGGTCTCGATCGACAGCGCCGCGGGCTCGCCGACCTTGGGCATGCGCTGCAGGGTCCGCGCCGAGCAGTGAACGATGTAGCCGACCCCCGACACGTCGAGGATCACGAAATCCTCGCCGAACGAGTCCACGACGCCCTTGAGCTTGCCGATCATGCCACGCCTGCCGCTACCTCGGCTTGCCTACAGAACCGCGGCGGCCTTCGCCAGACGTGCTTGAGCGCGCAGGGAGATCATGAAATCACGGGCCCGCGCCGGCCGAGCTTGGCCGGTCACGGGGGGATGACATGCGCGCGCCACTTCTTGTCCTGATCGGCCTGCTCTGCGCCGGCCCGGCCCGGGCGGCGGACAACCCGGCAGCCCCGCCCGCACCGGTCGCGCCGAGCGCGGATCCGACGCAGGTCAGGCCCGGCAGCTACGTCCTCGATCCGGATCACGGCAAGATCACGTGGTCGGTCTCGCATCTCGGCTACTCGACCTATTACGGCCAGTTCACCGGCCTGAGCGGCACGCTCCAGCTCGACCCGAAGGCGCCCGAGAAGAGCCGCCTCGAGGTGACCGTGCCGATCGGCGGCGTCATCACCGGCAGCACCCGGCTGAACGAGCACCTCGCGGCCCCTGATTTCTTCGACACGGCCAAGTTCCCGAGCGCCACCTTCACCGCCACCAAGGTCGAGCCCACCAGCCCGACCACCGCGCGGATCACCGGCGACCTCAACCTGCGGGGGACGGTCCGGCCGTTCGCGATCGACGCCACCTTCAACCAGGCCGGCATCCACCCTGTGGACCAGCGCTACACCGTAGGCTTCGACGGGCGCGCGGTCGTCAAGCGCTCGGATTTCGGCATCAACGCCTACCTGCCGCAGCTCGGCGACGAGGTGAGCCTGCGCATCGAGGGCGAGTTCAAGGCCGCGCCCTGACGGCCGGTCTGTCTGCCGACCGCGGGCCGACGCGGCGGGTGACGCCCCGTCGCCGGACGTGTAGTCAGCCGCCGTCGCGGCGCCGCGGCGAGGGGCGCGCCCAAGGGAACGCGCGTCTCCCGGTCGGCGCCCGGCATCGTCGCGAAGATGCGGGTGCGCCACCGCGCCGATCGATGCTTACCCTGGAGGTCTCAGCCGTGCGGCGTGTCGGTGTCCCCACCCTTGCCCTGACGCTAGCCCTGACGCTGAATCTCGCGGGGACGGCCGCCGCGCAGACGCTCGCCGCGCCGGCCAATCCGGCCGCGCCGGCCAATCCGGCCGCGCCGGCCTCGGCCCTCGACAATTACGCCTCGGCGGCGGCCACGACCATCATCGCCGAGCAGGCCTGCCCGGGCGTGCAGGTCCGGGCCGGCCAGCTGACGACACTCCGCCTCGCGGCACGCGTCAATGCCGGGCAGGAGGCGATCCTGGAGGAGAAGCTGCGCACCCGCGCCACGCAGGTGCGCCAGCAGCTCGCCGCCGACGGCCGGGAGACGTGGTGCGCGCAGGCCCTCGCCGCCTTCGGCCCGGCGGGCAGCGTCGCGAAGGGCATCCTGGCGACCGGCGCGCCGATCCGGTGACACCGCCCGGCAGGCCGCCGCGGATTGACACGGCGCCGCCGCGCCCGTACTGACCCCGCATGGCGCGCGGCCTCAGCTGGGGTCCGCGCGTTTCGCGTTGTCCGGGCCGAACGCCCGTTCAATGACTTCAAACAAGAAGCCGGTCCAGGGGCAGCCGCCCCGGAGGCCGTTCGAGAACACGAGAGAACGATGTTCGCAGTCATCAAGACGGGCGGTAAGCAGTACCGCGTCGCCGCCAACGACACCATCACCATCGCCTCCCTGGCGGGCGAGGCCGGCGAGGCCGTGACCTTCGGCGAGGTCCTCCTGTTCGCCGACGGCGCGGGCGCGACCCAGGTCGGCGCCCCGACCCTGTCGGGCATCAGCGTCACGGGCGAGATCGTGCGCCATGGTCGCGACAAGAAGGTGATCGCCTTCAAGAAGCGCCGCCGGCAGAACTCGCGCCGCAAGCGCGGCCATCGCCAGGACCACACGGTCGTGCGCATCACCGGCATCTCGGCCTGAGGCCGGCGCACCGCTGGGCGCGTAGCGGTCCCTGAGGACCCGATCCGCGACCGCATCCCGACAGATCAGAATTCGGAGTTCATCCCATGGCACACAAGAAGGCAGGCGGGTCGTCCCGCAACGGTCGCGACTCGGAAGGCCGGCGCCTCGGCGTCAAGAAGTTCGGCTCGGAGGCCGTCATTCCGGGCAACATCATCGTGCGTCAGCGCGGCACCAAATGGCATCCCGGCGCCAATGTCGGCATGGGTAAGGACCACACGATCTTCGCGCTGGTACCGGGCCATGTCCGCTTCGAGACGCGCCGCGGGCGCGCCTTCGTAGGTGTTACCCCGCTGGCCGAGGCCGCGGAATAAGAGGCGGGCGCCCTGAGTGGCGAAGCTGGCGTCCCGCCCGGTGTCCCACACCGGACCGGAGACGTCGTTGCCGAGCCCCTGACGGGCCAGGTCGGACGGAACACCGGGGAGGATGGGACGCCATCCTCCCCTTCGTCGTCTTGAGGCGGTGCCCCGGAGCCGGGAGCGCCGCCCTGCGAGGGCACGATGTTCCCCGATCTGACCCGTGATGACGTTTTCCGGATCGAGACGCGGCGGCTGTGGCTGCGCTGGCCGACCGCCAAGGACAGGGACGCGATCCTGAAGCTGGCCGGCGACCCGTCGGTCGCCGCGATGCTGGCGCGGGTGCCGCACCCGCTCCCGGCCCCGGAGGTGGACGCGTTCCTGCTGCAGGCGCGCTCGCGGAACGCCGCCGGTTCGGCGCTCACGCTCGCCCTCGCGCCGCGGGCGGCGCCGGGCAGCCTCATCGGCGTCGTCAGCATCGAGGGGCGGAGCGACGGACCGCCGGAACTCGGCTACTGGCTCGGGCAGCCCTACTGGGGCAGCGGCCTGATGGCCGAGGCCGTGACGGCCCTGTGCCACGCGTTCTTCGCCTATACGGGCGGGACGGAACTCGCCGCCTCGGCCCGCACGGTCAACCCGGCGTCCCGGCGCGTGCTGGAGACCTGCGGCTTCGCGCAGGCCGGCAGCGCGATCCGGCCCTTTCCGGCGCGCGGCGCGGACCTTCCGGTCGATCTCTTCAGCCTCGACCGGCAGCGCTGGCAGACTCCGCCGTCCGAGCCGGCGATGACGCGGGCCGCCTGAGGCGGCCCCGCGGCGCCGGACTGGCCGGCGGCCGCCGACAGGGTGATGGTGCGGGTCGCGTATCCGCGCCCGACAAAGGATTCAGGTCGTGAAGTTCCTCGACGAAGCCAAGGTCTATGTCCGCTCCGGTGATGGCGGTCCCGGCTGCGTCTCGTTCCGGCGCGAGAAGTTCATCGAGTTCGGTGGACCGAACGGCGGTGACGGCGGCCGCGGCGGCGATGTCTGGGTGGAGTGCGTCGAGGGTCTCAACACCCTGATCGACTACCGCTACCAGCAGCACTTCAAGGCCAAGAAGGGCGAGCACGGCATGGGCTCGAACTGCCACGGCGCCAACGGCGCCGACACGGTCCTGAAGGTCCCGGCCGGCACGCAGATCTTCTCCGAGGACGGCGAGACGCTGCTCGCCGACCTGACCGAGGTCGGCCAGAAGATCCGCCTCGCCAAGGGCGGCAACGGCGGCTTCGGCAACGCCTACTTCACGACCTCCACGAACCGGGCCCCGAAACACGCTAATCCCGGCCTGGAAGGCCAGGAGATGTGGATCTGGCTGCGGCTCAAGCTGATCGCCGATGCCGGACTCGTCGGGCTCCCGAATGCCGGCAAGTCGACCTTCCTGGCGAGCGTCACCGCGGCGAAGCCGAAGATCGCCGACTACCCGTTCACGACACTGCATCCCGGCCTCGGCGTGGTTCGCTCGGACGGGCGCGAGTTCGTGCTCGCCGACATCCCGGGCCTGATCGAGGGCGCCCACGAGGGCGTCGGCCTCGGCGACAGGTTCCTCGCCCATGTCGAGCGCTGCCGGGTGCTGCTGCACCTCGTGGACGGCACGAGCGAGCATGCGGGCAAGACCTACAAGCTGGTTCGCGGCGAGATCGAGGCCTACGGCAACGGCCTCGCGGAGAAGCCCGAAGTCGTGGCGCTCTCGAAGACCGACGCGCTCGACGCCGACACGCTCAAGAGCCAGGTGGCCAAGCTGAAGCGCGCCGCCGGCCGCGCGCCGCTGGTCCTGTCCTCGGCGAGTCGGAAGGGCGTTCCCGAGGCGCTACGCGCGCTTCAGGCCGAGATCGATGCCAGCGCCGAAGCCGAGCGGAAGCCGGCGGCCGCCTGGCAGCCGTAGCCCTCGACCGACTGTTCAAAGGGCGGGTCTTGGTTCACACCCGCCCCGAACGCGCCGTCCCGCAAGAATCATGATCCCTGCCCTCGAAGAATTCCGCCGCGTGGTCATCAAGGTCGGCTCGGCCCTGCTGGTCGACCGCAATGCCGGCCGCCTCCGCCACGCCTGGCTCGCCGCGCTGGCCGAGGACATCGCGGAGCTGCACGGGCGCGGCGTCGACGTCCTGGTCGTGTCCTCGGGCAGCATCGCCCTCGGCCGGACGGTGCTGGGCCTGCCGCCCGGCGTCCTGCGCCTGGAGGAGAGCCAGGGCGCGGCCTCGGTCGGACAGATCACCCTCGCGCGCCACTGGGCCGAGGCGCTGGGCCATCACGGCATCGTCGCCGGCCAGATCCTCGTGACGCCGCAGGACACCGAGGAGCGCCGCCGCTACCTCAACGCCCGTGCCACCGTGCTGAAACTCCTGGAGATGCGCGCGGTGCCGGTCGTGAACGAGAACGACACGGTGGCGACCTCGGAGATCCGCTACGGCGACAACGACCGGCTCGCCGCCCGGGTCGCCACCATGATCGACGCCGACGTGCTGGTGCTGTTCTCGGACATCGACGGCCTCTACACGGCGCCGCCCCAGAGCGATCCTGAGGCGCGCCACCTCGCCGTGGTCGATCGGATCACTCCCGAGATCGAGGCGATGGCCGGCGGCCCGGCCTCCGAGCTGTCGCGGGGCGGCATGCGCACCAAGGTCGAGGCCGCCAAGATCGCGGCCTCGGGCGGCACGCACCTGGTCATCGCGGACGGGCGCGGGAAGAACCCGCTGAAGGCCGTGCGGGACGGGGCGCGCTGCACGTGGTTCCTCTCGGGGTCCACGCCCACGGCCGCCCGGAAGACCTGGATCGCCGGCTCGCTGGAGCCGCGCGGCACCCTGACGATCGACGCGGGCGCCGAGCAGGCGCTCCGGAGCGGGGCCAGCCTGCTTCCCGTGGGCGTGCGCGCGATCGAGGGCAGCTTCTCCCGCGGCGATGCCGTGATGATCCGCGATCCGGAGGGCCGGATCCTCGGCCGCGGTCTCGTGGCCTATGACAGCGCCGAGGCCGCGCTGATCATCGGTCATCCGAGCGCGCGCATTCCGGAACTGCTCAATTATCCCGGTCGCGCCTGGATGGTGCACCGCGATGACTTGGCACTATTCTAGAAATCGTCGACACAAGCTAATCTATTTACAATTTTTGTCTCGATGATCGCCACCGTTCCCGGCCCGGCACTCTTGTCGAGACGGCGTTCGATGTGCAAATACGGCGCTCTCCCCCGTCCGGGCCGCGCGCGCGGCCGTCGACAACCGAGGACGCCAGCGTGCCCGTCCTGAACCTGAGATCGGACTTCGCCGAGGCCGACGCCCTTCCGGAGCAGATGGCGGCGATCGGCCGCCGCGCGCGGGCGGCGGCGCGGCGCATGGCGCTGGCCTCGGCGCGGACGAAGGACGTCGCGCTCAAGCTGATCGCCGAGCGGATCCGCGCGAGCCGCGACGAGATCCTGGGCGAGAACGCCCGGGACGTGGCCGCCGCCCGGAGCGCTGGCCAGACCGCCGCGCTGATCGACCGTCTCACGCTCGACCCCGGGCGCCTCGCGGCCATCGCGGACGCGGTCGAGAAGGTCGGGTCGCTCGCCGACCCGGTCGGGCGCCAGCTCGCCGCGATCGAGCGGCCGAACGGCCTCCTGATCGAGCGCATCGCGGTGCCGCTCGGCGTCGTCGGCGTCATCTTCGAGGCGCGCCCCAACGTGACGGCGGATGCCGGCGCGCTCTGCCTCAAGGCCGGCAACGCCGCGATCCTCCGGGCCGGCTCGGACAGCCATCGCAGTGCGATGGCGATCGCGAAGGCCATGAGCCGCGGGCTCGCCGATGCGGGCCTGCCGGAGGACGCGATCCAGCTCGTGCCGACCCGCGACCGCGCCGCGGTCGGGCTGATGCTCGCGGGCCTCGACGGCTGCGTCGACGTGATCGTCCCGCGCGGCGGCCGCGGCCTCGTGGAGCGCGTCCAGGCCGAGGCGCGCGTGCCGGTCTTCGCCCATCTCGACGGTATCAACCACGTCTACGTCGCCGCGGCGGCGGACCTCGACATGGCCCGCAGCGTGCTGCTCAACAGCAAGATGCGTCGCACCAGCGTCTGCGGCGCAGCCGAGACCCTGCTGGTCGACCGCGCCTGCGCGGCGACGCATCTCGCGCCGCTGGTCCAGGCCCTGCTCGACGCCGGCTGCGCCGTCCGGGGCGATGCCGCGACGCGCGCGGTCGATCCCCGGGTGACGGACGCTTCCGAGCAGGACTGGCACACCGAGTACCTCGACGCGATCATCGCGGTGCGGGTGGTGGACGGGATCGAGGCCGCCATCGAGCACATCGAGACCTACGGCTCGCATCACACCGACGCGATCATCACCGAGAACGACGCCGAGGCGACCCGTTTCCTGGCCGAGGTCGACTCGGCGATCGTCACCCACAACGCCTCCACGCAGTTCGCCGACGGCGGCGAGTTCGGCTTCGGGGCCGAGATCGGCATCGCCACGGGGCGGATGCACGCGCGCGGGCCGGTGGGCGTCGAGCAGCTGACCACGTTCAAGTACCGGGTCCACGGCAGCGGCCAGATCCGCCCGTGACGCGCACTGACGGTTCGGCGTGCGGCTGACCCTGCCGCCGAGCGCTCCCGGCATGCGGATCGGCCTCTACGGCGGATCCTTCAATCCCGCCCATCTGGGCCACCGGCACGTGACGCTCGCGGCCCTGCGTCGGCTCGGGCTCGACCGGGTCTGGTGGCTGGTGAGCCCGGGGAACCCGCTCAAGAGCCGGAGTGCTCTCCCCTCCGTCGCGGCGCGGTGCGATCAGGCGCGCCAGATCGCCCGGCACCCGCGGATCGCCGTGACCGGGATCGAGGCTGCGCTCGGCGTCCGCTTCACGGTGCAGACGCTGCGCTTCCTCACGCGCCGGTGCCCGGGCGTTCACTTCGTCTGGGTCATGGGAGCCGATTCCCTCGGGACCTTCCATCGCTGGAAGGGCTTCGCCGAGATCGCCCGCCTCGTGCCGATCGCCGTCATCGACCGGCCCGGCTTCACCATGACGCCGCTGAGTGCCCGCGCGGCCCGACGCCTGGCCGGTGCCCGGGTCCCCGAGGCGGCGGCGTCGACGCTCGCGCTGCGGTCGCCGCCGGCCTGGATGTTCCTGCACGGGCCGCGCTCGACCCTGTCGTCCACGCAGATCCGCGCGCGCACGGGTCGGGGGACGGCGCCGCCGAAGCCTGCGCGGTTGCAATCGCGGCCCGATACCGCCAATTTCACCTGATCCCGCAAGGCCCGACGTCGCCGTGCGGCAGAACGAGGAACCAGGACTCTGCCCGAAACCAGTCACACGGAGACGATCCGCACCCCCGTCCAAGCCCCGGTCGAAGCCGGTCAGGCGCGCTCGGACGACCTGAAGGCGCTCGCCCTCGAATGCCTCGACGACATGAAGGCCGAGGAGACGATCGCGATCGATCTGGCCGGTAAGACCTCGCTCGCCGACACGATGATCATCACGTCGGGTCGCTCGCAGCGTCACGTCGGCTCGATCGCCGACAAGATCATCCAGGAAATGAAGAATCGTGGCTACGGGAACGCCCGGGTCGAGGGCATGCCGGCCTGCGACTGGGTGCTGATCGACGCCGGCGACGTGCTGGTGCACATCTTCCGCCCCGAGGTCCGCGGCTTCTACAATCTCGAGAAGATGTGGGGCGCCGACCGCCCCGTCGGGATCGCGGCCGGCTAGGCCGGATCCGAATCCGTGCGCCTGGTCCTGGCCGCGGTCGGACGGCTGAAGGCCGGGCCGGAGCGCGAACTCGCGTCACGATATCGCGACCGCGCCGCGCAACTCGGACGCGGCCTCGGCTTCCCGTCCTGCGACAGCGTCGAGATCCCGGAATCCCGCGCCCGCCGCGCCCCGGACCGGTGCGTCGAGGAGGCGGCGGCGCTCGCGACCCATCTGCCCGCGGGCGGTGTCCTCGTCGCCTACGACGAGCGCGGTCGGGCCGATCTCGCCAGCGAGGCCATGGCCGAGCGCGTCGCCGCTTGGCGCGACGCGGCCCGGCCGGCCCTGGTCGTGGTGATCGGCGGGCCGGACGGGCTGGACGCCTCAATTCGGACGCGCGCGGAGCTGATCCTGTCGTTCGGGGCCGCCACCCTGCCCCACGGACTCGTTCGCGTGCTCGCCCTCGAACAACTCTATCGCAGCCTCACCATCCTGGCCGGTCACCCGTACCATCGCGGTGAGGCGGGCTGAGCGGCCGTGAGGATGTCCGAGCCCGAGTCGAAGCCTGGGTCGCGGCGCGCGCGCGCGGCACTCGCCCTGCTGGCCGCGCTGTCGATCACTGTCGCCGCGCGCGCCGAGACCCCGAAGCCCACGGATCCCGAGGCGATCCAGCGGGCCAACGAGGAGCGGGAGCGCCGGGCCGAGAACCTGAAGCGCGTGCAGGACGCCCTCGCCGCCAGCGCCGGACAGCGCGCGCAGTTCGAATCCGAGATCGCGGCGATCGGGTCCGACCGCGCGAAGCTCGACACCGCCCTCCTCGACGCGAATCGACAGGCGCAGGCGACGGAAGACCGCCTCAGCCGCCTGGAGGAGCGCCTGAAGGCGATGAGCGAGAGCGAGGCCGCGATCCGGCACTCGCTGCAGGGTCGGCGCGGCATCGTCGCCGAGATCCTGGCGGCGCTCCAGCGGATGGGCCGCCGCCCGCCGCCGGCGGTGCTGGTGAGCCCCGAGGACGTGCTGGCCGCGATCCGGACCTCGATGCTGCTCGGTGCCGTGGTGCCGGAACTGCGCGGCGAGGTGGACACGCTCGCGGCCGATCTCGCGGAAATGATCAGGCTGCGCGGTTTGATCGCGCAGGACAAGGAAGGCCTCTCGAACGACCTCGCCGGCTGGGCGCGCGAGCAGCAGCGCCTGCAGGCCCTGGTCGCCGCCCGGCGCGCGCGGCAGGCGGAGGTGGAGAGCGGCCTCACGGCCGAGCGGCGCCGCGCCACCGAGCTCGGCGCGCAGGCCAAGAACCTGAAGGACCTGCTCGACCGCACAGAGGCGGAGGTCGCCGCGGCGAAGCGCTCCGCCGAGGAGGCCAAGGCTGCCGCGGAGCGCGAGGTGCGCATCACGCAGGAGCGGTTCGCCGCGGCCGGCTTCCGCGATCCGGCGCGGCTCGCGCCCAAAGTGCATTTCGCCGAGGCGCGGGGCGAAGTGCCGCGGCCGGTGAGCGGACGCGTCGCACGCGGCTTCAATCAGCCCGACGGCAACGGCGGGACGACCCGCGGCGTGTCGTTCACGACCCGCCCGAAGGCGTCGGTCTCGTCCCCGGCCGACGGGTGGGTGCAGTTCGCCGGGCCGTTTCGGTCCTATGGCCAACTCTTGATCATCAACGCGGGCGACGGCTACTATCTTCTGCTCGCGGGAATGGACCAGATCAGCGTCGAGGTCGGTCAGTTCGTGCTCGCGGGCGAACCGGTCGGCAGCATGGGCGACAGGGGTGGGGGTCCCGGCGGGTCCGAGGGTGATCCCACGCTCTACGTCGAGTTCAAGAAGGACGGCGGCTCCATCGATCCGGAGCCGTGGTGGGCGAAGAGCCCGAATAATACGGTACTTGGCGAGAAGGTTCGCGGCTGATGCGCAAGACTTCCCTGATCATGCTCGGCGCCTTCCTCGGTGCCGGAACGTCCATGGTGGCGACCCAGACCGACTTCTTGTCGGGTCCGCGGGCCGTGGCCGCCTCGGCCGAGACCTACCGCCAGCTCAGCCTGTTCGGCGACGTCTTCGAGAAGGTCCGCACCGACTACGTCGAGAAGCCGGACGAGTCGAAGATGATCGAGGCGGCCGTCAACGGCATGCTGACGTCGCTCGACCCGCACTCGAGCTACATGGACGCCAAGGCGTTCCGCGACATGCAGACCACCACCCGCGGCGAGTTCGGCGGCCTCGGCATCGAGGTCACGATGGAGGACGGCTTGATCAAGGTCGTCACGCCGATCGACGACACCCCGGCGGCGAAGGCGGGCCTGCTCGCGAACGACATCATCACGCAGATCGATGACGACCAGGTCCAGGGCCTCACCCTGAACCAGGCGGTCGACAAGATGCGCGGCCCGGTCAACTCGAGCGTCAAGCTCAAGATCAGCCGCAAGGAGTCGAAGGACCCGATCGACGTCACGCTCACCCGCGACGTGATCAAGATCAAGCCGGTGCGCTCGAAGATCGAGGGTGGCGACGTCGCCTACATCCGCCTGACCCAGTTCAACGAGCAGACCTTCGACGGGATGCGGGCCGCCATCGACAAGCTCACGGGCGAGATCGGTGCCGACAAGATCAAGGGCTACATCGTCGACCTGCGCAACAACCCGGGCGGGCTGCTCGATCAGGCCGTGATGGTCTCCGACGCCTTCCTCGATCGCGGCGAGATCGTCTCCACCCGCGGCCGCAACCCGGACGAGACGCAGCGGTTCTCGGCCAAGGCCGGCGATCTGACCAAGGGCAAGCCCATCGTGGTGCTGGTCAACGGCGGTTCCGCCTCGGCCTCCGAGATCGTGGCCGGCGCCCTTCAGGATCACAAGCGCGCGACCATCATGGGCACGCGCTCCTTCGGCAAGGGCTCGGTCCAGTCGATCATCCCCCTCGGCGGCTCGGGCGCCCTCCGGCTCACCACGGCGCGCTACTACACGCCGTCGGGCCGCTCGATCCAGGCCAAGGGCATCGAGCCGGACGTCGAGGTCACGCAGGACGTGCCGGACGAGCTCAAGGGCAAGGACGAGACCAAGGGTGAGGCCGGGCTGAAGGGCCACCTGAAGCAGAAGGACACCGACGAGCGCGGCGGATCCTCCGCCTACGTCCCGCCGGATCCGGCCAAGGACAAGCAGCTGATCTCGGCCGTCGACTTCCTCCACGGCATCCAGAAGGGCGCCGCCAACGGCACGCCCGCGCAGCAGCAGAAGCCGAGCCTGCCGAACTGATCGCGCGGTAACCCCGCGCCGCTCTGACCCGATCCCGTCCGGCCTCCCGCCGGGCGGGATTTCCCGTTCTGGGACCGGGCGTTAGCGGAACGTTAACCATACCCGGCCGCAATGGATGCGAGGGTTGGGACCGCGCCGACCGGCGCAAGAACCGCGATCCCGTATCGAGAGCCGCTTGACCGAGTCCACCGACGATATCCTCACGCGCCCCCTCGGGGTGCCGGAGGCGGCGCCGGAGCAGCCCGCAGGCCGGATCGGACGGCTGATCGCGGCTGCCCGCAGGCCCCAGGTCGCGGCCGCGGCGCTCGCGGCCGGCTTCGCGGTGGCGGCCGGCCTGGTGCTCGCGCTGGGCGACCCCCAGGGCGGTGAACCCCGGGTCCAGGTGGCGATCGCGACGCGCGAACCCGCGCCCCATCCGGCCGCACAGGCCCCCGTCGCCCAGCAGCCCCAGGTCATCACGACGGCGCCGGGAACGGCGCCCCTCCAGCGCAGCGCCGAGGAGGTCGAGACCGCGTCCGGCGTGACGGTCGTGCGCCCGGCCGGCAGCGGGCCGAGCGAGGCGGTGGTGATCCGCGTGCCGCCGCCGAGCGCCCCCCGTCTCGCCCAGGCCCCCGACCCGCGGATCAGCGAGGCGGGCCGCCACGGTCTCATGCCGAAGCTCGGCGAGGGCCGCATCCGCGCCCTCGACGTCTACGCCCGGACCGAGGAGGCCGGCAGCGGGCCGCGCATCGCGATCGTGGTGACCGGTCTCGGCGTCGGTCAGGCCGCGACCGCGGGCGCCACCGCGCGCCTGCCCGCCGCCGTGAGCCTCGCCTTCCTGCCCTACGGGGGCGAGGCCGAGCGCGCCGCGGCGCGCGCGCGGGACGCCGGCCACGAGATCTTCCTGCAACTCCCGATGGAACCCTTCGACTATCCCGACAGCGATCCGGGTCCGCAGACGCTGCTGACCGCGCTGCGGGGACCGGAGAACGCGGACCGCCTCGCCTGGGCGATGAGCCGCTTCCCGGGCTACGTCGGCGCGGTGAACTTCATGGGCTCCAAGCTGATGGCCGACGCGGCTTTCGAGCCGGTCCTGCGCGAAATCGGTGCCCGCGGTCTCGGGTTCCTCGATGACGGCACGGCTCCGAAACCCGCGGCGGCGCCCGCCAACAAGGGCAAGACGCCGGTGGCCCGTGCCGAGATCGTCCTCGACGCCACGCCGCGCGCCGACGCGATCGACGCCGCGCTCGCCCAGGCCGAAGCCCGGGCCCGCGCCAACGGCTTCGCCCTGGTCTCGGCGACCGGGACGCCGCTGAGCATCGATCGGATCGCCCGCTGGGCGAAGGAGATCGACTCGCGCGGGCTGCGCCTCGTGCCGGCGAGCGTGGCGCTGCGGGGCGCCCGCGACAAGCGGGTCTCGACTGCCGATTGAGCGTGTCCGTGTCCAAAGTCAGCGCAAGTAGATCCGGCGCCTTCCGGGCCGGTGAAGACTTGGTCGACGTTGCCGCCTCGCCTCCCCCTGACCTATGGTCGCCGCGATGGTAACGGATTCCGACCCGGGCATCGCCCTGCCCTACCGCCCCTGCGTGGGCATCGCCCTGATCGCGCCGTCCGGCGGCGTCTTCGTCGGGCGCCGCAGAAAGGATGCCGGTCCCGAGCACGTCGACGGTCCGCACATGTGGCAGATGCCGCAGGGCGGCATCGATCCCGGCGAGGACGCGGAGGCCGCCGCCCGCCGCGAGCTCTACGAGGAAACCAACGTTCCGCCTGAGGCCGTGAAGCTCCTGGCCGAGATTCCGGACTGGCTCCCCTACGATCTGCCGCCGGCGGTGATGAAGCAGGCTTGGAAGGGCCGCTACCGCGGACAGACGCAGAAATGGTTCGCCTACGGCTTCGTCGGCAGCGAGGATCTGATCGACGTGCTCCGGCCCGGCGGCGGCGCCCACAAGGCGGAGTTCGACGCCTGGCGGTGGGCGCGATTTTCCGAGCTTCCGGACCTGATCGTTCCCTTCAAGCGGCCGGTCTACGAGCGCGTCGTCGCCGCCTTCGCCGGCCTCGATCGATGGGCGGCGCGGTCATGACCGCGCGGACGGGGCGCTGAGGCCGTGCGCTGGCTCGCGGTCCCGGTCGCCCTCGCCCTGGCGTGGCTCGCCTTCACGATGAGCCCGCTCTGGTCGCTCTACGACCTGGCGCAGGCGGTGCGCCGGCACGATGCCGCCTATGTCGAGAGCCACGTGAACTTCCGGACGCTGCGCCTGTCGCTCGTCCGGCAGATAACCGCCGCGATGCGCGCGGCGTCCGAGACCGATCCCGACCTCGAGCCCCGCGACCGCCAGCGTCTCAACGACGCCGCCTACGGCCTCGCCCTGGCGCTCGCCGAGACGATGGTGACGCCGGAGACGGTGATGGACCTGCTGGCCAATGGCTGGCCCGACAAGCTCGACCTCGAGCGCCCGGCCGGCACACGGCCGGAGGGCCTGGTCATCCGCGGCCTCGGGCGGCTAATGCCGTACTACGCGGCCCTGGAGATGCGCGGCTTCCGCGCGGTCGTGATCCCGATCCCGCCGGAAGGGTCGCGCGCCGAGCGCACGCGGATCCGGCTGCGGCTGCGCGGCCTGAGCTGGCGCCTGGTGGATATCGAGATGGCGGAGATGCTGCGCGCGCAGATCGCCGCCAAGCTCAGCCGCGCCCTGGCACGCGCCAAGATCGGGGCCAGTGCCGGCGAGGAGCGCTGAGAGGGCGCGGCAGCCTGGACGGCGAGGCGCTATTTCGCCTTCGGCTCGCCCGGCGCGTTCTTGGGCTCGCGCGCCGCGGCCTTGGGCTCGCGCGCCTCGATCAGGTCCTCGGCCTTCTCCTCGTCGGTGTCGCCGCTCTGCTCGATAGTCTTGCCCGGATTAGCGAGCAGGGAGCGCACGATCCCCAGCAGAACCTCGCACTCGCCGGGGAACTTGTAGCTCTCGAGGACGATCGCGGCGTCGCGCAGAGTCCGCAGATCGCGCACCAGCTGGGCGTTGGCGTCCTCGCGCAGCTCGCTTTTCTTGGCGATAGCCTCCTCGATCTGCGCGCCCTTCACGTCGCAGGCGGCCCGGGCCGGCGATGCGACGACCGCGGCGGCGAGTGCGAGACCGAGTGCGGGAAGAGAGCGCCACATGGCGGGTATCCTCGAAGATCCAGTTCAGAGGGTGTGCAGGGGCGCGGCGCGCAGGACATCCTGCGTCAGCGCCACGAGTTGGCTCGGACGGTAGGGCTTCGGCACGAAGACCGAGCCCGGAACGGCCTCGCAGCCCGCCAGGGAAGCCCGGCCCCCGGAGGTGTAGACGACCGGGAGGTCGGGCGAGAGCCGGCGGGCGCACCGGGCGAGCGACAGGCCGTCCGTGTTGCGGGCCAGATCGATATCGGTGAAGAGCAGGTCGACGCTCTCCCGGGCCAGGATCGCCTCGGCTTCCCAGGCATCCGCGGCGGTGAGCACCCGGTACCCCTCTTCGAGGAGCGCCTCGGCGGCCAGCTCGCACACGGTCGGCTCATCCTCGACGACCAGGATCGTGGCGGCGCCCCGGTCCGGGACGGGTAGGGTCGGGCAGACGAACGCGGCGGCGAACGGAACCATGACGCAACTCCCACTCACCCGGCGGGGGCACGGTGTTCCCGAGCCGGATCGCTGGGGCAACGACCCCTTCCGACGCGGCGTTCACCGTGTTTGCATCGAATTGCTCGGGTTTGGTGAGCGGCGCGTTAACCGCGGCCCGTCACCCCTGAACGAAGGCATCCGAATGGTTAACAGAGCGTTACCGATCTGCGACCGCGGGGCCGAACCGTGAACCGCCCGGCTCAGTTGGGCGTCGGCCTGCTCCTCACCGGTATGGCCGGCTACGTCGACGCCCTCGGCTTCGTACGGCTCGGCGGCCTCTACACATCCTTCATGAGCGGCAACACCACGCAGCTCGCCGTTCTCGGCGCCCAGGTCGAGCTGCACCACATGATCCTCCCGGCGATCCTGATCCTGGCGTTCCTGACGGGATCGGTCCTCGGGAGCGGGCTGGCGATCCTGGTGCCGCCGCGCTGGGCGACGCCGGCGGTCCTCGCCTACGAGTCGCTCCTGATCCTCGCCGGTCTGGGGCTCGGACTCCAGTCGCCCGAGCTCGGCGTCGCGGCCTTCTTCGTCGCCTTGGCGATGGGATCCCAGAACGCGGTCCTGGCGCAGGTGAAAGGCTTCCGGGCCGGCACCACCTTCGTCACCGGCGCGCTGTTCAGCCTCGGCCAGAAGATCGCGCAGGCCCTGACCCGCACCGGAGATCCGCTAGGCTGGCTCGGCGACGCCTCCGTCTGGATCTCGCTACTGTTCGGCGCCTACCTGGGCGCGCGGGCCTATCAGCAATTCGGTCTCTACGCGCTGATCGCCCCGGCGGCGATCTCGGGTGGCCTGGCGTTGATTACCGCCTTCCTGGTCTTGCGCACCGCGCCGCCGGCCGCAAATGTCCCCCCGACATGAGCAGCCCCGTCAGCAACCCGTCCCTCACCAGTCACGTCGCCGCGCTGGAGCCCGGCGAGCACGTGCTCGCCGCGCATTTCCTGAAGGACGTGCCGGCCCTGGCGCTCAGCGACGGCACGGTCGCGCTGGTGCGGGAGGACGGGATCGCCCGCGTCGCCGCCCATCCCGACAGCGGGATCCTCGTCGCGGCCGGCGGAGTCGACCGGCTGCTCACCGGGGGCGACGACGGCCGCGTGGTGGCGATTCGCGCCGACGGCGCGACGGAGCAGCTCGGCCTCGCCAAGGGCGGCGCCTGGATCGACGCGCTCGCCGCCCATCCCGACGGTGCGGTGGCGTGGTCGGCCGGCCGGACCGTCGTGGCCCGCGACGCGAAGGGCCGCGAGAAGACCTTCGAGGCGCCGTCCTCCGCCCGCGGCCTCGTCTTCGCGCCCAAGGGCTACCGGCTCGGCGTCGCCCACTACAACGGCGTGAGCCTCTGGTACCCCAATCTGGAGACGCCCGCAGAGGTCATCACCTGGAAGGGCTCGCATATCGACGTCACGTGGTCGCCGGACGGGCGCTTCGTAGTGTCGACCATGCAGGAGAACAGCCTGCACGGCTGGCGCCTCCAGCCGGACCGCGGGCACATGCGGATGTCGGGCTATCCCGGCAAGGTCCGCTCGATGTCGTGGTCGTTCGACGGGAACTGGCTCGCCACCAGCGGGGCCGAGGCGGCGATCGTGTGGCCCTTCGACTCCAAGGAAGGTCCGACCGGCAAGGCCCCGCGGGAATGCGGCGTCCGCCCGGCCCGTGTCTCCCGCGTGGCGTTCCACCCGAAGGCGCCGGTCCTGGCCATGGGCTACGAGGACGGCTGCATCCTGCTCGTCCGCTTCACCGACGCGGCCGAGTTGCTGGTGCGACCGGCCGTCCAGGGGAGCGGCGTCACGGCGCTCGGCTGGGACGCGCGCGGCGGCCGCCTGCTGTTCGGCTGCGCCGACGGCAAGGCCGGCCTCCTCACGCTGCCGGGCTGAGACGCCGGGTCAGGGGTCGTCGCACCCGCGGCTGGAACCACCGCCCCGCGCATGCTCTTTGTCGGGGGTCGATTCCCCGCCGGAGGCCAGGCATGTTTCGCGTGTTCCGCACCTTCGGCCTCGCCCTCGGCCTGCTCGGAGGCTTGGTCGCCGCGCAGGCCCCAGAATTCGCGCAGCAATACGCGCAGCGCCTCGGGGGCGCCGCGGACGAGCTCCGTCGGCAGGTGGCGGTCCTCGAATCCGACGCGCAGGCGTCCGGGACGACGCGCGAGGGCGCCGTCGACCGGCTGCGCGCCAACCCGGACCAGCTCGTCGCCCGCCGCGGCGAGGCCGCGCGGGCCGACATCGCCCGTCTCGCCCGCCTGAGCGCCCAGCAGCAGGCCCTGAGTGCGGCGACGAGCCCACTCGGACGTGTGGTGGCGATGCTCCGCGACCCTGACGTGCCGGTGGCCGAGGCCGCCTATCACGACTTCAGCCCGGCCGTGCCCACGAACGCCGACGGCTTGGCCGCGGGTCTGATCGGGTTCTTCGTCGCGTGGGGCGGCTGGCGCGTCGCCTCGGATGTCGGCCGGCGGGCCGCACGCCGGCGCCCGCGGGAGACCGCGACCGTCGCCTGAGCGCCGTTCGCGCGGGCCAGACTGTGGCGCAACGTCTACAGCAGCTTGCGCGAGCCTTGCGTATCGAGCAGGGATCCGGCCGTCCCGGTCCGGGAGAAGGCGCAAGATGCCGCGCGCGTCGAACTCCACCACCATCGATCCGGCGCTCGACGCCGCCGCGCTGCTGCGGCGTATCGGCTTCTTCGGCCTCTTCGTGGTTCTCCCCGTCCTCGCACAGGTCGCCCGCCGCGCCTCGGTGATCCTCGCGCCGATCGCCGTGATCCTCCTGATCATCGCCAGCGTCATCGACCGGCGCCAGCGTCCGGTCCGACCGGCGACCTATCGCCTCCTGACGGCTCCGGCCTTCCTGGCGGGCATGCTGGTCGTGCTGTGGTCGGCGCTCTCGCTGACCTGGACGCCCTTCCTCGGGCCGGCGCTAGAGCGGCTGGCCAATCTCGGCGCAACCATCGGCCTCGCCCTCCTGGGCTACCTCGCCCTCCCCGACAGGATGCGCTCGGCCAACCTCTACCTCCTGCCGCTCGGTGTCGTGGCAGGCGCGATCGTGGCGATCATGCTCGGGCTGTTCGGCGCCCACATCGCGCCGCCCGGCGTCGAGGATGACGGGGCCCTCGATCGCGGCCTCGTCCTGCTCATCCTGCTGCTCTGGCCGGCCCTCGCGTGGCTGCGGTCCCGCCGCCGCGACCGGGAGGCGCTGGGCCTCGCGCTGCTCGTCGCCCTGGCGCTCACGGTCCAGCCAGACGGGACGCAGATCGCCGCCCTGTCGGTCGGTGCCGTCGCCTTCGCGGTGACGAGCTACCGGCCGAGGCTCGGGGTGACGCTCACCGCTCTCCTCTCGGCCGCCCTGCTGGCGGCGGCGCCGTTGCTCCCCTTCCTGGCGCGGCCGGTTGGCGCCGCTCTCTTCGGGCCGGTCGCACCCGCGGTGCTGTCGCTGAAGAGCTGGCAGAAGGTCGTCACCTCCGATCCGGTGCGGCTGATCACCGGGCACGGCTTCGAGACGGCCCTGCGCGGACGCCTGGTCGGCCTCCTGCCGGCCAACGCACCGACCACGGCGCTCTTCGAGTTCTGGTACGAGCTCGGCATCGTCGGCGCCCTCGCCGCCGCCTTCGCCCTCTACGCCTCGATCCGGCGGGCCGGCCGGGACGGCCCGGCCCTCGTTCCCGGCGCGATGGGCTGCTTCGCCGCCGCCTTCACGGTGGCCTGCCTGAGCGTCGGGCTGACTGCCGTCTGGTGGCTCACGACGATCGCCATCGCGATCGTGGTCTTCGTCGCGGTGGAGCGCGGCCAGTTCCGGACCAGCCGGCCGAAGGTCGCCAAGCTGCATCGCATGCAGACGCGGGGGGAGTGAGCGGTCAGGCGCGCAGGAAACCGTGCAGGCGGATCCAGGCCAGGAAAAGGCCCGGCCAGGCCGCCACGGGTGTCCCGGGCGCGCCGAGCCCGAAGCCGTGGCCGCCGCGCTCGAACAGGTGCAGCTCGGCCGGCACCCGCGCCTTGCGCAGCGCCGAGAACATCAGCAGCGGGTGGTCGGCCACGGCGACGGGGTCGTCGATCGCCTGGACCAAAAAGGTCGGCGGCGTCTCCGGCCCGACCTGCAGATCCACCGAGTAGGTCTTCATCTCGTCGGGGGTGACCTCGTCGCCGACCAGGATGCGGCGGGTCGCGGTCCGGTCGAACGGCTTGCGCATGGTGATGACGGGGTAGATCAGACCGGCCAGCACCGGCCGGGTCGGCTGGGCGTCGGCGGTGTCGACGCCCGCGTACAGGTCCCGGGCGCTCCCGACGGCGGTCTCGCCCATCAGGTGGCCGCCCGCCGAGAAGCCGAGGACGCCGACCCGCGCGGGATCGATGCCGAACTCAGCGCCGCGCGCCCGGACCAGCCGGAGGGCGCGCTGCGCGTCCTGCCGCGGCGCGTCCGGCCCCGAGCCCCAGCCCTCCGCGGGCAGGCGGTAGACGAGGAGGAAGACCGTGATGCCGGCGGCGTTCAGGACGCGGCCGACCGGGACGCCCTCGTTACCGAGGGCGATGAACTCGTAGCCGCCGCCCGCCGCAACGATCATCGCGGCGCCGTTCGGGTTGGCCGGACGCATGACCAGCAGACAGGGCCGCGCGACCCGGGTGACGTCGCCGAAGGTCCCCTCGACGTAGCGGTAGCCGTCCGGGTTCGGCCCGTCACCGCCGCCCGGCGGCGCGCCGGGCCACAGCTCGATCACCTGCAGATCCGCGCCGGGCAGCGAGCGCGGCAGAGCCCGGATCGACTCGTGCGGCGCGGGCTGCGGTGCCGTCTCCGCCGGCCCTTCCGCCCGGGCGTTGCGCAGCCCGAGGACGCTTCCGAGACCGGCGAGCAGGAGACGGCGGTCGAGGCGCAAAGGCATCTCCCGGGTGAGGCCGCGCGCGGGACCGCCCCCCGGCGAGCCCGGCTCCCGCGGGAGCGCGGGGGCAACGCCCAAGGACGCGAGGCGGGTTCCGTCGCGGCGGCGCGCCTCAGCTCTTTCGCGCGATGACGGCGACGTAGAAGCCGTCGGTCCCGGTCCGCAGCGGGCTCATCTGGATCCCGTGGGCCGTCTTCCGCACGGCTGACCGGAGCGAATCCGGCCCTGTTGCCAGCACCTCGTCCGCGGGGACGACGTCGAAGCGGCCGCGCCAGCCCGACAGGAGGCCGGAGACGGCGGCGTCGTTCTCCGCCGAGAGCAGCGAGCAGGTGATGTAGACGATCCGGCCGCCGGGCCTGACGAGCCGCGCCGCCCGATCGAGCACCTGGGCCTGTTCGGCGGTCCGCAGCGCGAGACTTCCGGGCCGCAGCCGCCATTTGGCATCCGGATTCCGGCGCCACGTGCCGGACCCGGTGCAGGGCGCGTCGACCACCACCCGGTCGACCTTGCCGTCGAGATCCTCCAAGACGTCGGCGCGCGCCTTGCCGCTGCGCGGGGTTCGCACCTCGGCCAGCGCACCGGACCGGCGCAGGCGCTCGTGGATCGGCGCGAGCCGGCGCGGATCGCCGTCGGTGGCGATCAGGCGGGCGCCGTTGCCCGTCTCCGCCGCGAGGGTCAGGGTCTTGCCGCCGCCGCCCGCACAGAGGTCGACGATGGTCTCGCCGGCGCGCGGCGCGGCGAGGAGCGCGGCGAGCTGCGAGCCCTCATCCTGGATCTCGTACCAGCCCTCCAGGAACTCGGCCTCGACGTGGAGCGCCGGACCGCGCCCGTCGGCGCCGATCGGGACGCGCAGGCCCGCCGGCGCGTGCGGTGTCGGCGCGGCGTCGTAGGCCGCGAGCGCCGGCAGGATCGCGTCGCGGTCGCCGCGCAGGGCGTTCACGCGGATATCGAGGGGCGCGCGCCGCGCCAGCGCCTTCAGCTCCGGAACGAGGTCGTCGCCGAGCGTGGCCGCGAGGTCCGGGAGCACGAAGGCCGGCGCGTCGCCCGCCACCTCCGGCGGCGCATCCTGCAGCGTCCCGCCGTCGAGGCGCGCGCGCTCGTCGTCGCTGAGCGGGGCCGGCGCGAAGCGCTCGCCGGTGAACAGGGCCGCGACCGAAGCCGCCGCGAGCCCCTGCTGCAGGCGCAGTGCGCCGATGAGGACGGCGCGCGGCGTGTCCGCGCCCATGATCCAGGCCGCCGACGCCCGCCGCCGCAGGGCGTCGTAGACGAGGCTGGCGATGCCCGCGCGGTCGCCCGAGCCGGCGAAGCGGTGGGCGAGACCCCAGTCCTTGAGGGCGTCGGCGGCCGGCCGACGCCGCTCGGCGATATCGGTGAGGACTTCGATGGCGGCGGAGCAGCGAGCGGCGGGGGTCAGAGTTCGGATCCTTCGGAATGCCTCAGCGACGCTATGAACGACGCCGTGAACGATGACGCGAAACGGCCACGCTTGGCCCACGATGCCGCCACGTTACGGCCGAGCTTCCTGCACCTTCGCGGCGCAGACCGTGCTGCGGTCGGTCCGCCGTGCGGGCCGCCGCGTGTCGTATGGCATCCGCCCGCCCCGGACCAGACCGGTCCGTCGCCGGGCGCATCCCGGGAGTACCTCAGCCCATGACGTCCACCGTTCGCGTCACCCTCGCGGCCCTGGTCACCGCCTCGCTCGCCGCCTGCGCGAGCGCGCCCGCCGCCCAGCCGGAGCTGACGCCGGTGCCGCGTCCGCGGGTCGATGCCAAGACGCAGCTCGAATACGGCAACCCGCCCCCGCCGCCGCCCGGCCGCTACTGAAGCGTCCGCGCGGGGGGCGGCTCAGGCCGCCTCCCGCGCCCGGCGGGCCTCGTAGGCCTTGAGGCCGGTATAGACCGCGGCCAGGAGCGGGAACGGCACCTCCGGCGCCAGCCGCTGGCCGCGGGCGATCAGGTCGCCGATCACGTGGTCCGCCTCGATCCGCCCCTTGTTCTCGATGTCGCGCAGCATCGAGGCCGTGAAGGTGGACCCGGCCGCCGTCAGCTGCGCCCGCGCCCGCTCGGCCACGACGGCGCGCGGCTCGTAGCCGCTGGCCGCGGCGACGCTCGTGCATTCGGCGTGCAGCGCAGAGATCAGCGCGGTGCCCTCGGGCGCCGCCACGATGTCGCCGACCGCGGCGCGCATCAGCGTGGTCGCCCCGGCGAGCGTCGCCAGGAACACCCACTTCTCCCACATCTCCTGCAGGATCACGTCGCTCAGGCGCGGCTGAAACTTGAGGCCGCGCATCAGGGCGTCGACCGCCTCGATCCGCGCCGAGCGCGACCCGTCGCGCTCGCCGTAGGTGATGCTGCACAGCTCGCTCATGTGGCGGATCGCGCCGTCCGGCGCGAGCGTCGCGGCGATCGCGCAGGAGCCGCCGAGCACGCGCCCGGCGCCGAACCGGGCGTCGAGCACGTCGAGATGCGACATGCCGTTGAGCACGGGCAGGATCGCGGTGTCAGGGCCCACGGCCGGCGCGAGGTCCGCGACGGCGCTGTCGAGGTCGTAGGCCTTGCACGACAGCAGGATCAGGTCGAACTGCCCGGCCCCGGCCAGCTTATCGGCCGTGACGGTGGGCGGAGCGGGCAGGTGCAGGTCGCCGAGCGGCGAGCGGACGTTCAGGCCGTCCGCCGCCAGCTTCGCCGCCCGCGCCGGCCGAACCAGGAAGGTCACGTCGGCGCCCGCCTCGGCGAGGCGCGCCCCGAAATAGCCGCCGGTCGCGCCGGCCCCGACGATCAGCGTGCGCATCGATGCCTCAGGTCCGCGACGGGTAGTTCGGGCTCTCGCGGGTGATCGTCACGTCGTGGACGTGGCTCTCGCGCAGGCCGGCATTGGTGATGCGGATGAACTGCGCCCGCTCCTGGAACTCGGGGATCGTGGCGCCGCCGACGTAGCCCATGGCGGCGCGCAGGCCGCCGGCGAGCTGGTGCAGGACGTTGCCGACTGGGCCCTTGTAGGGGACCTGCCCCTCGATGCCCTCCGGCACGAGCTTGTGCGTGTCGTTCACCTCGGCCTGGAAGTAGCGGTCGGCCGAGCCGCGGGCCATGGCGCCCACCGAGCCCATGCCGCGGTACGACTTGTAGGAGCGGCCCTGGTAGAGGAACACCTCGCCGGGCGCCTCGTCGGTGCCGGCGAGCAGCGAGCCGAGCATCGCCACGGAGGCGCCGGCCGCGATCGCCTTGGCGAGGTCGCCCGAATACTTGATGCCGCCGTCGGCGATGACCGGGACGTCGGCCTCGCCGGCCGCCTCGACCGCCTCCATCAGCGCGGTGAGCTGCGGCACGCCCACGCCCGCCACGATGCGGGTCGTGCAGATCGAGCCCGGGCCGATGCCGACCTTGATGGCGTCGGCGCCGGCATCGATCAGCGCCTTGGCGCCGTCCCGCGTCGCGACGTTGCCGGCGATGACCTGAACGGCGTTCGAGAGCTGCTTCACCCGGGCGACGGCATCGAGCACCTTGATCGAGTGGCCGTGGGCGGTGTCGACCACGATCACGTCGCAGCCGGCGTCGATCAGGCGCTCGGCCCGCTCGAAGCCGCTGTCGCCCGTCGTCGTGGCGGCGGCGACGCGCAGCCGACCCTGCTCGTCCTTGACGGCGTTCGGGTAGGCGACGCGCTTCTCGATATCTTTGACGGTGATCAGGCCGATGCAGCGGTAATGGTCGTCGACGACCAGCAGCTTCTCGATCCGGAATTGGTGGAGCAGCCGCTTGGCCTCGTCCTGGGTCACGCCCTCGCGGACCGTGATCAGGCGGTCGCGGGTCATCAGCTCGGCGACCGGCTGGTTGGAGTTCGTCGCGAAGCGGACGTCGCGGTTGGTCAGGATGCCGACGAGCTTGCCCCGCGAGCCGTTGGGGCCGCGCTCGACCACCGGGATGCCGGAGATCCGGTTGAGCTTCATCACCTCGAAGGCGTCGGCGAGCGTCTCGTCGGGGTGGATGGTGATGGGGTTCATCACCATGCCGGACTCGTACTTCTTGACGAGGCGGACCTGCTCGGCCTGCTCCGGCGGCTCGAGGTTGCGGTGGATGACGCCCATGCCGCCGTTGGCCGCCATGGCGATGGCCATCGGCGCTTCGGTGACCGTGTCCATCGCCGAGGCGAGGATCGGCAGGTTCAGCGGAATCGTGCGGGTCAGCCGCGAGGCGACGCTAACCTCGGTCGGCATCACCGAGGAGGCGGCGGGCCGCAGGAGCACGTCGTCGAAGGTGAGTCCCTCGATGATCGATGCGGTTTCTACTCGGGCCATGTGCCAACTTTCCTCGGACGGCAGCGCGCGTGGAGGCCGCGCTGCGGGATCGGGTTGGCAAGTGCCAGTATCACGGGCTCCGCGAAGGCGCCAATGCGCGGTTGATGCGTCGCAGCGCGAAAACGCGCATGGCTCGAGGCTTATCCACGCCCGCTCGACGGGCGCGGCAGTGCCGTGAACGGACGTCCGCGGTCAGACGCGGAGTTGGCGCGGGCGCCTCAGCGCATCGCCGGCGTGGCCGGGCCCTTGTCGGTGTACTCGGGCGGTAGGCCGATATAGTCGCCGAGCATGCCGTCGATGCCCGGCGCTCGGCCGAAGGCCTCGCAGTCCGGGTCGAGGGGGGCCTCGCCGAGGGTGGTGATGCGGATCCGGTCCCAAGTCGGGATCGTGTTGGGGGCCGTGAACGGGTCATCGCCGGTCGCCAGCATGTAGCCGAAATCCTGGCCGAACTCCCCGGCGAGGTCGTAGGCGTCGCTGGCGCGGGAGAAGCGCGGCTGGCTGGTGAACGAGTTGGCCGCTCCGCCCCAGACCATGGCGGCCCGCTGCTCGCGGCGCCGGTCCAGAGCCTCGGCCTCGACCGTCAGGCTCCCGAGCCCGATCGGCACGCGCGGGATCGGCACGCGCCCGACACCCTCGGCGAAGCTCAGGCCGAGCTGCGAGGCGACCGTCACGCCCGCCGAGCCCGCGATGGTCGCGCCGGCACCGAGAAGGTCCGTCGGATCGACGCGGGTGACCTGCGCCCGCACGGTCAGGTCGGCGTCACGGCTGGTGACGATGTCGTACTTCAGCGACAGGTCGTAGCACAGCGCCCGGTCGGCGGCGTTGGCGATGAGCCGCCGCTCGGCGGCCGTCAGCGGGGCGGCGCCGGACACGTCGGCGTGGAACGCCGTCGGGATGATGCGGACGGTGCGGGCCTTCGCCAGGGCCGGCCGGTCGACGTAGATCCGCGAGGCCGAGGCGACCTGATCGCTGGACTTGAGCCGGTCGTAGCGCGTCAGCGAGCCGCGATCGTTGAGCAGGACAGTGCCGCAGGCGGCGACCATCGAGAGAAGGGCGACGCCGGCGGCGATCCGCGCCACGGAGCGGACCTTGCTGGGGCTGGACTGCATCGAAATCCTCGCGCGCCGGCCCCGGGCCGGCTGGAGCGGCCTCACGGACGCGTGATGGAAACTTAGCCATTGGCGCACCCGCAAAAAAGGTGGCCCCGCGCCGCGGCTCAACCTCTGTTGCACGGGGGATACATTCGCGAAACACGAGGGTGCGAGGTGGCCGCGCTGCCGTGCAACCGCGGCGGCGCCACATGCGTCTGCTGTATGATGCCCGCGACCACCCAAAGACCGCTCTGGATCGTCCCCCTGACGGTCGCCACCGCGCTGTTCATGGAGAACACCGATTCCACGGTGATCGCCACGGCGCTCCCGAGCATCGCCGCGAGCCTCCACGAGGACCCGATCGCCCTCAAGCTGGCGCTGACCTCCTACCTGGTCAGCCTCGCGATCTTCATCCCGGTGAGCGGCTGGATGGCCGACCGGTACGGGTCGCGGACGGTGTTCCGCGCGGCCCTCGTGGTGTTCATGGCCGGCTCGCTCGCCTGCGCGGCCGCGAACGGCCTCGCGTGGTTCGTCGCCGCGCGGTTCCTCCAGGGTATGGGGGGCGCCATGATGGTGCCGGTCGGGCGCCTCGTGGTGCTGCGCAGCGTGCCGAAATCGCAGCTCGTGACGGCCCTCGCCTACCTGACCTTCCCGGCGCTGGTCGGCCCAGTGCTCGGTCCGCCGGTCGGCGGCCTGATCACCACGTGGTTCGACTGGCGCTGGATCTTCTTCATCAACCTGCCGATCGGCTGCGCCGGAATCGTGCTGGCGAGCCTGTACTTCGAGGACGTGCGGGAGCCGGAGCGGCCGCCCCTCGACCTGCTCGGCTTCGCGCTGCTCGGGACCGGCCTCGCCGCCCTGATGCTCGGCCTCGCCTCCCTCGGCCGCCACCTGCTGCCGGCGGAAGTCTCCTGGGGCTGCCTCGCCGCGGGCGCGGTGCTCCTGCCGCTCTACTGGGCACATGCCCGGCGGGTGCCCTACCCGATCGTCCGCCTCGACCTGATGCGGCGGCCGACCTTCCGGGTCGCGGTGCTCGGCGGCAGCCTGTTCCGGATCGGCACCGGCGCGATCCCGTTCCTGCTGCCGCTGATGCTGCAGGTCGGCTTCGGGCTCGACGCCCTGCAGTCGGGCCTGATCACCTTCGCGGCGGCGGCCGGCGCGATGTTCGTGAAGACTCTGGGTCCGCGGATCCTGCGCCGCACCGGCTTCCGCGCCCTGATGGTCTGGAACACCCTGCTGGCCTCGGCCTTCCTGGCGGTCAACGGGTTCTACACCGCGCAGACGCCCCACTGGATCATGGTGATCCTGCTGTTCGTCGGCGGCTGCTCGCGCTCGATCCAGTTCACCTGCGTCAACGCCATCGCGTACGCCGACCTCGAATCGAAGGAGATGAGCGCGGCCACGAGCTTCGCCAGCGTCTGCCAGCAGCTGTCGCTCAGCCTCGGCGTCACGCTGGGCGCGCTGGCGCTCGAGGGGTATGCCGGGTTTCACGGCCGAACGGAGATCCAGGCCTCGGATTTCGGGCCGGCCTTCTTCGCCGTCGCCGTGATCTCGGCGGCATCGGCACTGGCCTTCCGCAACCTGTCGCCGGATGCCGGCGCGGAGATCTCCGGGCGGAAGATGGCTGCCGCGCCGCCCGCCCCGACGACCGAGATGAGGCCGCGGCACGGCTGATCAGGCCGCGGCGCGGGCCGGCGGCCGGCCGGCAGCGCGTTTGCCGGCGTTCCGCGGCGCGCTACCCTTGCCGGAAGCCTTCGCGGGGGCGGCCTTCGCGCTCGGCGCCGCGGCGCGGGTTCCCGCGCGCCAGCCCTGCCAGCTGAGCGCGCCCGGACCGTTCAGGGCGTACATGAGGAACCCGCCCGCGAGGCCGAGATCGGCCAGCATCAGCGTGCGCTCGGCGACCGCGGCGGGTCCCACATAGTACCAGAACGGGTGGAGCACGAAGGCCGTCACGACGGCGAAGAGCGCGAGCGCCAGCCCGGTGAGCCCCGGCAGGAGGCCGAGGATCAGGGCGAGCGGTCCGAACACCTGCACCACCACGGCGGCGGTGGCGACGCCGTTGGGAAACGGCATCCCGGCCCCCGCGAGCGCCAGCGCGAACCCCGACACGTTGAGCGTCCGGGCGATCCCGGTCGGCAGGAGCGCGGCGGCCAGCAGCAGGCGCGCGACGAGGAGGGTTCCGTCCTGGGCGCGGGCGAGCATCGGCGTGTCCGGTCGGGTGGATCAGGACGGCAGTTTTGCAACTTTCCGCTGAAGACCCCGTTAAGGACGCCGCCTCAACCGACGCCTCAACCGCCGACGCCGCCGCGGAACAGCCGGCCGCGCTCGGTCCAGGCGACCACGAGGAGCGCCAGGGCGCCGAGACTCGCGTAGCCGATCGCCACGGGGAGCACCGTGCCGTCGAAGGACTGGCCGATCAGGAAGCCGCAGAACGCGCCCAGGATCGTGGTGTAGAAGCCCAGGAACGACGAGGCCGTGCCGGCGATGGCGCCAAGGGGCTCCAGAGCGAGGGCGTTGAAGTTCGGCATCGCGAAGCTGATCAGGAACTGGTTCACCGCGAGGACCGACAGGAACAGGGCCAGCGGCGGGTGGCCGTGATAGGCCAGCCCGACGCCGACCTGCGCGAGGCCGACGAGCGTGAAGGCGATGACGCCGCCGTGCGACATCGCCCGCATCCCGAGCCGCCGGACCACGCGGGCGTTGATCAGGGTCGCCGCGCCCATGGCGCCCGCCACGAGCCCGAAGGCCAGCGGGAAGAGCGGGCCGAGGTGGTACAGGCCGGTATCGAAAACCTGCTGGGCCGAGCCGACGTAGCCCATGATGCAGCCGGTCATCAGTCCGAGCGCGGTGGCGTAACCGACGGCGACGCGGGTCTTCAGCGTCAGGCGGATCGCCTCCCAGGTCGCGGCCGGCGAGAGCGGCCGGCGGTATTCCGGGTGCAGCGTCTCGGGCATCCGCAGCGAGAACCAGATCGTCAGCCAGAAGGCGAGGACCAGCATCGAGACGAAGACGTAGACCCAGGAGCCCAGCGCCAGCATCATGCCGCCGATCGCCGGTGCGATCATCGGGACGATCAGGAACACCATCATGGTGAGCGACATGACGCTCGCCATCTCGCGGCCCGCGAACCGGTCGCGCACGATCGCCACCGACAGCACCCGCCCGCCGGCGGCGCCGATGCCCTGGATGATCCGGGCGGCGAGCAGCCAGCCGAAGCTCGGCGCCACCATGGCGAGGAAGCAGCCGATCACGTAGACGGCGAGGCTCGCCAGCAGCACCGGCCGTCGCCCGAGGGCGTCGGAGACCGGCCCGTAGACGATCTGCGCAAAGCCGAAGCCGATCATGTAGACGTAGACGAGGAGCTGCAGCCGGTTGGGGTCGGCCACCGCGAACCGCGCCTCGATGGCCGGGAAGGCGGGCAGCAGGTTGTCGATGGAGATCGCCGTCACCGCCATCATCAGGGCGATGATGGCGACGAACTCGGCGAAGCCCGGCCCCGACCAGGGCCGCGGGGCGCGGACGTCCTGGACCGGCGGCACGGGCCGAATCGCGATGGTCACGGCGGGCTCTCGGGGTGCGCGGGAACGGGCCGATCAGGGCTCGTCCTTCACGGCACAGTTGTGACAACCCTGCCCGCGCCGCGCAGTTCAGGCCGGCAGCGGGCGCAGGGCCGGCGCCTCGGGCTTGCGGCCCACGAAGGCGGCCATCAGGGCGGCGACGAGGCAGAGCAGGCCGGCCGCCACGAAGGCGCCGAGATAGGTGCCGCTCTCGGTCCGGACCATGCCGGCGAGCCACGCCGCGGACGCCGCGCCGATCTGGTGCGCGGCCGCGATCCAGCCGAACATCAGCGGGGCGTTCTCCTCCCCGAAGGATTTGCCCGCGAGCTGAACGGTGGGCGGCACCGTGGCGATCCAGTCGAGCCCGTAGAAGACCGCGAACAGCGACAGGCCGTAGAAGCTGTAGTCGAACGAGTAGGGCAGGAAGATCAGCGAGAGTCCGCGCAGGCCGTAGTACCAGGCCAGCAGTTTGCGCGAATCGAACCGGTCGGTGAGCCAGCCCGAGGCCGTGGTGCCGATCAGATCGCAGATTCCCATGAGCGCCAGCAGGCCGGCGGCCGTGACCTCGGCGATGCCGTGATCGATGCAGGCCGGGATCAGGTGGGTGCCGATCAGGCCGTTGGTCGAGGCGCCGCAGATGAAGAACGTGCCGGCGAGCAGCCAGAAATCCCGGGAGCGCAGGCCGATGCGCAACCCGCGGAGCGCCCGCACGGCCGGGTTCTCGGTCAGCACCGGCGTCGGCGTCACCGCGTCCTCACCGTAGCGGGGCAGGCCGAGATCCGCCGGCCGGTCGCGCAGGAGCAGGGCCGCCAGCGGGATCAGCGCCAGGGTCGCGGCGGCGACCACCAGCGAGACGGAGCGCCAGCCCTGCCCCACCGCGATCGAGGCCAGCATCGGCAGGAAGACCAGCTGACCCGTGGCGCTGCTCGCGGTCAGCAGGCCGAGCACGAGACCCCGGCGCTTGGCGAACCAGCGCCCGGCCACGGTGGCGCCCAGCACGTTGGCCACCATGCCGGATCCGGATCCGACGACGAGGCCCCAGAGCACGACCATCTGCCAGGGCGCGGTCATCAGGCTCGTGGCGGCGGTGCCGATCGCCAGGATCAGGAGTGCGCCGCAGACCGAGCGCCGCAGGCCGAACCGCTCGATGATCGCCACCGCGAAGGGGCCGATCATCCCGTACAGGAAGATGTTGAGCGCGATGCCGACGCCGATCGTGGCCGCGGTCCAGCCGAATTCCCGCTCCCAGGGGACGATCAACACGCTCGGCGTGGCGCGGACACCGGCCCCGACGAGCAGGACCAGGAAGGTCACCGCGACGACGATCCAGGCGTAGTGCAGGCGCGACCCGGGGCGCGTCTCTGTCAGGGCGGTCATGGACGGGCTCCGGAAGCGGGGCGGATCGGTCAGGCGGCGGAGATCAGGGACTCCGCCAGGGCGGAGACGGTCGCGGGATCGACCCGGGCGTTGATACGGCTCTGCGCCTCGCGCCAGTAGGGCGTCGCGGCCGCGAGGGCCTCGCGGCCCGACGCGGTCAGGGACACGCGGCGCTCGCGCGGATCCGACGTGCCGGGCGTGACCGAGACGAAGCCGCGGCGCTTGAGCGGGTCGAGATTGCGGCCCATCGTGGTCCGCTCCAGCGCTGCCTCGGCGGCGAGGCGGGAGACCGGGACCGGTCCGAGCCGGTCCAGCAGCCGCAGGATCGCGAACTGGGTCACGCGGAGCCCGGTCGGCTTCAGGGCGGCGTCGTAGATCGCCGTCAGCGCCCGCGTGGCGCGACGCAGGGCGGAGCAGGTGCACGGCTCGGGTGACGGGGCGCTCATGGTATGGGTGTATATGCACGCATCGGGCGTTCGGCAAGGCGAAGCTGACGGTTCGCAGCGATCGACACCCGTTGGCCCGGAAACGGGCGGGCGCTGTCATCGACACGGCCGGTCACGCTGCTATCGCTTGGGCGAGTGACCCGGTTCGGGAGAAGCGCGATGACACTCGAGACCGCGACGGCGTTGTCCTCCTCGGAGCAGAAGACGGCCCGCACCGGGCTGATAGAGGCGGCCGCCGACATCGTCACCGAGCAGGGCGGACCCGGCGGCTTCGTCCGCGACCTGTTCGGCCGCGTGACGCCGGAGGATCTCGCTCCCTACGATCCCTCTGTCCTGGCGGATCTCGCCGCCCGCGCCCGCGCCTTCCTGTCCGAGCCGCGGAGGCCGGGCGACCCGGCGCGGCTGCGCCTGAGCGACAGCCAGCTGGTGCGCGACGGCCGTGCGCGCGAGACGACGGTCCTGGAGGTGATCAACGACAACCGTCCGTTCCTGCTGGACTCGACCCTGGCCGAACTGACCGAGCAGGGCCTCGCCCCGCAGCTCGTGGCGCACCCGATCCTCGGGGTGGAGCGGGACGGCGCGGGCGGGCTCATCCGGGTGGTCGGGGAGACGACCGCGGACGCGCAGGGCAGTCTCGCGCGCGAGAGCTTCATCCACATCCACCTCGACCCCGTGGCGGCCGAGACCGGCGAGCGGCTCCTGAACGCGCTCGCGACGGTCTACCGGGATGTCGCCCTGGCGAGCGACGACCACGACGCCATGCTGGCGCGCCTCACCGACCTCGCCGCCGATCTCGGGCGCGGGCCGACCCCGATGCCGGGACCGGAGACCGAGGAGGCGCGCGCCTTCCTCGAATGGCTGACCGACGGCCAGTTCCTCATCCTCGGCCTGCAGGAGCACGGCATCGCCGGCGACGCTCACCCGCTGGTCGAGGGGTCGAGCCTCGGCGTGCTCCGCGATCCCGGCGCGACGCCCCTGCGCCGTGGCCGGACGCCGGTGGACTACACGCCGGAGATCCTCGCCTTCCTGGAAGAGCCGCAGCCGCTGATCATCACCAAGGCCAGCGTGAAGTCCCGAGTCCACCGCTCGGCCTACCTGGACTATATCGGCGTCAAGCTGTTCTCCGGCCTCGGCAAGCTGTCGGGCGAGGTGCGGATCGTCGGCCTGTTCACCGCCTCGGCCTACACGAGCCCGGCCCGCGAGGTTCCGGTCCTACGCCGGAAGGTCGAGGCCGTCGTCCAGCGCGCCGGCCTCGACCCGACGAGCCATGCCGGCCGCAGCCTCCTCGCCGTGCTGGAGAGCTACCCGCGGGACGAACTCTTCCAGATCGACGGCGAGCGGCTCTACCGGTTCACCCTGGCCATCGCCGCCCTGGCCGACCGCCCGCGGGTCCGCGTGCTGTCCCGGCCCGACCGGTTCGGCCGCTTCGTGTCGCTGCTCGTCTACGTCCCGAAGGACCGCTACGATTCCGCGATCCGGGGACGGATCGGCAGCTACCTCGCCGAGACCTACGGCGGGCGGCTCAGCGCGTCCTACCCCGACTACCCGGAAGGCTCGCTCGCCCGGATCCACTACATCATCGGCCTGCCCGATCAGGGCAGCCCCGAGCACGATCCCGCCTCCCTGGAGGCCGGGATCGTCGCCCTGGTCCGGACCTGGGGCGACGCGCTGCGGGCGGCGCTGGCCGAATCCCAGGGGGGCGACCGCGCGCGGCAACTCGCCGCCCGCTACGGCGACGCGTTCTCGGCCGCCTATCGGGACAATTTCCAGCCTGAGGTCGCCGTCGCCGACGTGACGATCCTCGACAGCCTCGGCGAGACTCAGCCGCGGGCCGTCCATCTCGATCGGCGGCCCAGCGACCCCGAGGCGCAGGTCCGCCTGAAGGCGTTCTCGCGCGGCACGGCGATCGCGCTGTCCGACCGGGTCCCGGCGCTCGAGAATCTCGGCTTCCGCGTCATCAACGAGCGCACGTACCAGATCGCGCCGGCCGGGACGGACGAGGCCGCGCGGGTCTGGCTGCACGACATGCTGATCGAGCGGGCCACCGGCGCCCCGATCGACCTCGCGGCGCTGGAACGCCCGCTGGAGGCCGCGATGCTCGCCATCGCGGACGGCATCGCCGAGTCCGACGGGTACAACCGGCTCGTCCTTGAGGCAGCCCTCCCCTGGCGGGAGGCGGCCCTGCTGCGGGCCCTGGGCCGCTACCTGCGCCAGCTGCGTATCCGCTACGGGCAGGACTACCTCGCGGGCACGCTGAGCCGCCACGCCGGGATCGCGCGCGCGATCGTGGCGCTGTTCCGCGCCCGGTTCGACCCGGCGCTCACCGGTGACCGGACCGCGCAGGAGGCCGAGGTACGCGCCGAGATCGAGACGGCGCTCGCCGAGGTCACGAGCCTCGACGACGACCGGATCCTCCGCCGGTTCGTCAACCTCGTCGAGGCGGCGGTGCGGACGAACTTCTACCAGACAGGCGCCGACGGGCAGCCGCGAGAGACGATCAGCTTCAAGTTCGCCTGCGCCAAGGTGACGGCGATGCCGCTGCCGCGGCCGTTCTTCGAGATCTTCGTCTACTCGCCCCGCGTCGAAGGCGTGCACCTCCGCTTCGGCTACGTGGCCCGCGGCGGCCTGCGCTGGTCCGACCGGCCGGAGGATTTCCGCACCGAGATCCTCGGCCTCGTGAAGGCCCAGCAGGTGAAGAACGCCGTGATCGTGCCGGTGGGCGCCAAGGGCGGCTTCTTTCCGAAGCGGCTGCCGCCGGCCTCCGACCGCGCCGCCTGGATGCAGGAGGGGACCGAGAGCTACCGGATCTTCATCCGCACGCTGCTCGAACTGACCGACAACATCGTCGACAACGCCATCGTGCCGCCGCCCGACACGGTGCGGCACGATCCCGACGACGCCTACCTGGTGGTCGCCGCCGACAAGGGCACCGCCACCTTCTCGGACATCGCCAACGCCCTCTCGCTGGAGAAGGGCCACTGGCTCGGCGACGCCTTCGCGTCCGGCGGCAGCCAGGGCTACGACCACAAGGGCATGGGCATCACCGCCCGCGGCGCCTGGGAGGCGGTGCGCCGGCATTTCCGCGAGATCGACGTGGACGTGCAGACCGACCCAATCACCACGGTCGGCGTCGGCGACATGTCGGGCGACGTCTTCGGCAACGGCATGCTCCTCTCCGAGAGCATCCGCCTGATCGCGGCCTTCGACCACCGCGACATCTTCCTCGACCCGAACCCGGACGCCGCGGCGAGCTTCGCCGAGCGGCGGCGCCTGTTCGATCTGGGGCGGTCCTCCTGGGCGGATTACGACAAGAGCCAGATCTCGGAGGGCGGCGGCGTGTTCCCGCGCAGCCTGAAGACCGTGCCGCTCTCGGAGGCGATCCGGTCGGCGCTGGGCTTCGACCGGTCCGAGGCGACGCCCACCGAGCTGATGCAGGCGATCCTGAAGGCGCCGGCCGACCTGCTCTGGTTCGGCGGAATCGGCACCTATGTCCGGGCCACCACCGAGACCGACGAAGATGCCGGCGACCGCGCGAACGACGCCCTGCGCATCACTGGGCCGGAGCTGCGCGCGAAGGTCGTCGGCGAGGGCGCCAATCTCGGCCTGACGCAGCGCGGGCGCATCGAGGCGGCGCGCGCGGGCGTCCGCCTCAACACCGACGCGATCGACAACTCGGCCGGCGTGAACACGTCGGATGTCGAGGTGAACATCAAGATCGCGCTGATGACGCCGGAGCGGGACGGCAGGCTCAGCTACGAGGCGCGCAACACCCTGCTCGCCGACATGACCGACGAGGTCGGGCGCCTCGTGCTGCGCAACAACGAGTTGCAGACGCTCGCCCTGTCCCTTGCCCAGCGCGGAGGGCTGGGGGAAACCGGTTTCGCCATGCGGACGATGCAGGCACTGGAGGCGGAGGGCCGGCTCGACCGGGCGGTGGAGTTCCTGCCGGACGACGGCACGCTCGCCGAGCGCATGCGGCGGAACGAGGGGCTGACCCGCCCGGAATACGCCGTGCTGCTCGCCTACGCGAAGCTGTCGCTGCACGACGCGATCCTCGAGAGCGCCGTGCCGAACGACCCGTACTTCGACCGGGAGCTGCAGCGCTACTTCCCGAAGGCCCTGCGCGAACGCTTCCCCGACGCCGTCAAGGGACACCGCCTGCGCCGCGAGATCATCGCCACGGCGCTCGCCAACATCATCGTCAATCGCGGCGGCCCGTCG
This sequence comes from Methylobacterium sp. 1030, assembly GCF_040544715.1. Lineage (NCBI taxonomy): Bacteria > Pseudomonadati > Pseudomonadota > Alphaproteobacteria > Hyphomicrobiales > Methylobacteriaceae > Methylobacterium > Methylobacterium sp. 1030. Next base: position 216,344 of record NZ_JBEPKM010000002.1, on the reverse strand, counting down.
CTGGTGACGCGCCTCGTCGACGGCACCGGCGCGGACGCCGCGACCATCGCCAAGGCCTACGCGGTGACCCGCGACGCCTTCGGCCTGATGGAGCTGAACCTCGCCATCGACGGCCTCGCCGGTCGGGTTCCCGGCCAGGGCCAGCTCGACCTCTACGCCGAGGTGCAGGATCTGCTGACGAACCGGATCGTCTGGTTCATCCGCAACCTCGACCTGGGCGGCGGCCTCGCCCCGGTGGTCGCCCGCTACCGGGACGGCATCGCCGCCGTGGAGGCCGCCCTACCCAACGTGCTCGGCGACGAGGCGCTGGCGACGATCGGCGCCCGCGCGGCGGAGCTGACCGGGCACGGCATGGCCCCGGCCCAGGCGCGGCGCCTGGCCTCGCTCAGCGCGCTGGTCTCCGCCCCCGACATCGTCCGGGTCGCGGAGGCCAGCGGCCGGCCGGTCGAGGAGGTCGCGGCCACGCATTTCGCCCTGGAGCACGCCTTCCGCCTGGACGACCTCGCCGCCGCGGCGCGGACCGTCCCGGTGGCCGACACGTTCGACCGCGTGGCCCTGGAGCGCGCGGGCGCCGGCATTGCTGCCGCGCACCGCAAGTTGACGGCCGAGGTCGTGGCGGATCTCGGCGCCGGGCCGGAGGCGGTGGAGGCCTGGATCCGGGCGCGCGGCACCTCGCTCGCCCGGATCCGCGAGGCCGTGGACGCGATCAGCGCCTCCGGCCTCACGGTCTCCAAGGCGACGGTGGCGGCGAGCCTGCTCGGCGACCTCGTCCGGGCCGACTGATCGATCAGGCCCCGGGCGCGGATGCCGGTATGACGCTCCGGCGTCCGCGGCCGACCGCGGTGAGCACCAGTCCGAGCCCGGCGAGCGACACCGCGGCGGCGATCAGCGGGAGCTGGCCGTAGCCGGCCCCGAGGGTCAGCGCCGTGCCCCCGATCCAGGCGCCGGTGGCGTTGCCGAGGTTGAACGCGCCCTGGTTCAGCGTGGAGGCAAGGTTCGGCGCGTCGCTCGCCGCCTCCACGACCCAGATCTGGAGGGGCGAGACCAGGGCGAAGACCAGGCCCGACCAGAGCACCACGACCGCCACCGTGAGCGCCGGATGGTGCGCGACCGCGGCGAGCACCAGCAGGGCCGCCACGATGCCCAGGAAGCTGCCGACGATGGTGGCCATCGGGCCCCGGTCGGCCAGATGCCCACCGAGGAGATTGCCGACGGTCAGGCCCGTGCCGGCGGCGAACAGCACGCCGGTCACGCCCTGCGGCGTGAAGCCGGTCACGCCGGTCAGGAACGGCGTGATGTAGGTGAACACCGTGAAGAAGCTCACCGAGGACAGCGTCGAGATCAGCATCGGCCGCAGCACCGGCCAGCGCCCGAGCGCGCGAAACTCGCTGACGAGCCGGCCGCGGGTCCCGGGAAGCCCGTCCGGCACGCAGAGCTGGATCGCGAGCCCGGCCGCGAGCCCAATCACGACCACCGCCCAGAAGGTCGAGCGCCAGCCCGCCTCCTGCCCGAGGGCGGTGCCCAGCGGCACGCCGAGCACGTTGGCGAGGGTGAGGCCCGCGAACATCAGCGAGACCGCCTGCGTGCGCTTCTCCCGCGGCACGAGATCCCGCGCCACAACGGCGCCGATGCCGAAGAACGCGCCGTGCGCGAAGGCCGTCAGGATCCGCGCGGCCATGAGCAGGGCGTAGCTCGGCGCCAGCGCGCAACCGAGATTGCCGGCCAGGAACACCGCCATCAGCGCCAGCAGCGCGGTCTTGCGCGGCAGGCCCGCGGTCGCGATCGCCACGATCGGCGCGCCCACGACCACGCCCATGGCGTAGCCCGAGACGAGGTAGCCGGCCTGGGGAATGGTGACGCCGAAGCTCTGCGCCACCTCCGGGAGCAGGCCCATGATGACGAATTCGGTCGTGCCGATCCCGAACGAGGCGACGGCGAGGGCGAGGATCGGCAGGGGCGGCACGGGGACGTCCTTCGGCGCGGGCTGAGCTCGATGGTGCAGAGCAGCATCGCAGCGCGTTCGCCGATGGATAGCGTCGGAGGCGCGGCGCACAGTTGCGCGGCGCGCAAGGGCCGCGTCGCGGATACGACGCGGCTTAGCCCCGGCTCGGACCTCTCACTCAGCCGGTACCTTCTTCCGTCTCCGCGCCTTCGCAGTCGGCGCAGGGGGCGCCTCGATGGCGGCCGCGGCCCCTCCGCGGGTCTTCCGGCGCTGCTGTCCGAGCCCGAGGGCGCGTGCCAGCTCAGATCGCTGCGCCGAATAGCTCGCCGCGGTCATCGGATAGTCCCGGGGCAGGCCCCACTTCTCCCGGTAGGCTTCGGGCGTCAGGCCGCGCAGCGTCAGGTGACGCCGGAGCGTCTTGTACGGCTTCCCGTCCTCGAAGCTGACGATGTGATCATTCGTGACCGATTTGCGGATCTGCGACGGACTGAGCTTCTCGACGCTCGAGTTCGCGGCGCGACCTTGAGTTGTCAAACTGTTCAGCGCCGCGTGGATACCGCCGATCAATCCGGGAAGTTCGGAGACCGGAACGGAGTTGTTCGACACGTAAGCGGCGACGATATCGACCGCGAGCCCGATCGCCGGGCTGAGCTCACTGCCTGCGTTCTCACTCACGGCAAACCTCAAGAGTTACAATCATTCAGGCCGATCAATTCCTCTCGGAGTCGATCGAAGTCTGCACCTATGTAGCATAGTGCACGAATTAGCTCAAACGTATTCGTGATCGACAGGTGAGATCGGATCGATGGGCCGCAAACCTTCCGCCCCACCGCCGTTGACGGGGCATTAACCACGTCGCCGCTAGGGTTCGTTAACCATACCGGCACTGTTCCGGGGTGGTGTGACCTGCAATCTCCGCGCTCTGGTGCCGGGGACTTTGGCGGAGACCGGGATCAGGTGCGGACGGCGGCTGACCGGTGGGAACGGCGGAGGATGCGGCTCGCCGCCGCGGCGCTCGGCGTCACGCTCGCGGCACCGGCGGCAGCCCAGCGGTTCGACGCGACCAGCCCGGTTACCGGCCAGCCCGACAATCCCGGCATCGGCCAGGACACGGGCCCGAATGGCCTGCCCACACTCAAGCGCACGATCCCGGACGGCCTGAGCCGCGACCAGAATCGCGGGGCGCTCGGCGGCGACGCGGCGGGCGGCGAGCAGACCGGCGGTGACAGCCTTCGGTCGCCGCTCTCGCCCCCCGCGCAGACGCAGATCCCGGGTCAGCCCGGCGTGTCCCAGCTCAGCACCCGCGTCACCACAGGGGGACGGCGCACCGGCGGATCTTCGACGGCACCGGCCAATCTCGCGCCGTCGACTCTCCTGCGCACGCGCGCCGCTCCGCCGCGGCGGATCGGCTCGGCGACGCGGCGGGTCACTCAGGACGTCACGCAGATCCCGCCGCCGGCGCTGCGGCTGACGCCGGTGGTCCAGCAGGCGGTCGTCGGGGTCCCGAACCCGCAGGTCGTGACGCCGATCCGGCCGATCCTCCCGTTCCAGTCGATCGCGCCGGCCCTCGGCCTCCTGACCCCGGGCTTCATCCTCGGCACCGACCTAGCGCGCGCGATCCCCACCGATCCGGCCTACGCGCCGATCGGCTATCAGGTCGGCACCTTCACGGTCCTGCCCACCTTCGCCCAGAGCGTCGGCTACGATTCGAACCCGGACCAGACCACCCGCCAGATCGCCAAGGGCTCGGTCGCGCTGCGCACCGACGCCACGGTCGACTTCCGGAGCAACTGGTCCTCCAGCTCGCTGCAGGGCTCGCTCCGGGGCTCGTACCTCGAGACCCCGCAGAACGAGGCCGCGAGCCGCCCCGCGGCAGACGGCGTGGTCCGGCTGCGCATCGACGCCAACCGGGACCTGCGCATCGACGCGGAGGGGCGGTTCTTGGTGGACACGCAGCGCACGTCGAGCGCCAACCTCCAGGCTGCCACCGCCACGACACGGCCGCTCCTGGCCGTCTACGGCGGTTCGCTCGGGGCGACGGAGACGTTCAACCGCCTGTCGGTCACCCTGCGCGGGTCCGTCGACCGCTCCGAGTTCGACAATGCGCGTTTGGCGGACGGGACGATCGTCAATCAATCCGACCGCAACCTGAACCAGTACAGCCTGCAGCTGCGCACGGCCTACGAGATCAACCCGGATTTCAGCCCGTTCATCGACCTGCTCGGCGACACGCGCGTCTACGACCGCCGCTTCGACGCGACGGGCGTCCGGCGCGACTCGGACGGCATCGCGGTCGCCTTCGGGACGAGCATCGGCCTCGCGCGCTCGGTGACGGGCGAGATCTCCGCCGGCATCCAGCATCGGACCTACGTCGATCCGAGCCTGCGCGACATCAACGCGCCGTTGCTCAACGCGGCCCTGGTCTGGGCGGCGAGTCCGCTCACGACCGTCCGTCTCACCGCCGCGACCGGCGTCACCGAGACGACGATCCCGGGCTCCAGCGGCGTGCTCACCGAGGTCGCGACGCTCGAGGTGCAGCACGACCTGCTGCGCAACCTCTCGATCGTCCTCGGCGGATCGTATCTCCGGAACGACTACCAGAGCAGCAGCATCCGTGAGAACGGGTTCTCGGCGACCGCGCGGCTCGACTACCACTTCACCCGCTGGCTGACCCTGCGCGGCACGTACATCTATCAGAAGTTCGACAGCACGGTCGCCGGGTCCAGCTTCCGGGAGAACACCTTCCTACTCGGCCTGCGCGTGAATCCCTGAGGCGGCCTCAGAACCGCTCCGTCCAGGGACGCAGTTCCAGTTCGGAGGTCCAGGCGCTACGATCCTGGCGCAGGAGGTCGCGATAGGCCCTGGCGATGGCGTCGGGATCGAGATGGCTGTCGGGGGCCTCCGGCGGCTCGCCGCCGCGGGCCGGATTGCGGATGGCGCCGTCGATCACGATGTGCGCGACGTGGATCCCGTGGGGCTGCAATTCCCGGGCGAGGCTCTGACCCAGTCCTCGCAGCGCGAACTTCCCCATCGCGAACGGGGCCGATCCCGCGAAGCCCTTCACGCTCGCCGAGGCGCCGGTGAGCAGGATCGCGCCGTGGCGATGCGGCAGCATGCGGCGCGCCGCGGCCTGCGCCACGAGGAAACCACCGTACGCGGACACCATCAGCGCCTGGGCGACCGCGTCCGGGTCGAGATCGGCGACCGGGCCGCGGAGACGACCGCTCGCGTTGTAGACGACGACGTCCGGCGGACCGCCGAGCGCCGGCTCCAGGCGGGCGAACAGCGCTTCGACCTCAGCGGGCTGGCTGGCGTCGCAGGCATGGACAGCCGCGCCCGTCTCCGCCGCCAGTGCGGCGAGCTTGTCGACGTTCCGGGCGGCGAGGCCGATCGTCATGCCGTCGGCGGCGAGCAGGCGCGCGAGCGATGCGCTGAGGCCGGCGCCCGCCCCGACGATCAGGGCTCTGGAATAGGTCGGGATCATCCTCTCCTCCTCTGCTGACCCGCCCAGGGCCGATGGGAACCTGTACGCCCGCCCCGCGTCAGTCGCGGCGCTGCGCGAAGAACGCCCGGAGCAGATCGGCCGCCTCGCGCTCGCGGAACCCGCCGTAGACCTCCGGCACGTGGTGGCAGGTCGGCTGATCGAAGACGCGCGGCCCGTGCTCGACCCCACCCCCCTTCGGATCGGCCGCGCCGTAGTAGAGTCGCCGGATGCGCGCGAAGGATATCGCGCCCGCGCACATCGGGCACGGCTCCAGGGTGACGTAGAGATCGCAGCCGACGAGGCGCTCGGTGCCGAGGGCCGCGCAGGCCGCGCGGATCGCCAGGATCTCGGCGTGCGCCGTCGGGTCGTGCAATTCGCGCGGCCGATTATGCGCCACCGCCAGGATGACCCCGTCCCGGACAACCGCGGCGCCGACCGGGACCTCCCCGGCAGCGGCCGCGGCGCGGGCGGCCGCGAAAGCGTGATCGAGCGCGGTCAGCGGTCCGGACGTTTCCGCTCGCGCCGGATGGATCGGATCGGCAGCCAAGCTGTTCTCATCCCACTGACGCGACGGACCCGGGGCGGCGGGCTGGCCTGACCCAAGTCAATGTTAAGGCCTGGAACATTCCGCCGACCGTGACCGTTTCAGGAACCAGTGCGGCGCCGCCGCAGATCGAACAAGAGGACAACGCCATGAGCAGCACCACCGACAAGATCAAGGGCGTCGCCAACGAGGCCGTCGGCAAGGCCAAGCAGGGCATCGGCGACGTGACCGGTAACGACAAGCTCAAGGCCGAAGGTGCCGCCCAGGAACTCAAGGGCAAGGCCCAGGGCACCGTCGGCGACGCCAAAAGCGCGGTGAAGTCCGCCACCGACAAGCTCTGATCGTCGAGCGCGACCGGAACGGAACCCGCCTCGGGCAGGTTCCAGAACTGAACCGACCCGAATAACGCGAGGATGCCATGATCGGCTGGGCTGTCACGTTTCTCGTCGTCGCTCTTGTGGCGGCGCTCCTCGGTTTCGGCGGCATCGCCGGCACGGCGATGGAGGCGGCCAAGATCGTCTTCTTCGTGGCGATCGCTCTGTTCCTGATCTCCGCCGTGTTCGGCGTGATGCGCGGGCGCTCGCCGAGACTCTGACGAACGCGGGTCTTCGACCCGCCATCCAAGTCTTCGAGGCGGTCCCGACGGGCCGCCTCTTCGCGTTGAGGCGACTCGCACCGGTGCACAACCCGTCTCGCCTGTCGGAACCGGCTCTGATAAGCGGCAGGCATGAGCGACTTGCCGAACGACGATAAGCCGGAGGGGACCGCCCGTCCGGCCCCAGAGTCAGCGCGCACCGAGAGCTGGGCACCGCCCACCGATGCGGGCCGTGCCGATGCCGACACCGAGCGGCCTGCCAGTTCTGCCGCGAAGAAGACGGCGCGGAAGGCCAAGCCGCAGCCCGCCCCGCAGGCGGAGCCTCTGCCAGAGCCGCAGCCGGAGCCAGGCCCCGAAGCGTCCGCGGACGCCGAAGCCCTGATCGAGACGCCGCCCGGCGAGCGCATCGCGAAGGCGATGGCACGGGCCGGCGTCGCCTCGCGGCGCGACGCCGAGACGATGATCCTGGCCGGACGCGTGAGCGTCAACGGCGAGACGCTGACATCCCCGGCCCGCAATGTCACTGAGAACGACCGGATCCTGATCGACGGCGAGCCGATGCCGTCGCGGGAGCGCAGCCGCCTGTGGATCTTCCACAAGCCGCGGGGCGTGGTGACGACCGCCCGGGACCCGGAGGGCCGCCAGACGGTGTTCGACGTGCTCCCGGAGGATCTGCCCCGGGTCGTGGCGGTCGGACGGCTCGACATCAACACCGAGGGGCTGCTGCTGCTCACCAATGACGGCGGGCTCGCCAAGGTGATCGCGCATCCCGACACGGGCTGGCTGCGCCGCTACCGAGTCCGCGCCCACGGCGACACCGATCAGGCGCAACTCGACCGGCTGTCCAAGGGCGTCGCCATCGACGGGATGGAGTACGGCCCCGTCGAGGCGACCCTCGACCGCGTCCAGGGCGACAACGTCTGGCTGACGCTCGGCCTGCGCGAGGGCAAGAATCGCGAGGTCAAGCGCATCCTCGAGCATCTCGGACTGTCGGTGAACCGGCTGATCCGGCTCTCCTTCGGGCCCTTCCAGCTCGGCGACCTGGAGGTCGGCCTGGTCGAGGAGGTGCGGACCCGCGTCCTCAAGGATCAGCTCGGCAAGAGCCTCGCCGAGCAGGCCGGCGTGGATTTCGACAGTCCGGTCCGCGAGCCGATCTCGCCGTTCGGTGGCACCCGCCCGGCGGATCGGGACGCCCAATCGGCGCAGCCGGCATCTTCCCGGCGCAATGCCGCGCGTCCCGCGCCGGCGCCGCGCGTCTCGACCGGGGGCACCGGTCCCGGACCGCGCAACTCCGCGTGGCGCGACGAGGACGCGGCCAAGCCGCGGGGGACGCGCATTCCCCGGCGCGGCGCGGATCCCCGGGCCGCGCAGGCGGCCGCGGCAGAACGCGGCCGCGAGCGCGTCGGCTCGATCCGGGCCGGCGACCGCCGGGTCGTCGTCGAGCGCCTGTCCGCAACGCCGGCGGAGCCCGAGCCCGTCGCCAAGCCGAAGCGCCGCTTCGCCGACCGGGGGATGCCGGAGCGGCAGGAGCGCCCCGCCGGTCGGCGCGATGAGCGCCGCGGCGATGAGCGCCCTCGCCGCGAGAGCGCGCGGAGCGAGGCTCCGCGGGACGAGCGGCGATTCGACGAGCGCGGGGGCAAGCCCGGGGGCCGGCGCGACCGACCGTTCGACGCCGGGCCGGCGGAGGGCGCGTCGCGGAAGCCAGGCAGCTTCCGCGGCCAGAAGCCCGCTGCCGCCGGGGGCAAGCCCGCGTTCGGTGGCCCGAAGACCGGGGGTGCGCGTCCCGGCGGAAGCCGCCCCGGTGGCAAGCCCGGCGGTTTCGCCGGCAAGGGGGCTGGCCAGGGTCGGCGCAACGGACCCGCGGGCGGGTCGGACACGGGCGGTCGTCCTGGTGCTCGTCCCGGTGCGCCGCGCGGGGGCGCCAAGCCCGGCGGCGGCCGGCCGCCGCGCGGGACGCGGTGAGGATCGTCGGCGGCGCGTGGCGGGGCCGCAGGCTCGCCACGCCGCGCACCGACGCCATTCGGCCGACATCGGACCGCCTGCGGGAATCGTTGTTCAACGTGCTCGCCCACGCCTACGACGACGCCGTCGCCGGCGCCCGGGTCCTCGACCTGTTCGCCGGTACGGGTGCCCTCGGCTTCGAGGCGCTCTCGCGGGGCGCCGCCTACGCCCTCCTCGTCGACGAGGGCGCCGAGGCGCGCGCGGTGATCCGCGAGAACATCGAGGCCCTGGGTGCCGAAGGCGTGACGCGCCTGTTTCGGCGGGACGCGACCCGTCTCGGCCCGGCCTCCACGGCGGGCACCTTCTCGCTGGTCTTCTGCGATCCGCCCTACGGCCGTGATCTCGCGCCGCGCGCCCTGAAAAGCGCCGCCGAGGGCGCCTGGCTGGCGCCCGGGGCTCTCATCGTCGTCGAGGAGGTCGAGGCCGCGCAGGTCGTCTGGCCGGCCGGCTTCGCGGAACTGGAGCGGCGCGTCTACGGGGATACGGCCGTGGCGATCGCCCGATTCGCCGCCTGAATCGTGCTTAGTCCCGATCGCGCGAAGCCGGATCCGTAGCGCCGACCTGAGACCCGAAATGGATCGCCAGCCAGACGGTGGGTGAGTCGGTCCACTCCACCCGGTGCCGACGATGCGGCGCGATCAGCATGGCGTCGCCCGCGACGAGGCGACGGGCCTCCGCCTCGTCGGCGAACCGAAGGTCGGCCGCGCCCGTCAGGACGGCGACCCACTCGGTATCCGGCTGGTCGTAGTAGAATCCCGGCGGGCTCGCCTGACCGGTCGAGACGATGCGCTCCACCCGCAGGCCCGGCTCGGAGACCAGGACCGACACGATCTCGTCGTCCGCCCGGAGCGGCAGGTCGGCGAGCAGGTGGGTCACACGCGTCGGGAGAGAGTCCATGATCCCGCCTGCATGGACCGCACGGCGCCGGATCGGCGCCGGGCAAGGCCCGGATGTCAGGAGTTGCGCGGAGCGCCGCCCGCCTGCGGTGCCGCGCCGTCCGACGTCTTGGTCTGACCGATCCGCGCCGCGGATTTGACGAGGGAGAGCACGTCGCGGCGCATCTGATCGTCGGCGATCTGATTGTAGGCCCGGAGCAGTTCGACGGCGCCGGCGACGCGCAGCAGCGCGGGACCGCTATCCGTCGTCGCCTCGGGCTCGGGCTCGAAGAAGCTCGAGACCGGAACGCCGAGCCGCTCGGCGATCGCCTGCAGGCGGCCGGCACCGACACGGTTCTTGCCGGTCTCGTACTTCTGGACCTGCTGGAAGCTGACGCCCAGCGCGCTGGCCAGCGCGGACTGGCTCAGTCCATTCGCCGCCCGAAGGAACGCGATGCGGCTGCCGACCCCGTGATCGATGGCTGTGGTCTGCTTCGGCTTGGGGGTTGGGTTCGCCATAGTGGGTAGTCCGGATGTTCTTGCTGTCTGCAGGCTTGCTCGCCCGGATCCAGGGCGCCAATCACAACCGACAGGTGCAACATTGCGCGGCCAAGATCCAGACCTGACATCTGTTAGTGCCACAGGTCAGCCGCGCGTGCAACGAATGGTTACGCTCTCGAAATCTTAGGTCCGGAAGACCGCAATTTGGGCCCTCCAGTGCCCGCCGCGAGAACAACTCAAATACCGGGCCCGATCAAATATAAGTGAGCGAGATCAGCTAAAAATTCACTCTCGAACACTGCCGGGCGATATCGGGTTGCCTGCGCCGCGTTGGGCCCGCCGGGCCGATCCCAGCGAAATCCGTACGACAGCAAACGGTCGACTCAGGGCTCGATGGCGCGCGCCGGCGACGGAATCACGCCGCCGGGCCGAGCCAATCGAGGACGATTCGCAACTGGTCGTCGTCGAGCAACGCGGGCGCGTGGCCGCAATCGGGAATCTCGACGCGGCGCGTCGGCGGTCCCCGGCGCGTCATCTCGTCGGCCGTCGAGGCGAGGAGGAGTTCCGAGTGCTCGCCGCGGAGCAGCAGGACCGGACAGGTGATCGCGTCCCAGTCGCGCCACATGCTCACGCTGTAGACGCGGCCCGGTCGGAAGGCGTCTCCGATGCCGGGATCGTAGTGGGGCCGCCAGCCGCCGTTGGGCTCCTGGAAGAAGCTGTGCTTGGCGATGTGGCGCCACTGCTCGTCGGTGAGCGGGCCGAACGCGCCCAGCACCGTGCGCAGACGCGATTCGCCCGAGGCGAGGTTATGGTGCAGCCGGGGCGCGTCCCGCAGGCGCGACCCGATCTCGCGGATGGGCGCCCAGGGCAGGAACGGGCCGATATCGTTGATCACCATCCGGCGGATCGGGGTGCGGGCGGCCGCGGCCAGGACCATGCCGGTCAGGCCGCCGAGAGACGTGCCCACCCAGTCGATCTTCCCGGGGACCCGGAGATGGGCGATGAGCGCGGCCATGTCGGCGGCGTATTGTGGCAGGCCGTAGAGTTCCGGGTCCTTCAGCCATCCGCTGAGGCCGCGCCCAGGCAGGTCCGGGCAGATCACCCGGTACCCGAGCTTCGCGAGGCGATAGCCGAGGGCGTCGAAATCGCGGCCCTGGCGGCTGAGACCGTGGACGCAGACGACGACGTGCGGGCTGTCCGGGTCACCCCATTCCACGTAGGCGATGCGGTGGAAGTCGTGGGGCGCGTAGGCCAGGAAATGGCCGGTCCGGAACGGCACGTCGGCGCGGCTCAGGTCGTCGAGCCGCGGCGTCGCCTCAGGTCCGGGAGCGGGCGCCGCGGTGCCGGCCGTCACGGGGTCTCCGTGCGCGCGGCGGCCTCGCGGGCGAGACGGCCGGTCGTCTGATGGAGGTCGACCATCTGGTCGGTCAGCCGGCGCGCCTGCTCCTGCAGGAACGCGATGTTCAGCGCCGCGACCTCGCGGGCATCTGCCGCCTTGGCGACGCGGTCCGCGAAGTCGAGGCTCGCGCGGACATTGGTGTCGGAGGCCACGAGCATCCGGTGGCCGATCTCGCGCATTGCCGCCATGGCGTGAACCGCGTTGTCCTCGAAGGCGTTGTAGAGGCGGGCGCCGGCGGCGTCCCACTGCTCGCGCACCCGGCGGGCGCCGGCCACGTTGCTGTCGGTGAGTTGGTGCGCGGTCTCGCGGCTGGAGCCCATCACCGCGCGCCAGCCCTCGAAGCTCTGCGCCATCGAGGCCTCGAAGGCGTTCAGCGCCATCTCGCCCGCCTCGGCGAAGCGCTCGTACGCCTCGCGCGCCCGGGCGACGCCGCCCTGGACCGCGGCGCGGCCGGTCTCCCCGGAGATCGCCGGCAGGTTGTCGTTCCCCACAGTCGTCTCCCGCAGATGGGCCGGTCGCACGCGGTCCCGACGGCGCGTGGCTGGAATACGGGCATCCGCCAGGGGCGATCTCGCGTCAACAGGGCCCTGTAACAGAATCCGCGCGCGGCCCACATTGTCACGGCGGCCGCGATTGACAGGCACGACGGCCGCGAAATCTTCGTCGCGCGGAGCGCACGCCACGCCCGCCGCCCGATCAGAAGGCTGCACGATGACGGACATCCGTCCGACCCAGACCGAGGTCCGCGAGACGGGCTCTCATCCGTTCGAGGCCGGGCTCGCGCGCCGGCCGGCCAACTACATCCCGCTGACCCCCGCCAGCCTGCTGGCGCGGGCCGCCGCCGCGGCGGGCGGGCGGATCGCCGTGATCGACGGTCACCGCCGCCTCACCTACGCGGACCTCTACGCGCGCTGCCGGCGCCTCGCCGCGGGCCTCGCGGCCCGGGGGGTCGGGCCACTCGACACCGTGGCGATCCTGGCGCCGAACGTCCCGGAGATGATCGAGGCGCACTTCGCCGTGCCGATGCTCGGCGCGGTGCTGAACCCGTTGAATACGCGCCTCGACGCGGCGACGATCGCGTTCTCGCTGCGGCACGGGGGCGCCCGCGCGCTCCTCGTCGAGGCCGAGTACGCCGCGCTGGCCGCGCGGGCGCTCGCGGAACTCGCCGAGCCGGTCCTCGTCGTGGCGATCGGCGCGACCGGGATCGACGGGGCCCTGCCCTACGAGGATCTGCTGGCCGAGGGCGATCCCGACTACGCCTGGCACGGCCCGGAGGACGAGTGGCAGTCGCTCTGCCTGCTCTACACGTCGGGGACGACCGGCGATCCCAAAGGCGCCGTCTACAGCCATCGCGGCGGCTATCTCCAGGCGCTCGGCAACGCCGTCACGTTCGGCCTGACCGGCGAGAGCGTGTATCTCTGGACGCTGCCGATGTTCCACTGCAGCGGCTGGTCCTACCCATGGGCGAGTGTCGCCGCCTGCGCCACGCAGGTCTGCCTGCGCAAGGTCGAGCCGGCGGCGATCTTCAGGCTGATCGCCGAGCACGGGGTGACGCATCTGTGCGGCGCCCCGATCGTCCTCTCGATGATCGCTCACGCGCCGGCGCAGGACCGTGTGCCGTTCCCCCAGCGCGTGCGCTGCGCGGTCGGCGGCGCGGCGCCGTCCTCGACGATCATCCGCACCATGGAGGAGCTCGGCTTCCAGGTGACGCATCTCTACGGCGCCACCGAGAGCTACGGCCCCGCGACGGTCTGTCTGGCGCAGCCGGACTGGACCGCTCTCCCCGACACCGAGCGACACGCCCGCATGGCCCGCCAGGGCGTGCCGCTGGCCACGCTCGAGGCGGTGAGCGTCGCCGACGTCGCGAGCGACGCGCCGGTGCCGCGGGACGGCACGACGGTCGGCGAGATCCGCCTGCGCGGAAACACGGTGATGAAGGGCTACCTCGGCAACCCGGGCGCGACCGAGGAGGCCCTCGCTGGCGGCTGGTACCGGACCGGCGACCTCGCGGTCTGGCATCCCGACGGGTCGGTGGAGATCAAGGACCGGGCGAAGGACATCATCATCTCGGGCGGCGAGAACATCTCCAGCCTGGAGGTGGAGGAGGTGCTGATGCGCCATCCCGCCGTGATGCTGGCGGCCGTCGTGGCGCGGCCAGATCCGACCTGGGGCGAGAGCCCCTGCGCGTTCCTGGAGGTGAAGCCCGGCGCAGCGGTGCCGAGCGACCAGGAGTTGATCGCGTTCTGTCGCGAGCGCATGGCGCGGTTCAAGGTGCCGAAGACGGTGGTGTTCGGGCCGCTGCCGAAGACCTCGACCGGCAAGATCCAGAAATTCGTCCTGCGCGAGCAGGCGCGGACCCTCTGACCCGCGCCCGCCCCGCGAAGGGAGCCGTCCGGGGCGATCGCTACAGGCCGGAGACCAGGTGACCGCCGTCGACCGCCAGGACGCTGCCGGTCATGTAGGCGCCGGCCTCCGAGGCCAGGAGCAGGAGCGGCCCGTCGAGTTCGGCGGCCTCGCCCAGCCGGCGCTGCGGGATGCGCCTGATCAGCGCCCGGCCGGCATCGGACTCGAAGAAGGCGTCGTTGAGCTCGGTCTTGATGTAGCCCGGCGCTAGGGCATTCACGCGGATCCCGTAGCGGGCCCACTCGAGCGCGAGGCTCTTGGTAAGCTGGACGACCGCCGCCTTCGAGGTGGCGTAGGGCGCGAGCCCGCCGGTGACCCGCAGCCCGAGGATCGACGCGATGTTGACGATGCTGCCGCCCGCCCCGTGCCGGACCATGCGCCGGCCGGTGGCCTGGGCGACCTGCCAGACGCCCTTGAGATTGGTGTCGAGCACCGCGTCCCAGTCGGATTCCGCGAGGTCGAGCGCCGGCTTCGTCGCCGTCACGCCGGCGTTGTTCACCAGCACCGCCACCGGTCCGAAGCGCTCTTCGGCGGCGTCGAGCGCCCGCTCAACGCTCGCGGCGTCGGTGACGTCCATGACGACGGCGTGGGCCTCACCGCCCGCCGCCGCGACGCGATCGACGGTCTCGGCGAGAGCGTCGGCCCGGCGGGCGCCGAGCGACAGGCGCGCGCCGGCGCGGGCCAGGGTCCCGGCGAAATGGCGACCGAGACCGCTGGAGGCCCCGGTGACGAGGACGTGGCGGCCGGCGAGGTCGAACGGAGCGGCCATCTCAGCGCACCGCGGCGACGGCCGAGGCGTGGCTCCTCGGAGCGGCCCGGCACGGGCCGGTGACGACGGGATCGGTCATGGCTCTGCGCCTCCCCTGCGCGCGCCGCCGGTCTTCGGGCCGCGGCGCCGACGTCCGTTGTGGACCGGCTCCGCCGGGGCCGCCAGCCGGCAAGGAGCCCCTGCCCGCTCATCGGCGGCCGAACAGCCGCTCGATGTCAGCGAGCTTCAGTTCGATCGAGGTCGGGCGACCGTGGTTGCACTGTCCGGAATTGGGCGTCGCCTCCATCTCGCGCAGCAGGGCATTCATCTCCTCCGGCCGCAGGCGTCGCCCGGCCCGGATCGAGCCGTGGCAGCTCATGCGCGACAGGACCGCGTCGAGGCGCCGCCCGAGCGGGCCGCCCTCGGTCGCCGGCTCTCCGCCCTCCTCGTCGCCGCTGGCCTCCAGGGCGTCGAGGATGTCGGTGACGAGCTTGCGCGTCGAGGCGCCGATCAGCGCGGCCGGCACCTCGCGCACGAGCACCGCCCCCGGCCCGAACGCCTCGATGGACAGTCCCAGCCGGTCGAGGTCCGGGGCGGCCGCGACCAGCCGGTCGGCCTCCTCGGGGCTCATCTCGACGACGTCCGGGATCAGGAGACCCTGGCGGGCGATGCCGCCTGCCTCCCGCTCGGTCTTCATCCGCTCGTAGACGAGGCGCTCGTGGGCGGCGTGCTGGTCGACGATCACAAGGCCGTCGCGGGTCTGGGCGAGAATGTAGGTCTCGTGGATCTGCGCGCGGGCGGCCCCCAGCGGATGATCGAGCGCCTCCACAACGTCGGCGGCAACGCGGGTGTCGGCCTGGGGCGGGGCCGCCACGGCTTCGGGCTCGGGCCCGGCCCAGACGGCCTGAGCGGCCTCGCCGAAACCGGTCGGCTCGACCCGCGCCGGCTGCGGCGCCGGCCTCCACGCCGCCGAGGAACGGTAGCCGGGCGGCGCTGCCACCGAGGGTGCACCGCTCGGGAAGGGGCCCGGCCGCGTCGGCCGGAACAGGCTCGGCGCGGTGGCGCCGCTGTGGGTGGCGAGCGGCGCCCCGGCCGGGCGCAGGGCGTTGAGGGTCCGCGCGGCGCCGGTGGTGGCCGAGCGGGCGCCGCCGCGGCGCAGGGCGTCGTGGATCGCGCTCACGATCAGCGCCCGCACGAGGCCCGGCTCGCGGAAGCGCACCTCGGTCTTGGCCGGGTGGACGTTGACGTCGACGAGGCCGGGGTCGCACGCGACGGCGAGGCCGAGCACCGGGTGCCGGTCGGAGGCCAGCGTGTCGGCGTAGGCGCCGCGGATCGCCCCGAGCAGGAGCCGGTCGCGCACGGGGCGGCCGTTGACCGCGAGGTGGATGTGCGTCGCCGCACCGCGATGGTAGGTCGGCAGGCCGACATGACCGGCCACCGCGAAGCCCTCCCGGGCCAGGGAGACCGGCAGGGCGTTGGCGAGGAAGTCCTGCCCCAGCACCGCCGCGAGCCGGCGCAGCTCCGCCTCGGCCCCGGTCTCGGCCGGCAGGACCAGGGGCTGCCCGGCATCGGCCCGCAGGGTGAAGCGGATCCCGGGCTGCGTCGCGGCGAGGCGGCGCAGCGTCTCGGCGATCGCGGCGTTCTCGGCCCGGTCCGACTTCAGGAACTTGAGCCGCGCCGGCGTGGCGGCGAAGAGCTCGGTCACCTCGATCCGGGTGCCGCGCTGGGCCGGGGCCGGGCGGACCTGACCCTTCAGCCCCGCCTCGACCGTAAGACTCGCCCCCGCCTCGGCCTCGGGCGTGCGGGTGACGATGGCGAGGCGCGACACCGCGCCGATCGACGGCAGGGCCTCGCCGCGGAAGCCGAGGGTGTCGATCGCCGTGAGGTCGCCGCCTGGCAGCTTGGAGGTGGCGTGCCGCTCGACCGCGAGGTCGAGATCGTCCGGCGTCATGCCGCGGCCGTCGTCGACGACCCGGATCAGTCGGCGCCCCCCGGCCTCGACGGTGACCTCGATCGCCCGGGCCCCGGCATCGATCGCGTTCTCGACCAGCTCCTTCACGGCCGAGGCCGGGCGCTCGACCACCTCGCCCGCGGCGATGCGATCGACGAGGACGGGGTCGAGGCGGCGGACGGACGGCGCGGACAGGGAGGACATCGGCGCGCAGGATAGTCCCTGCGCGGCGGCGATCCAATCGGCCGGTCGTGCCGACCCGTCAGGCGCGGCGCTTCGACCCGCCCAGGGAGATGCGGCCGGCGCCCCCGCGCGGTCCGTGGCTCGCCGCCGCCACGGGACGGCGGGACAGGTCGTAGAGGACGTTCCCGACGAGGCCCGCGGTCCGCCGGAGGGTCGGGCCCTCGCAGGTCGCCGCGACGCGGACGCCGATCGCGTGGGTGTGACTGCGGCCGTAGAGCCAGACGGCGAGCCGGGCGCGCGTCGCCTCCGGGATCCCGTCGAGCAGAAGCGCGGCCCCGTCCGGGTCGGCCTTGATCAGGCGGCCGACCACGTCCGGTGCGACCGGGCAGTCGAGGGCCGGGTCGTCGATGCTGAGCGTTCGGTCCTGGGTCATGGTGGCCCTGACAGCGTGGAGCCGTCAGCGTGGGCAGTCTTGGTTAACGAAAGCTCACCACAAGTCGCAGCCCCGATCCGCCATTGCAGGTCGCGACGGGGGCGTTGCCGCGCTGCAACCGCCACCCGCCCCGGATCCCGCGTCCTAGAGCGGCCGTCGGATCAGCCGGGCGATCAGGCCGACGATGCCCTCTCGGAACAGCAGCACGCAGAGCACGAAGACGCAGCCCTGGATGATCGTCACCCAGGCACCGAACTGCGCCAGGTAGGTCTCCATCGTGACGATCACCAGCGCGCCGACGATCGGCCCGAACACCGTCCCCATGCCGCCGACGAGCGTCATCAGCACCACCTCGCCGGACATCGACCAGTGCACGTCGGTGAGCGAGGCGAGCTGGAACACGATCGCCTTGGTGGAGCCCGCGAGGCCGGCCAGCGTCGCCGAGAGCACGAACACCGCGAGCTTGTACTGGCTGGCGCGGTAGCCGAGCGAGATCGCCCTCGGCTCGTTGTCGCGGATCGCCTTCAGCACCTGCCCGAAGGGCGAGTGGATGATCCGGTAGATCAGCAGCATCCCGGCCATGAACACGACGGCCACGACGGCGTACATCACCCGGTCGTCCGCGAGGCTGATCGCGCCGAACAGGTTGCCGCGCGGCACCGCCTGGATGCCGTCCTCGCCGCCGGTGAACTTCGCCTGCAGGGAGAAGAAGAACACCATCTGGGCAAGTGCCAGGGTGATCATCGAGAAGTAGATGCCCTGCCGGCGGATCGCCAGGGCGCCGAAGACCAGACCCAGCAGGGCGGCCGTGACCGTGCCGGCGAGGATCGCGAGCTCGGGCGTGAAGCCCAGGCTCTTGGCCGTGTACGCGCAGAGGTAGCTCGCCATGCCGAAATAGGCGGCGTGGCCGAAGGAGAGCAGGCCGCCGTAGCCGAGCAGGAGGTTGAAGGCGAGCGCGAACAGCGCGAAGCACAGCACCTTCATCAGGTAGACGGGGTACAGGACGAGCGGTGCCACGACGAGCAGCACCGCGATGCCCACGAAGATGAGGCGGTGGAGCGCCTTGTCGTCCCGACTCGTCGGCACGGCGGCGGCGATCGGGGCGGCGTCGAGGGCGGCGGTGTCGGCCATGGGGGTGCCTCAGATCGCGATCAGGCCGTGCGCCCGAACAGGCCGGCGGGTTTGACGAGCAGCACCAGCACCATGATCACGAAGATCACGGTGGCGGACGCCTCCGGATAGAACACCTTGGTCAGTCCCTCGACGAGGCCCAGGGCGAAGCCCGTGATCACCGAGCCGATGATCGAGCCCATGCCGCCGATCACCACCACAGCGAAGACCACGATGATGATGTCGGCGCCCATGTTGGGATTGACCGAGTAGATCGGCGCAGCGAGCACCCCGGCGAAACCCGCGAGCGCGACGCCGAACCCGTAGGTCAGCGTCAGGAACAGCGGCACGTTGACCCCGAACGCCTGGACCAGGGTCGGGTTCTCGGTTGCGGCGCGCAGATAGGCGCCGAGCTTGGTCTTCTCGATCACGAGCCACGTCGCGATGCAGACGGTCAGCGAGGCGACCACCACCCAAGCGCGGTAGTTCGGCAGGAACATGAAGGGCAGGCGCTGGCCGCCGGACAGCTCGGCCGGGATCGCGTAGGGCAGACCCGACACGCCGTACTGGTTGCGGAACAGGCCCTGGATGATCAGCGCGAGACCGAAGGTCAGCAGCAGGCCGTAGAGGTGGTCGAGCTTGTAGAGCCGGGCGATGAGCACCCGCTCCAGCACGATGCCGAAGGCGCCCACCACGAGCGGTGCGAGCCCCAGCGCCCACCAGTAGCCGAGACCGACATAGGTGAGCAGCATCCAGGCCACGAACGCGCCCATCATGTAGAGCGCGCCGTGGGCGAAGTTGATGATGTTCAGGAGCCCGAAGATGATCGCGAGCCCGAGCGACAGGATCGCGTAGAACGAGCCGTTGATCAGGCCCAGCAGGAGCTGACCGAACAGGGCCTGCGTTGGCACACCGAAGATCGTGGTCATGGCCGGTCTCCGCGCCCCGAACCCACCGTCAGCCCTTCACCAGGGGGCAGTTGCCCTCGTTGAGCGGCCGGAAGACCTGGTCGCCCGGGATGGTCTCGAGCTTCTTGTAAAGATCCCACTCGCCCTTCGACTCGGCGGGCTTCTTGACCTCGAACAGGTACATGTCGTGGATCTTGCGGCCGTCCGCGCGGATCACGCCCTTGCCGAACAGCGGGTCATCCGTCGGCATCGCCTTCATCTTGGCGACCGTGGCGGCGCCGTCGGCGGTCGACTTCGTCTCGGCCACAGCCTTCAGGTAGTGGAGCACGTCCGAGTAGACGCCCGCATGGTTCGCGGTCGGCTTCGAGCCGTTCTTCATCTGCTTGGCGAACCGGTCCGAGAAGGCGCGGGTCTGGTCGTTCAGGTCCCAGTAGAACGGCTCGGTCAGCACCAGCCCCTGCGCCACCTTGGTGCCGAGCGAGTGCACGTCCGACGAGAAGACCAAGAGACCGGCGAGCGCCTGCCCGCCCTCGGTGATGCCGAACTCGCCCGCCTGCTTGATCGCGTTGATCGTGTCGGTGCCGGCATTGGCGAGCCCGATCACCTTGGCGCCCGAGCCCTGCGCCTGCAGCAGGAAGGACGAGAAGTCGGAGGTCGGGAACGGGGTCTTCACCGAGCCGACGACCTTGCCGCCGTTCTTGTTGATGACCGCGCTGGTGTCGCGCTGCAGGGTCTGGCCGAACACGTAGTCGGCCGTGAGGAAGAACCACGTGTTGCCGCCGCGCTTGACCATCGCGCCGCCGGTGCCGTTGGCGAGCGCCACCGTGTCGTAGACCCAGTGGATGGTGTTCGGCGTGCATTGCGGGCCGGTGAGGTCGGCGGTGCCGGCGCCGGTATCGATGAAGACCTTGTTCTTCTCCTTGGTGACTTGGCTGATGGCCAGCGCCACCGAGGAGGTCACGCCGTCGGTGATCATGTCGACGGCGTCGCGGTCGTACCATTGCCGGGCGATGGCCGCGCCGACATCCGGCTTGTTCTGGTGGTCGGCCGAGACGATCTCGACCTTCAGCCCGTGCTGCTCGGGCTTGAAATCCTCGACCGCGAGCTTGGCGGCCACGACCGAGCCCTCGCCACTGATGTCCGAGTAGGCGCCCGAGCGGTCGCCCAGGATGCCGATCTTCACGTTCGTCTGCGCGGCTGCGGTGCCCATCATCAGGGCGCCGGCGAGGGCGGCGAGGGTCACGGGCCGGGCGATGCGTCCGAGCATTTTCGTTTCCATCCTCCAGCGGCGCGGCGGATCTCCGCCGGCCGAATATCGAGTCGCCGTTTTCTGGCGCTTCTACGGTTTTCGCGTGCGAGATTCAGACGCCGAGATAGGCGTGCAGCTTGTCGATATTGGCGTCAAGCTCGGCATTGGGGATCATGTCGACCACCCGCCCCTGCTCGATCACGAAGTGCCGGTCCGCCAAAGTCTGGGCGAAGCGGAAATTCTGCTCCACCAGGACGATGGTGTAGCCCTGAGTCTTCAATTGCTGGATCGTCCGGCCGATCTGCTGGACGATGACCGGCGCGAGACCTTCCGTGGGCTCGTCGAGCAGGATCAGCTTGGCGCCGGTGCGCAGGATGCGCCCGATCGCCAGCATCTGCTGCTCGCCGCCCGAGAGCTTGGTGCCCTGGCTGCCGGCGCGTTCCTTGAGGTTCGGGAACAGCGTGTGGATGTCTGCCACTGACATGCCGCCGGGCTTCACCCGCGGCGGCAGCATCAGGTTCTCGTGGACCGTCAGGCTCGCGAAGATGCCGCGCTCCTCCGGCACGTAGCCGATCCCGAGCCGGGCGATGTTCCGCGACGCCATCCGGACCGTCTCGACGCCGTCGTAGACGATCGAGCCCGAGCGCTTGCCGAGGATCCCGATGATCGCCCGGAGGGTCGTGGTCTTGCCCGCGCCGTTGCGGCCGAGCAGCGTGATCACCTCGCCCGCGCGCACGTCGATGTCGATGCCGTGGAGGACGTGGCTCTCGCCGTACCAGCCCTCGAGGCCGCGGACGGTCAGCAGCGCGTCGGTCGCGGCCGCCGGAGGTGTCTTCAGAGCCGCCTCAGGCATGTCCCGCCCCGATATACGCTTCGACCACGCGCGGATCCTTCGAGACCGTGGCGTAGTCGCCCTCGGCCAGCACCTGCCCGCGGGCCAGCACGGTGATCCGGTCCGACAGGGAGGCGACCACGGAGAGGTTGTGCTCCACCATCAGGATGGTGCGGTCCTTCGAGACCCGGCGGATGAGTTGCGCCGTGCGCTCGACGTCCTCGTGACCCATGCCGGCCATCGGCTCGTCGAGGAGCAGCATCTCCGGATCGAGGGCGAGGGTCGTGGCGATCTCGAGCGCGCGCTTGCGCCCGTAGGACAACTCGACCGCGAGCACGTCGGCGAAGTCGGAGAGGCCCACCGCCTCGACGAGGGCGAGCGCCTCGCCGTTCAGCGCGCGCAGGACCCGCTCGGGCCGCCAGAAGTCGAAGGAATCGCCGCGCCGGCGCCGCTGGAGGGCGATGCGGACATTCTCCATCACCGTGAGGTGCGGGAACACGGCCGAGATCTGGAACGAGCGTACGAGCCCGAGGCGGGCGACGTCCGCCGCCTTCAGGCCGGTGATGTCGCGGTCCTTGTAGCGGATCGTTCCCGCGGTCGGGATCAGGAACTTCGTCAGGAGGTTGAAGCAGGTGGTCTTGCCGGCTCCGTTCGGCCCGATGAGGGCGTGGATGGTGCCGCGCTCGACCTGCAACGCCACGCCGTTGACGGCCCGGAATCCGCGGAATTCCATCGTCAGGCCATCGGTCGCCAGGATTACATCCCGTGCCAAGCGTGTCCCTCCCGGGTTCGATTTCTTGCCGCCATATCGCCGATCCCAAGCCGCGCAGTCCATCGCAAACGCTCGTGGCGGCGCGACAATCCCCCGGGAGTGATATCAGTGGCCCTCCGTGTCACGACGGCCGCCGGACTGAACTTGACCGCGCCGCGCGCCGCACTTAACTCAGACAATTCGTCGAGTGGCTTTTCTGAGAGGTTTCGGCATGGGCGATCGCCCGGCCTACATCGCCGTCGACTGGGGCACGACGAACCGGCGGGCCTTCGCCGTCTCGGAAGCGGGCGTCATTCTCGACAGCCTGCACGACGAGCGTGGCGTCCTCGCCCTGTCGCCCGACGCCTATCCGGCGGAGATCGCGGCCCTGCGCGCGCGACTGGGCGCTGACCTCATCGTCGCCGTCGGCATGATCGGCTCCAACCGGGGCTGGCAGGCGGCGCCCTACGTGGCCGCGCCGGCCACCCTCACCGCCCTGGCCGAAGCCTGCCTCGAGCCCGCCCCGGGCGTCCGGATCGTCCCCGGCGTCGCTCTGCGGGGCGGTGGTCGCCCCGACGTGATGCGGGGCGAGGAGATCCAAGTCTTCGGGGCGATCGGAGCGGGCGTGGTGCCGGCGACGGCCCTGTTCTGCCAGCCCGGTACGCACAACAAGTGGATCGAGACCTTCGACGGGGCCATCACGGACTTCACCACCGTGATGACCGGGGAATTCTTCGCCCTCCTGCGGGCACACGGGATCCTGGCCGGGACGCTCGACGGCGCGATCGGGGATGGGGCCCCCTTCCGCGCGGGTGTCCGGCGCGGCCTCGCGTCCCGCAACCTCGCCGCCACCCTGTTCGAGGTTCGCTCCGGCCTCCTGCTCGACCGGCTCGCCCCGGAGGACGCGGCGGCCCATGCCAGCGGGATCCTGATCGGCGCCGATATCGGCACCCGGGACGACCTCCGGCGGCGCCCGGTCCATCTCCTCGGCGGCGGCCGCCTCGGGGCACTCTACGCCGCCGCCATCACCGAAGCGGGCGGGGATCCGGTGATCGTGCCGGACGGTTCAACCACGGCCGGTATCCACGCCATCTGGAGTCTGCGGGCATGACCATCCTCGACCGGTTCGAGGCGGCCTTCGCGGCCTGCCCCCTCGTCGCCATCCTGCGGGGGCTCACGCCGGACGAGGCACTCGCCGTGGGGGAGGCGCTGGTCGGAGCCGGGTTCACCCTCGTCGAGGTGCCCCTCAACTCGCCGGACCCGCTCCGGAGCATCGCGACGCTCGCCGAGCGCCTCGCCGGGCGGGCGCTGGTCGGGGCCGGCACGGTCCTGACGCCGACTCAGGTCGGCGAGGTCGCCGCTGCTGGCGGAACCCTCGTGGTATCGCCAAACGGCGATCCGGCCGTCATCGGTGCCACCGTCGCGGCGGGCCTTGTCTCCCTTCCGGGCTATCAGACGCCCACGGAGGCTTTCGCGTGCCTGGCGGCGGGAGCAACTGCGCTGAAGCTGTTCCCGGCGGATGTCGCGACGCCCCTGGCGCTCCGGGCGCATCGCGCGGTCCTTCCGCCGGACACGCGGGTTCTGGCCGTCGGCGGAGTCTTGCCCGAGACCATCGCGGGCTGGCGGCAGGCGGGCGCCGATGGATTCGGTCTCGGGTCCAA
This sequence comes from Methylobacterium sp. 1030, assembly GCF_040544715.1. Lineage (NCBI taxonomy): Bacteria > Pseudomonadati > Pseudomonadota > Alphaproteobacteria > Hyphomicrobiales > Methylobacteriaceae > Methylobacterium > Methylobacterium sp. 1030. The sequence goes on along the minus strand of NZ_JBEPKM010000002.1, from coordinate 192,774 downwards.
TCTTTACCGGCCCGGGAAGGCGGCGGCCGACGTCGCCCGCGACGCCGCGGCCTACGTGGCGGCGTTCGAGCGCTCGGCCTGAAGACACCGACGGCGGGCCGTCCGGTCGGGCCGAGCAGACACGGCAGAGCGTGTCGGCCGCGCCCCCTGACCTTCGCGCGATGCGCGCCTCCGCAGGCGGCCTGACCGCGCCTTTGCGACCGGTTCACAGCGCGATCGCCGCCGCGTCGTCGCGGTCGGCCACTTCACCGGCGAGGCCCGACCGCGGGTCGCAGGCTGGCGGGGTGTCGCGCTATCGGCGGTTCGCGATCTCGCGGGCCGGCCGGTCGGATCGGTCGACCACCGTCCGGCACGCGCCGCTCAGCGACACCCGCTTCTCGCGGAGGCAGAGTGTGATCGCCCCCGCGTTCGGGATCTGGGCAGCGCACAGGCGCATCACGTCCGGCGTGCAGGCGGCCCGGTCCGCGCCGGTCTCCGCGAGCGCGGGCGCCGTGCCGACCAGGACCGCGAGGAGGGCGAAAGTGGCGGACTTCATCAAGGATGTCTCCTGAGCGGATCGGGGCCGCGAGCGGCCAAGCCTCGGCGTCCGGCGAGAACGCCGAGGCCGGAAAAGATATCCCGTCGTGCTTGTTTCAATCTGACGCAGGTTCGCGGCCGCGGAGCGAAAGGCCGCTGACGTCACGGACGTATCGCCGGTGCGATCGCACCGGTCGTCGCAGGCTCGACCAGAGCCGCGCCGACGACCGGTTGTGATCTCTGGCGATCGAGCTTGTCCGCCGAGACGAGGGCGGCGGCGATCAGGGCCGACACCGCCAGCGTCGCCTTCACCACGTCCCAGACCCGCGCGAGCATGGTCGATCTCCAACGGCGTCATCGAGTGCGAGCAGCGGATCCGCCTCATCAATCCGCCTGCCCCGCATCCTCGACCGGAGCCCTTCCCAAAACCTTTCCCGTGAACCCGAGGACTGCATATCGACCGTCGCGTGATGCAATCCGGTCTCACCCCGAGAACTCGCGCAGATTTCCCGCGCAGCATCTCACGCGAGCGTCGATCCCGCGGCCGCCTCGGCGGCCAGCGCCTCGAAGACCAGGGCGTGACGGCGCGCCAGGGCCTCGACATCGTGCGTGTACCCGCCGCCAATCACCGCGGCGAGCGCGATCCCACGGGCGCGGGCCTGCGCCACGACGTAGCGATCGCGGGCGAGCAGTCCGTCATCGGTGAGGCAGAGACGGCCGAGACGGTCGTCCCGATGGGGATCGACGCCCGCGTTATAGAAGACGAGATCCGGCGCGAACGCGTCGAGGAGCGGCGGCAGGCGGGCGCGCAGGACATCGAGATAGGCGGCGTCGTCGAGCCGGTCGGGCAGGCCGATGTCGAGGTCGCCGGCGATCTTCTGGGCCGGGTAGTTGTTCTCGCAATGGATCGAGAGCGTGAACAGGTCGGGACTGAGGGCGAGGCAGTCCGCGGTCCCGTCGCCCTGATGCACGTCGAGGTCGACCACGAGGACGCGCCGGACCAGACCTTCGGCCTGGAGGGTGCGGGCCGCCACCGCGACATCGTTCAGCACGCAGAAACCGGCGCCCTGCCGGCGCCGCGCGTGGTGGCTGCCGCCGGCGGCGCTGCCCGCGAGGCCTTCCGCGAGGGCGAGGCGCCCGGCCAAGAGGGTGCCGCCCACCGAGGCGCGGGAGCGGCGGACAAGGGCGGCGTCGACCGGCAAGCCGATCGCCCGCTCGATGCCCCGGCCGACATCGCAGGCGAGCACCGCGTCCACGTAGGCCGGATCGTGGGCGCGTAGCAGGATCTCGGCACTGGCGGGCTCCGGCGTGACGAAGCCTAGGGGCGCCAGACCCTTGGCGACCAAGGTCTCGGCGAGCAGGCCGTACTTGCGCATCGGGAACCGGTGGCCTGACGGGAGCGGCGCCTCGTAGGCCGGATGGAAGGCAATCGGCGGGATCACGCGGGCCGGCCCAGATCAGCCAGGAGGCACCGGGCCAGTGCCTGACCGCTGTCGTAGGCCGCCTCGATCCGGGCGCCGAGGCACCAATCCCCGCCTGCCCCGAGACGCAGGTCCGGATCGTACAGGCAGGGTTGCTCCAGGGCGGTCTCGACCTGGGCGTAGCGCCAGCGATGTGCCTCCGCGTGGGACGGCCGGAGCGTGGCGCCGAGGACGTCCTCGGCCGCTCCGAGAAGCGCGGCAATGACCGCCTCGCGCGGGGCCTCGAGATGTCCGCGGGACCAGGCGGGCGTCGCGTGCACCGTGAGCCGCGAGCCGGCAGGCCTCCCGGGCTTCGCGGAATCGTGCGCGATCAGGCCGATCGGATCGGTCCGAGGCTGGACGAGGACATCCCGCGGTCGCGTCTCCGTCGTCACCATGAGCGACCAGCACGGCGCATAGGTGGCGCGCCGGACACCGGGCAACGCGACGCCCGATGCCTCGAGCAGCGTCGTGACCTGAGGGGCCGGGAAGGTGATCGCGACGGCGTCGAACGGGCCGTGCACGGTGCCGGCCGCGTCCTCGAGGTGCCAGCGCGCTCCCTGCCGTCGAAGCCGCACGACGGTCGTCGCGCTCGATACCGGAAGGTCCGAGAGCAGGGCGCGGACGGGCTCCGTCATGCCCGGCACGCCGACATGGCGGTCGGAGCCGGCCCAGGGCGCGACGATGCCCAGCCGCGTCCACCGGCCGAGCTCGGCCGCGAAGGCGGGCCCGCGCGCGCGCATGAATTGCGCGCCGTGGTCGAACTGCATCTCACCGACCCGCCGGGTCGCCATGCGTCCCCCGACCCCGCGCCCCTTGTCGAAGACCCGGACGCGGAGGCCCGCCTCGGCCAGCCGGCGCGCGGCGGCCGCGCCTGCCATGCCGGCTCCGAGGACCGCGACAATTCCGTGCTCGTTCACGCCCCTGCCCCGTCTGAACGACCGGCCCCGCCGCCGCGTGAGGGCGAAGATAGGGGCCGAGCCACGCGGCGTCAGAGCGACGGAATCGCGCTCGTCATGGACGGGACCTGTGTTCGCGGCGCGGATACGGTCCGGCTGTCCAGCGAAGTCCCGCGGCGATGGGTGGCGCCGTGGTGCGGGTAGAGGGAATCCGCACCTTCGCGCGATTTTGCCGCTAACGTGTTGTGAAATAACGATATTGACTGCCACTAACTCTGTCACTAAGTGGGGTGGAGGTCCGGTGTCACTAACCCGGATTCGAGGCGGCGGATTCGGTGATGGAAAGTTTCACTCTCGGGCTCGGGGCGGGGCGGCCGGATGAGCCACCTCGATGCATGATCGGTAATGATCGTTTGGAAGCGATCTATATGGACGTTCAAATGGGCCGCCTTCCGCGGGATCACCCATTTGAGCAGTGTTTCTGGCACATCAATGCGCACCCGTCTGAGGTGCGGTCGTGGTTGGCTGAGCGAGGAATCCAAAGCCGCAAGATCGGCCGTAAAGCTTGCACGTTCGATCTCGACGATCACATGTGGATCGAATTCAAGCTCCGGTGGCTCTGATGGCCCGCCGACAGGTCGACTACCTCTACCGCCGCGGCGCCACGTGGTGGCTGCGCCTCCAGCCTCCCGGCGAGCCCGTCTACTGCCGAAGCCTCGGCACCACCGACCGGCTCCAGGCCGAGGTGCTGGCCGGGCCGGCGATCCAGGCGCACAAGCGCAAGCGCCTCGAAGCCGCCGGCCGCCGAGGAGGCCGCCTCGTCGTCCCGGAGATCGACTGGGAGTACCCGCTCGGACTCAGCGTGCGCGACGACGGCACGCACATCCGGGCAGACACGCAGGTCGCGACGTTGACGGCGCCGGACGGCCGGGTCTGGCAGGACCAGAACTCGCAGATCGTGCGGATCACGGCCTACCACGTGCGGCCGAACGACCCCGCTGCGCCGATCCCCCTCCCCGCTCCGAAACCGGCCGCCCCTGATCCCTCGGCGGACCTCGCGCTTCTGGAGACCTATCTCGCGAAGCAGACCCGGCCGGAGCACTACGTGCGCGACGCGCGCCGCTCGTGGGCTCGGTGGCTGGAGTTCGTCGAGAACCGACCGCTATCCCGGTGCACCCGCGCGGACGGTCACGCCTTTGTCGCGCACCTTCGCGCGATGACGCCGCCCCCGGCTCCGGTAACGGTCCGCAAGTGGCTCAGCCACATCAAGGCGCCGATCGCGGACGGCCTGCCCAAGCACGACCCGCGTCAGGATATCTTCCATAACGTCTTGGGAACGGTGGAGGTGCAGACCAAGCGCCTGCCCCTGTCCGAGGCCGACATGACGCTATTCCGCGAGACGGCTCTGCCCAAGCTCGCCGACGAGGAGCGGCTGCTCTGGCTCCTAATGGCGACCACAGGCATGCGGCCCTCCGAGTGCGCGGCCGTAACCGAGGAGTTCGAGGAGGGCGGCGTCCGCTACATCATGATCGGAGTGACCCGGTCCGGGAAGACGGCGACCTCGGCGCGGCGTATCCCGATCCCCGACGCGGTGATCCGGGATCCGGCGATGCCCGCGCGAATCGCTGGGCCGCTGTTCGGGAAGAACCACGTGATCACGGGCAAGAACCTGCTCCGCGCCATGCGCCGGATCGGCATCACGGACCCGCGAAAGGTGGTCTACTCACTGCGACACCGGGCCCACGATCGCTTGCGCGCCGCGAGGTGCCCGCGCGAGGTCGCCCTCCAGATTGTCGGGCACGACGAGGTCACGGTCCACGATGGGTATGGCTCGGGGCATCCTGTGGCCGAGCTTAAGGAGTGGATTGAGCGGATCGGGTACTAAGGCGCGGAAGCGAAGGGCCGCAGTCAGCGGGGCCTTGGGTAGGGCGCGACAATCTGGCGCCTGACTCCGCAGGCATGGGCTTTTATTGCATGCCCTCCGCCACTGGGAGAGGTACTGTTATGCAGTTTTTTTCGCCAGCTATCACCTCGACTTCGCGCGCCCGCGCGCCCGGCGACTTTGTTCTGATCGACGGCGGTGACGGCGTTCACCCGGCTGTATTCGTTCATAACGGACAGAGCATGTACGTACTAGACTTCATGTCCGTACATCCGGAAGGTGACACGCGCTTCGCGATTCACACGATCGATTCGTTCAACTATGATACGTTGCTCCACGTGCCGAATGCTCGAATCGTTCCGACTATCGTGCCAGAGAAACTTGTGAGAGGCCGACCGGAAGGCTTTGGTCGCAGCAAGGTCTTGTACCTTTCAGAGAGCGGCCCTTTGGTCTACGCTCACTTTATGCGGAGCAGCGCCTGCATCAACTTGAGCACTGGAGTTATTGCGAACGTCGATACAGCCTACGAGCTACACACGACACAATGGCGCATCGAAGTTGGTGTAGGGGACGGTCATTATCAGACGCTTGCGGATTTTACGGCCTAAGCTTTGCAGCGACATCGGTCGACGTAGAGCACCGCTGTTGCCCGCTCGCTGCTCGTTGCACACACCAAACTAACGGACGCCACCGCATCCTCGATCTATGGCTTCGCCGGCATCGGCGAGGCCGTTTTTGTCTCCGCTTCCGGTGGGCCGGCGACTGCCGCCTCCCGAATCCTGATGCGTTCGCGACGCTTCAGCTCGCGCTTCGCCGCATCTCGCATGAATTCGGAAACGCCGCGATGACCGGCTTCGGCCACGATCTGCGCGATTAGAGGCGGATCAAGCCAGATAGTCTGCTTGGCCATCTTCTGGCCTGCGGTGATTGGCGGACGCCCCATTATCGAGGTGATAAACGACTGCGTTTTCCTCGTCAAAAAGCACCGCGGTGGCATAGCTGCCCGTTGACGCATAAACGACGGCGTTTATGGTGTCTTGCGACCAGCTGGCTCCAGGGATCGTTAATCGGTCGCACGCATTTTGCTGCCTACAACTCCGCGAACTCGCAAGCGCGCCTCCTGTGGAAATGTTAGTCACACGAACCTCGGATAGGTATGCCGGATGACCGCTCGTCGACCGCTGACCGTCGTAGACCTTTTCTCCGGCGCCGGTGGCATGTCGGCCGGCTTCGCGCGTCGCGAGGGTTTCCGAGTTGTCGGTGCCGTTGATATCGAGCAAGGTAAGCCCTGCGAAGGCGCCGGCGCGACCGCTTGCAACAGCAGCTACGCTCTGAACACCGGCATCGATCCGGTAGCGGAGGATCTCTTCGCCCTTACGCCGGAGGCGCTGCGAACCGAGATACGTCGTCGGACCGGCTTCGATCTCAAGCCGGGCACCTTAGGCGTCCTTTCAGCCTGCCCTCCCTGCACAGATTTTTCGCGCGCCAAGCCGACGAATCACGTGTCTGACGGCGGCCGAAACGCGCTGACCGGCAGAGTCGGCGAGTTCGTCGACTACTTCAGGCCGCGCCATATCGTCATGGAGAACGCCCGCGAGTTTCTGCAGGGCAAGTTCGCCCATCATGCGGAAGCCCTGTGCGCCAGTCTCCGCCGCTCCGGGTACGACGTGAAGGCCGACATCAGATTTCTGACCGATTATGGGCTACCGCAGATTCGCGAGCGTGCGCTGATTGTCGCGTCGAGGGTCGGAGAGGCTCGCAGCCTCGACGACCTTTGGGCTGGCTTATCTGTGAAGGCCGAGGCGCTGACCGTGCGTTCCGCGCTGGCACGCCTCGCCGTGTGGCAGGGACAGCGGGAAGGTGCCGACCCTGCGGACATGGCACCCGGCCTCCGGCCGGATGTCGCTCGCCGACTGCATGCAGTCCCGCACGACGGCGGCTCTTGGATGGACGTCGCTCGCATCCCCGGCGGGCTTGAATTACTGACACCCGCAATCCGACATCGGTGGGCAATCAAGGATCTTGGATCGCACCCGGACGTCTATGGTCGGATGTGGTGGGACCGGCCCGCGCCGACCATCAAGCGCGAGTGTTCGCACGTCGGAAATGGCCGATACGTACACCCGACCGCTGACCGCCTTCTAACATTGCGAGAGATGGCGAGCTTGAACGGCTTCCCGTTCGACTACCGCTTTGCCGGAGCACTCGCGTCCCGATATCGTCAGGTCGGTGATGCTGTGCCCCCGGTCATATCGTATCAGGTGTCGGCGCTGGTCCAGTGGATGGAAACTGGCGTGCGACCGGGCCCGGAAAAATTCGTCCTCGCTAATTCTGTCCTTGCCGCGTCAGACATATCAAAAGCACAGAGGCAATCCGTCCGTCGCGGGCGCCGTGTCGCGCCAGACGCTCCGCTGTTGCCTCATGTGGCCGCGGAGTAATCAGAGGCCGCACCAAACCTTCACGCGCGCCTTGAAGTTGTTCCAGTGCTCGGGATGTCGGGTCCGACCGCCATCCCAGCCCCACGCGAAGTGAAGGTTGAAAACGTCACTGAATCTCTCGACGTCGCGATTCTCCAGCGTCCGTCCGGACTGCTTTCCGGAGCCGCCTCGCAGAATCTCTTTTGTCAGAACCGACATCATCAGGAAGCGATCGGTTCGCACCTCATTTCGCGTTTCACGAGAGCCCAGAGCCAGCCGCTCGTGCAAATTGGCTGGGTCAGTTGCGGTCTTCACCTCGCCAACGACGAACTCGTGGATTCGCTGCCGTCGCAGGGCCGGCTGCCTGCGCACGGCATCGTAGGCGGCGTAAGCATCGGCAGCAGTTTTATATGGTTTTCCGTCGATTGAGGTGAAAATGGCGACATCGGGATCGCTCGGGAACGCCACGGCTCGCCCGTTCGAGAGCAGAGCAGCGCGGGGCACTTTCCCGCCCGCATCGATCCACGCGAGAATCCGTTCCGGCGATCGTGTTTCAGCGTCCACATGAACACCATCCATGTTAACGACTGAGCCAGGGGCAATTTCATCTAAAGCATCGAGGAAAGCGCATACTGCCCCCACGTGCCCCACAGCACCTGAGACGTTTTGCGTATTGCCGTGAGTTTTAAGATTCTTATGATAATCAACAAACCGAGTAGGGTCGAATTTCTGATTTCGCACCCAATGAAGCCACCCATTGAGTTCGCGCACCTCTCTTTTCACTGCACTAGCGTTTCCAGCTGCACGCCTAACAGTCGAGGACGAAAGGAGGGGAAAAATTGCTCGGCTTTGCTTGTCGGAAACCCCTGTCATCGTGACGTACCGATCAACGAGTTTTTGATCAGGCCCGAGCGCTATATCGATATGAAGCCAACGTTTCCACGGCTCATGATTATTTAATTTACCGAGCCCGCTAGCCCTCAGCTTGGACTCGTCGGTCCAGTCGACGGTAGGCACCATAGGCCACGTGTCGCCAGCAGGAGGTTCTGAAAGGTTTACGATACGGCGTATGCGGACCCTGGCGAAGGCAGCGATGAATGCGTTGATCTCGTCTTGCGATTCGACGCAATGCTCAAGCTGCTGCGCAAATTCCTCGAACGTTGCCATGCCTGTCGCGCGTTCCCTGTCCCCGAGCCCAGATACAGCCATGACGACCAATCCGCCAAGGCAGATTCCGAGCGACGCTAAATCGCGCAACATGGCAGCCGTACGCTCGAAGGACACGAAGCCCGAGATGCTCGTGCGACGCCTCGCACATAAGCTCGGTTACAGGTATCGCCTTCATTGTCGCGACCTCCCGGGAAAACCTGATTTAGTTTTCCCGCGTCGACGCGCGGTGATTTTTGTCCACGGCTGCTTCTGGCATGATCATCATTGCCCCAAAGGCAGAAAGCGACCGGTGGCCAATGCCGAATGGTGGGACCGCAAGCTTAAGTTGAACCGCCTTCGCGATGAGGCGGCTGTGATCGCTCTCGAGAACGCAGGATGGCGGGTACTAGTTCTCTGGGAGTGCGAGCTGCGTGCACGAAATGATCTTACGGATAAACTTCGTACTCTCCTGGGATAGAGCGCCGAAGAATTTGAAAAATTCCTTAATCGGGCCCACAGGTACTTGTTCGATCCAGTTCCCGGACAGCTCTCGCTATATATAACGCTTGATCTAGACACTCCTCGTAAGCGTGCTGGAGCCAATCCCGGAGACCCAGGTCGGTCCGGTCCAGGGTCGTCCCGTACTTCACGAGACCAGCCTGTGAGCGCCGGAGTAGGTCGGCACGAACGGCCTCGACGATCGGGTCCGTCATGCTCAGACCTCCCCCGCAGATTCAGCCGGAACCACGTTCACCTTCACGCGGCCGGTCTCGCCATGCTCGCGGTGGTAGGTAATCGCGGTCATCGAGCGGCCGGCGCCGTAGCCCATCTCGTGATGCCACGCGTCGGCCGGGGCCGGCGTCTGTAGACTCTCCACGGTCACGCCCGACAACTCGATCGCGGTCTTGGTGTGGATGTGGCCGGTCAGGATGTGCCGGAACCGCGATTGCCCCCAGGCCGCGGACGCGCGCGTCGCCATGACCAACGGCATCGTGGCCATCTTGGCCGCGTCGCCGTGAGTGGCGCCCAGGAGCGTCGAGCCCCAGCTCCAAAACCAGAAATATCCGGGATCGTCGTCGACCGTGACGCGCGGGTCGTTCGCATAATAGAGCGACAGGCCCAGGGCCACCGCGATTGCGGACTCCCGATCGTGGTTGCCGCGCAGGATGCGGACCAGCACCCGCTCGTGCTTGCTCAACGCGGCGTCCACTGTGTCGATGATGAGATGCGTCGCGGCCCGGAGGATCTTCGGGTAGCGGCCGTCCACGTCGAGGACGTTCTTCGATCGCGGCGTGCAGTTGTCGTACCCGTCCGCGTGGAGCAGATCGCCGAGCCCGAGAACGACAGCCTGCTCCGAGGCCGGCGCCGCTGCGACGAGCCGGGTCACGGTCTGCCGGATCGTCATCTGGGCGATGTTGAGGTCCCAGTTCGTCCCGGTCTCGCGCTTCCACGTCAGCAAGCCGATGTGCGCGTCCGCGATCGGGTAGACAGTCGCCGTGTCCGCATCAGTGAGCGCAGGCGCCGGCACCGGCGTCGCGCGCGCCTCGAAACCCTCGAAGGCGTCCCGAATGGTGCCGACCATCTCGCCCGGCGACATGCCGGGTTGTGTGCGGATCCAGCTACGCTCGATGCGACCGTCCGCCCGCGCCGCGATGGTCTGCTTGGTCATGACGTGGCCGGGTGGGACCTCGAATCGTCCGCCGGCCGCGGGGGCCTGAACGATCGTCTCGCCGGCTACCTCGCCATCCTTGTTGAGCTTGGTCGAGACCCGCTTCATCTCCCAGCCGGGCAGGACGGGCTTCGTGCCCAGTTCACCTCGCCCCGCCGCAATGCCCCAGTCCGGAGCGATGCCGAAGCGAGTGTGATGCGACCCGGGCTCCTCGGGGGTGCCGACGCGGACCGCGAAGGCCACGCGCCCGACGCCGAGTTGGTCCGACGCCGCGCGGATCGCCGAACGGTTGGTGTTCTGCCCCGGAATGGACCGGATCGGGTAGCCTGCGGCCAGGGCCTCGTTGACCGCGGCGATCTCGCGTTCCGCCGCTGCGCGATCCATGGTCACTTGGCCGAGACCTTCGTGGTGAATTGACCGGTCGGCGTTCGATGCAGGATCTGTGTCCGAACCTTTGGCATCAGCGCGCGCGGCCACTCAGCCTCCCACAGAGCCTTGGCGTTCATGAAGGGGTCGTCGGACACCTTGACGAGTCCGCGATCAATGACGGCCTGCGTGCGGCGATAGCCGTGGAGCGCCGTCGTGTGATCGCGTCCGCCGAGGCGCTTGCCGATCTGGGGGAAGCTGGCACCCGCATATTGTTTGCCGAGCCAGGAGCAGATCTGGCGCGCCTTGGTCAGGTTAGCCCGACGCCGCGGCCCGGCCAGTTCGGTCATGGTGATGTCGGCGACCAGTCCGACCATCCGGATACATTCGGTCAGCGAGACCGTCGCCTGCCCCATGGCCTGAGCGGTGGTGGTCACGACGACCTCTTCCCGGAGCATGACCGAAGGGGCGGTCCAGGGCCGTTTCGGCGCGGGCGGCGGAAGCGCCAACATGGGCGGGGACGCCGGCTTGCGCACCGCCGGCGCGAAGCACCGCTGCCGGACAGCCGCGTAGTGGGCCTTCATCTCCTCGGCGGACGCGAATTCGCGGACCGGGACCAGACTCCCCATCAGGTCTCTCCTGTTGTTGTGGTTTCGCAAGCCGCGATGCGCGCACGGGCGGCGGCGGCCATCGCGAGGGCGCGCGCGCCGAGGTGCTCCAGTTCGTCGGGCTCCAGCGGCAAGGGCAGCGCGTAGACGACGGCCCCGGTCTCCGTCTCGTCCAGGACGACCATCGGTCCCGAGCGCCGCACCCCCGATGCGTTCGGCGTCGTCAAGGTCGTCGAACCAAGACTTGACGAATTAGCGGATTGTAGAACTTGAGGCATGTGCAGGATATGCACACTCGACGATTCCACGGATTCAGATCTCCTACGTACAAGCCCCGTTGACCGGCGCGCGAACATCTAATATCGACGCTGGCTCACCAGGGCAAGAGGCGGTACAACGCGGGATGTCAAGAGCACGGATTCCAAACCGCCGCGGAACACTGCACTACGATTACGAGTGCGACCGGCTCCATTACACGGCGTCCGCGTCGTGGGTGGACGGGCGCCTCGCCGAGATCTTCCTGGCCGGCGCGAAGCTCGACAGCACGGCCGATGTGGCCGCGCGAGACCTTGGGATCGCCGCGAGCCTCGCCCTCCAGGCCGGCATCGACCCGGCTGAGCTGCGGGCCGCCCTGACGCGGACCACCGAGGGCAAGCGGGCCGGCGCGCTCGGCGTCGCCCTGGACCTCGCCCTTGACGACATCAGCCTGGAGGACTGGGCGTGACGGAACCCCAACCCTGCATCGCGGCGATCGACCCCGGCCTGACCGGAGCGATTGCGTTTCTCTTCCCTGGCGAGGTCGGTCAGGTCACGGTCGAGGACATGCCCCTCGCGGGCGGGGAGATCGACAGCGGGCGCCTCCGGCGACGCATCGTCCAGATGGCGCCGACCATCGTGGTGATCGAGCAGGTTCATGCGATGCCCAAGAACGGGTCCATCGCCTCGTTCAAGCTCGGGATGGCCTACGGCGCGGCCCGCGCGGCGATCGAGGCGGCCGGGGTCCCGACGCACCTCGTCACCCCGAACACCTGGAAGAAGCACCACAAGGTCCCAGGCAAGACGGCCGGTGGCGAAGAGGCCGCGCGTGCTTTGGCGATCCGGCTCTTCCCGGGCAGCGCCGACAGCTTCGGCCGTGTGAAAGACCACAACCGCGCCGATGCCGCGCTGATCGCGGCCTACGCGGCCAACAAGCTCCTGCGCACGGGTGAGGCGTGATCGACGCCGACCGCGACGTCCGCATGGTGCTCTGGCTCGGACGCGATCTCTACGCGCGCCTCACCGGCCACGCCGCAGCCTGCGGCGAGCCGCTCCCTGAATTCCTGCGGCACCGGCTGACCGACAGCCTGCCGCTCGACACTGTTCCCCATGCCGCGCCGCGGCGGGGATGCGCCGGCAAGGGGGAGGTCGTCCGCGCGGCCTCCCCTGCGCTGTCGAAGCGTGACCGCAAATAATTTGCGGATTTTTCAGAAATCGTCCGATTGTACATCAAACCGAAAATAAGTGGAATTGTCAGCGCCCGGCGTTGTCCGTAGCTATTGGTCGTCGACCGCGATGAGGAAGGGGACCATGAATGTGAATCACAACGTCGGCGAGAACGATCTTGTGCGAGAAGATAGCCTTTTGATCCGCTACGGAGGCATTAGTCGGAGGACTTTAGGTCGCTGGATGGCGACCAAGGGATTCCCGCGCCCCGTGAAGGTTGGGAACTCTGTTTCCTGGTACCTGCGCGAGATTGAAGAATACGAAGAGGCGCATCGAAAGAGAGGCTGAACCATGAATGACGTTTTGGAACGACTGAAGACCAAGACGCGGCCGATGCTGCCGGTGCTCCTGAATTGGGGTCGCGAGCGCGCCGGCCGGACGACGTTCGCATCCTTCCAGCGCGAGGCGCTCCAGCGCGAGGCGATCTTGGCTGACATCGATCGCACGGATACCGCGCTCCGGCTCCTGAACACGCGCTTTCGGCGGATCGACCAGCGGGGAGGCTGAACCATGTCCGACATCTGGAACCGACTGAAGCAGAAGAAGCGGCCCATGCTGCCGCTGGAGTTGATCTACGGGCCTGAGAAGGCCGGCAAGTCGACCTTGGCGTCCGAGCACCCGAACCCGGTTTTCATCCAGGCTGAGGACGGCACCGGAGCCCTCGACGTCGCCGGAACTGGCAAGCTCAACAGCTTCGAGGACGTCATGGCGACGATCGGCATGCTCTACGAGAAGGAGCACGACTTCCAGACCGTGGTGGTCGATTCGGTCACCGCCCTGCAGCCGCTGATCTGGGCCGAGACGGGTCAGCGCGGCGACGAGAAGGGCGTCAAAAAGAACCGGATCGAGGACTTCGGCTATGGCAAAGGTTACGCCTACGCCCTGGCCGTCTGGCAGGAAGTCCTCGACGGGTTGAACGCCCTGCGCCGCGACCGCGGCATGGGCATCGTCTTGATCGCGCACAGCAAGATCGAGCGCTTCGAGGACCCGGAGACTAGCTCGTACTCCCGGTATGACATCGACCTGCACGAAAAAGCGCGGGATCTGCTGAAGCGCGAGTCCGACGTCATCCTGCTGCTCAAGCCCGACGTCGTGATCAAGACCGAGGACGTCGGATTCAACAAGCAGCGCGCCCGCGCCGATGGTGGCCGATCGGTCTGGATGCACCTGACGTCGCGCCCGGCCTACGCGGCCGGCAACCGGTACGGGATGCCCGAGCGCATCTTGTACGAGCGCGGCAAGGGCTACGCGGCCCTCGCCCCGTACTTCCCGGCCACCCCCGAGACCGCGTCGAACGCGGCGTAAAGAGAAGGCAACAACCCATGGCTCACCTCGGTACGACTTTTGACCCCGCGGCGGTTCAGTCGGATAGCGGCGGCTTTGAACCTTTGCCGGCCGGCACCTACGACCTTCACGTGATCGACAGTGAGATGAAGCAGACCCAGACCGGTGGCGACATGCTGGTCCTCACCTGCGAGGTCATCACGGGTCCGTTGACCGGACGGCAGGTCCGTCTTCGGCTCAACATCCGAAACGACAACACCCAGACCCAGGAGATCGCGCATCGTGAATTGGGCAAGCTCTGCACGGCCACGGGCACGGGTGCGATCTCTGACTCGGTCGACCTGCACTTTAAACCGTTCCGTGCCGACGTGATCATCACCCCGGCCCGCAACGGCTACGGGCCCGGGAACGACCTCCGGAACTGTAAGCCCCCGGGCACGACCGCGGCTCCGGCGCCGACCGTGCGCCCTCAGGCGTCCCGTCCGACCGCCGTGCCGTCGCCCGCGGCGCCTACTGCTCCGTCGCGCCCTGCGCGTCCGTGGGGCAACGGCGGCGGCACCCAGGCCCGCGCAGTCGAGAACGACCCGCCCTTCTAAGGCTGCCGGGCGGCCGGCACCGTCCCTGAGAAGTCGAGCCGGCCGCCCTTCCACCCCGAACACGATTCACATCGCGCGAGGTCCGCGTCCGATGGACGATACCGCTTTGCCTGACAAGGGCGCCCCCTGATGGTGGCGATCCCTCAACCTCTCCCTTCGACCATCACCGCGATCGACGCCGCTTTCGTCCGTGCCGCTCGCAAGGGCGACAGCCTGGGCGTGTCGATCTCGCAGGTGATCAACCCCTGTGATCGCGCCCTGTGGTTCGCGTTCCGCTGGGCCGCCGCGCCGGAACCTGCTGAGGGCCGCCGGCAGCGGATCTTTCAGACCGGCGAGATCTACGAGACCCGGCTTCTCGACATGCTGGAGATGATCGGCGCCCGCGTTGAGCGCGTCGATCCGGCCACCGGCAAGCAGTACCGGGTCGAGCTGGCCCACGGGCAGCTGCGCGGCAAGCTCGACGCCATCGCTGTCGGTCTGCCGGAGGCACCGGACGAGACGCACGCGGTCGAGTGCAAGTCGGCCAACGACAAGAACTTCAAGGCGATCACCAAGGGCAAGATCCGGGACACCAAGCCCGAGCACTTCGCCCAGACCCAGCTGTATTTGCACGCGCTCGGCCTGCGGCACGGCCTCTACATGGTCGCGAACAAGAACGACGACGCGATCCACGTCGAGCGCGTGGCCTACGACCCGGCCTTCTGCGTCGGCATCATCGCCCGGATCGAGCGGATCGTGGATCTCGACGCGCCCCCGGCTCGGCTTCACGAGAACCCGGACAGCAAGGGGGCGATCGAGTGCCGCTGGTGCCCGGCGCGGGCGATCTGCCACGAGGGTGCGCCTGCACGACGCAACTGCCGCACGTGTCTGCACAGCGTCCTCAACGATGGCGCACGGTGGACCTGCACCCGCCACGCCCAGGTGCGCGGCTACGACGACCAGCAGGCCGGCTGCCCGAGCCACCGCTACCTGCCGGGCTTCGTGCCCGGCGAGCAGGTCGACGCGGACCCTGAGGCCGAGACCGTCACCTATGCGATGCCGGACGGCGCCCTCTGGATCGACGGGGGCGCGGCATGATCGCGCTGCGCGACTATCAGCGCGAAGCCATCGACACGGTCTTGGCGTCCTGGGCCGACGAGGGCTCGACGCCGCTCCATCCTCTGATCGAGGCCGCCACGGGGACTGGCAAATCGGTGATGATCGCGGCGCTGATCCGCGAGGTGCTGACGACCTGGGCCGACCTCAACCTGCGCGTGCTCGTGCTGACCCACGTGAAGGAGCTGGTCGAGCAGAACGCCAAGGAGTTGCTGGGGATATGGCCGGCGGCGCCGGTCGGCATCAACGCGGCCGGGCTCGGGCGCCGGGACTGGCACAATCAAATCGTCTTCGCCTCGATCCAGTCGGTCCACCGGCACGCGCAGCGGCTCGGTCGCCGCGACCTTGTGATCATCGACGAGGCGCATCTCGTGCCGCGGTCCGGCGAGGGCATGTATCGGGCCTTGCTCGATGACCTCGGGGCGATGGCGGACGTGCGCGTGGCCGGGTTCACGGCGACGCCGTATCGGCTCGACAGCGGGCGGCTCGACGAGGGCGACGGACGGCTGTTCTCGCGGGTGGTCTACGCCTACGGGATCGGACGCGGCATCGCGGACGGGCACCTCGCCCCGTTGGTCAGCCGAGCCACCCAGACTGTGCTCGACGTCTCCGGCGTGGATCGCCGCGGCGGTGAGTTCGTCGCGGGCAGCCTGGAGGCGGCGGTCGACCGCGATGACGTGACCGAGTCCGCGGTCGAGGAACTGGTCCGGCTCGGCGCGGATCGCCGGTCCTGGCTGTTGTTCGGCTCCGGCGTCCGACACGCCCGGAACCTGCGCGACGCGGTCCGGCGGTACGGGATCCCGTGCGAGATGGTGTCGGGCGAGACGCCGGTCGGGGAGCGCGATCGGATCGTGGCGGACTTTCGCGAGGGGCGCCTGCGGTGCCTCACGAACTGCTCGGTGCTGACCACGGGCTTCAACGCCCGCGGCGTCGATCTGATCGGCATGCTCCGTCCGACCCTGAGCCCGGGGCTGTACACCCAGATCGTCGGGCGGGGCACCCGCACGGCCGCGGGCAAGAGCGACTGCCTCGTGCTGGATTACGCCGGCAACGTCCGCCGTCACGGACCGGTCGACGCCCTTGTGATCCCGTGTCGAAAGCCGGGGCTGCGCGGCGCGCGCGGTGCCGCCGAAACCGATCAGGTCCGGGCGAAGACTTGCCCGATCTGCCAGACCCTCGTCGCCCTGGCGGCCGAGAGTTGCGATCGGTGCGGGCACGAATGGATCGTCGAGGCGAAGCACGACGCGCGCGCCGATACGCACCACGACATCATCTCGGGCGGCGCGGTCCCTGAGCCGGTGTGGCTCGACGTGACCGAGGTGACCTACCGCCGGCACAAGAAGGATGGCGCGCCCGACTCCCTGCGGGTCGAGTTCCGATGCGGGATCACGGTGCATCGCACCTGGGTGCATCTGGAACGCAGCGGACCGATGCTCGGACAGGCCGTGCGGTGGTGGCGCCGCATGGGTGGGGGCGATGACCCGCCCGCGTCGGTGACGGAGGCCCTAGAGCGGGCCGACACGGATCTCGTCTGGCCGCACGCGATCCAGCTGCGCAAGCGCGACCAGTACTTCGATGTCGTCGACTACCGGTTCGCCGCGGACGGGGAGTGGTCCCCGCACGCCATTCGACATGCCGAAGCTGCTTAGGGGGTGTCGAATGCGCCCCTTCAACGACCCCGAACAATGCTTCGTCTGTCGCCGCCGAGCCTGTGGGCTCGGGGTCGGTCAGGGCCGCCGCATCGGCTGGACCTGCCAGATCTGCGCAGACGAGGGCCTCGGAAAGAAGGCTATCAAAATGAGCGACTTCGACTTCGACGTCTACGAGCAGGCCGCCCTCGTGTTGGCCGGCAACGCGGCGGGGGCGTATCTCGACCGGTTGGGCCGGACCGATCTCGCGGCGCTCCACCCGGGTGAATGGCAGGAGTTCTGCCGCCTCCTCGTCACAGGATTCGGCCACGCGATCCAGGATCAGATCCGGATGTCGCGTCCGGCCATGGGAGGTCGGTGATGGCCAGCTTCGGATTCACGTTCGACCCCGCCAAGATCCTGCCGCGCAGCGGCTACGCGGATCTGCCCGACCTTTCGGCGATCACCCAGATCAAGGCCATGCGGCAGTGGGTCTGTTGGCGCTACGAGGGTCGCGGCGGCGCGAAGCCGACCAAGGTGCCCTACCAGCCGCGCAACGGGTTCAAAGCGTCCGCGTCCAGTCCCGCGCACTGGGGCACCTACGCTGAGGCGGTGGCGCGGGCCCAACGCGGACACACGGATGGCGGGCCGTTCAACGGGGTCGGCTTCTGCCTGTCCGAGAACGACGACCTCACGGGGATCGACCTCGACGGGTGCCGTGATCCGAACACCGGCGACCTGTCCCCGCTGGCGCAGACGCTCGTCGACCTGCGCGAGAGCTACTGTGAGGTCACCCCGTCCGAGACCGGCCTGCGCGTCCTGGCGCTCGGCAAGATCGACAAGGCGCTTAAGCGCGACGGTGTCGGCGTCGAGATGTACGGCCGCGGTCGCTACCTCACGATCACCGGTTGGCACCTGCCGGGCGCGCCCGATCGGATCGGTCCGGCGCCGCGCACCATCGCGCTGCTGCAGACGGCCGTGGCGGAACACGATGCTGAGGTCGCCGCGGCGAAACCTGTTCCCGCAACCGCTGCAGGAAACCACGCCGGGTCCGCCCCGTCGCGCGCGCCCGCGGGTGAGGGCTCGCCGTTCTTCCGGGCCGTCAATTCCGCCGCCCTCGCGGCCCTGCACGAATGGGTCCCGGCCATCTTCGGATCGGCCGCGCGGTTTCAGGCGGGCACCGGCGCGTTCCGGGTGTCGTCGCGGTCGCTCGGACGCGATCTGGAGGAAGATCTGTCGATCGCCCCGAACGGGATCCGGGACTGGGGCGTCGGCGATATGGGTGATCCGCGCGAGGGCGCGCGCACGCCGATCGACCTCGTCCTGGCATTCGGGTTTGAGCAGGACCCGCTTTCGGCCGCCCGCTGGCTGTGCCAGCAGATGGGCCGGGACATCGAAGACCTCGGGTGGAACGACGGCGGCGCGATCGGCGCCGAGATCGCGGCCCGGATCCTGGGCGCGCGCACGGTGGTCGAGACGGCGGACGGGGCCGTGGCGGACCCCGAGACCGGTGAGATCCTGCCGCCGCCGGACGCTACGGCGGGCGAACTGCCCCCGGACCTGATGAACCCGCCGGGACTCCTCGGCGAGTTGACCGACTGGATCTGCGACACGGCGCGGCGGCCCCAGCGCGCCCTCTCGATCGGCGCGGCCCTCACGGTGATCGGTACCCTGGCCGGGCGCCACATCGCCGGGCCGACCGGATCTGGCACGCACCTCTACGTGGTCGGTCTCGCCCCCACCGGCGCGGGCAAGGACCACCCCCTGCAGCAGACCATGGCGGCGCTGTCGACGATCGGTGCGCCGCATCTGATCGGGCCGGGCCAGTTCATCTCGATGCCCTCGGTGATCAACTTCATGGCGCGGGCGCCGCTCAGCGTCTGCCCGTTCGACGAGTTCGGCTCGTTCCTCAAACGGATCAACTCGCGCAAGGCATCAGGCTTCGAGGGTGCGATCTCGGGGATGCTCCGCACGGCCTGGGGCTCGTCGTTCAAGCCGATGCCGACGCCGGAATGGGCCGGACGCACCGCGCAGCTGATCCACGCCCCGGCGCTGTCGATCTTCGGCGTCTCGACCGTCGAGGAGTTCTACGGGGCCCTGGAGGGCGGGGATGCCTCGAACGGCGTCCTGAACCGGTTGCTCGTCGTGGAGACCCGCAAGCGGCCCAAGGATCGATCCCCGACCGTCACGGCGATGCCGGAGCCCCTGGTCGCGGGCCTGAAGGCGATCCTGCACCGCGGAGGCCCGCTCGTGTTCTCGCAGCTTCAGATCCCGAGCCAGACGCCCCCCGTGTATCGGATGGCGTGGGGCCCGGGGGCCGAGGCGGCGTTCGCCGATCTGGTCGAGGAGATCAACGACCTGTGTGACGGGGATGCCCTGGCGCAGGCGTTCTACGCCCGCACGGCCGAGACTGCGATCCGCCTCGCCTCGATTCTGGCGGTGGGCCAGAACCCGATCCGTCCGACCGTGACGCTGGAAGCCTTCCGGTGGGGCCGGGGATTCGCGATGTGGTGCGCCCGGAATCTGCAGCGCGGCGGCACCGAGTACATCGCCGACACCGAGAACCAGACGATCGCCAACGTCGTGCGCCGCGCGATCCGCGAGGCCGGGGGCCGTATGAAGCACCGCGACCTGCTGCGCCGCCTGAACCACCGGGTGAAGAACCGAGACCTCATCGACGTGGTGAAGGCGCTGGCCGAGGCCGAGCATATCCGCGTCGACAAGGTCGTGCCGGAGCGCGGGGGCACGCCGACCGTCTGGTACCAGATCCTGTGACGAAGCCTGGACTAAACCGGGTGTCAGGAAGAGATCCGACAAGCGGCCGGTTGTCATCTGACACCCGGTTTCGGGGCTGCCACTGTCAGGGACAACCGACCCGGTTGGCAGCGCCTTCCTGACACCGCTAAGTCGCTGATACGTATATATTATCTGTGCAGTCGTCAGTTGTCAGTTAGAATGACATAGAAGATTTAAAGGGGAGGAATTCTGGCATTCGGGGCTTAATACGCGCGCGCCTGACAGCCGACCGGTTCGCGCTCGGAAGCGGAGGCACACGATGACCGTGCAGGACTATCTCGATGGCCCGTCCGGACCGTTCGAGGCTTGGGTTTACGAGCACCCTGCGGACACGCTCGTTGCGGTAACGTGCGACGATGGCGATGTCCTGGTGAAGGTTGCGCGCTTCACCTTCGGCGAGCAGGTGGTGTTCGAGACGACCCACCTCGCCCACCGTGAGCCCGTCTTGCCCCCGGGCACGATCGCCGACTGGGCCGCCCTCAACGGCGTCCCGTGTGTGGCCTGTCCGACTGGCGGGGCCTTCGCGCTGATGCCCGAGACGGATGCGCAGCGGCTCGTTGAGAAGATGCGGTGGCGGTGATCGGCGGCAGCTCGCAAGTGGATTGGCATTTGCTCACGATTCGCCTTCCGTAAGGACCGCGTCGATGAACGCCCTGATCCTCTTATCAATCCACGAGGGATCCATATCGGCGAAATCGACAACGGCATGCTCGCCTGTCGCCGGGTCGTGGACCCTTGCTGTGCCACGGTCATAACCCGCTACCGTCATCCGACGGTGCCCAACATGTCGACCGTCGAGCGTGACTTTAAGGATGGCGGTGCTCAGCGTTTCACCCCTGACCGTTCTGACGAGACGGTTGCCGGAAGGTCTAGTCCGGTTAAGTCGTTCGCGCTGCGCGTTCGGTCCATCCCATCTCAGTTCGATTTGTGTGCCCGTCTTGCTTAGTTCGTCGTTGATCGCCCTAACGACGGAACCGAGGTCACGGCCGATGTCTCCCCAACGAGGACCTGCCGCCTCTTTCTGGGCGGCTACGGCCTGGGCTGAAACAGCTCGTGCCGAAGCTTCGGCATCATGCTTAGCTTTGAACGCCAAGGCCTTCTTGGCCAGCGCAGAGCGGGGCGTATCACTGGCCATTACCGGGCCTCCCGTTACCAAGGGTTGCTGACCTAAGCTCAGATGCCTTTTCGGCAAGCTTGTGCAGTTCCACGAGTTCTCTGGCCAGCACACGTGGGACGGAATCCCACAAAGCCCTGGACCCGGATTTGGTCGGTCCGGTATAAGGATCCGGCGTATCCCCGATCGTGACCGCGGCGACCCTGAGAGGCCGCCGAGGATGACCAACAAGCAACGCCGTTCCCTGCGCCGAGAGCGGGAGCGCGAGCGCCGTCGCCATCGTGCGATCCGGCAGACCGTGGCCGTGCACATGAATTCCGTCCGCTCGGGCGCCTACGCCGGGGCTCGCGAGGAGCAGGACCGGTTCGTCGTGGACCTGTCGAGGACGTGGTACGTCGTGCGGACGCTGCCTCGGTGGGCCACGCGGGCGGCCGAGCAGATCCGCGAGAGCGGCACGCCGGTCTTCGAGGCCCGCGAGGCCATCCGGCTGGTCAGCGACATCGGCAAGCAGCGCCTCGCCCTGATCCCGATCCTGCGCCGGATGATCTTCGTCGGCGTGACCGATTGGCGGGAGTTGCGCCACGTGGAGAGCCATCCCGGGATTCGGGACGACCTCACGGGGTTCGGGCGGTCCGGCGTGGTGCAGATGCCCGGCGGCGGCCCGATGGTGATCGATCCCCGGGAGCTGCAGAACTTCGCCGACGCCATCACTGGATGGGGCGGTGATGTGGAGCGCGCCCGCAAGCTCTTGTTCGATGTCGGCGACCTCGTCCGCGTCGTGGATGGCCCGTTCGAGGGATATTCCGGCACCGTCGAGGCTACGGATTCAGAGGAATCACGCGTGAAAGTCGGGATCGATATCTTCGGTCGGACGACCAACGCAGAATTTGACGCGGACCAGCTCGAAAAAGTTTGACACAGCCGGATCGGGCCGTGTATTGGCCATTCTTGACGTTGGTGCCACCAGCCCACCGTCACTGGCTCGGTTCTCCCTTGGACTACCGCTCCGCGGAGCGAATGCGCCATAACCGAGGCGAAGCTTCGTCCGGGTCTTTCAAAGGACCCCAGCGAGGCGACGGGCTTATTGCGTCCGAAATCCTGAGACCATTTTAGCCCCGCCTTTTCGGTCTCGTTTTCCCCTTCGTCCGTGGTTCTCCCTTCTCGCTACCTGCCCCGGGCGCCTCACCGCGTTCCGGGGCATTTTGTTGTGGGCCATTGTCTGCGGCGTGGAGCAGCTCGGTCAGCTCGTCAGGCTCATAACCTGAAGGTCGCCGGTTCAAATCCGGCCGCCGCACCCAGTCCATTTGAGGCCCTCGCGATGTCAGACGAAGCCGATCGCCAAGACCTGCGCCGCTTCGCCATCGAGACCGCGACGAGCACCGTGCTGTGCGAAGATCTCGAAGGCTTCACCCAGGTGGTGATGGCCGCCGCGATCATCGAGAATTATGTCCTCCACGGCATCGCAGGCTTCAAGGCCGCCGACGAGGACGCAACCGAGTCGTATTCGGGACGCCACTGACCGGTGCCCGCGTCGGAACCTGCGCTCAGCGCCTTTCGACCGCGGCACCCCCGGAGCGCACCCCTCGACGTGGTGCTGTCCGAAGACTTCGATGACCTGATGCCGACCGAGATCGATCAGGCATGGATCCGCCCGGCTCTCGACTGCACACCCCCGCCCTGGACCGGACAGGTCCGCGATGCGGCCGATCGCGTGAGACCCGACTGATGGATCGCACCGAAGCCGGGATCATCTGGCTCTGGCTGCCCGCCCACTTCACCCTCGCGTGGCTCGTTGCCGGCCTGGATCTCTTCGTCGGAGCCCCGCGATGAGCCTCGTCACGATCCTTCTGGTCGTCCTTATCGTCCTCGCCCTCGGCGGTGGCGTGTATGGCGGACCGAACTTCGGCGGGTATGGCAGCGGCTACGGCTTCGGCCTGGGCGGCGTGCTCGTCCTGGTGCTGATCATCCTCCTGATCACTGGCCGATTGTGATGGCCCGCCCGATCCAGATGACCCTGCGTCCCGGCTCTCAGCCGACCGCGCAGACTGATCGTCAGCACCTCGCCCGCTTGGCCCAGGCCGATCGCTGGGCGGTGCTGCATCAACCCGAATCCCCCGTCGCTCAGACCGTGCCCTTGTGGCGGGTTCGCGCGGCTGCCGGCCTGCGTGGCCGCTGAGCCATGTTCGATCACCTCGTCGCCGAGCTGCGCGCCGAGCTGAAGGAGCTGCGCACTGCGCTCCATCGCCGGCACGACCGCTTCACCGATCAGATCCACGAAATCTACATCCACCTGCACCGCCAGGAGTCCCGCATGTCCGCCGCCTCTGACGCCCTGATGAAGGCCCTCACCGATCTGTCCGCGAAGCTCGCCCCGGCGATCTCGGACATCAAGGCGCAGAACGCCGCCGCCGTGGCCGCTCAGGCCGCGCAGGACGATGTCGCGTTCAAGCAGGCCACCGACACCGTGAACGCCATGCTGGATCAGCTCGTCCCGCACACCGACGCGGTGGTGCAGCTCGCTGGCGCCGTGGCGGATGGCTCGGGCACCGCGAAGCCAGTCGCGACCCCGGTTGCCGATGTGGCCGATCCCGTTCCCGCCGCGCCCAGCACCTCTGCCGAGGCTGCCGCGGCTGCCCCTGCCTCATCCAGCGACAGCCCCGCCTCGAACGAGGTGACGGGCGATCACGCTGACGCCGATCACTGATCCGGAGATCACCATGTCCGAAGACCTGAAGCCCGCCGGCACCGGCGCCGTGGACAGCCCGCTCCACCCGGCCGCCCCGCACAACGTGTCCGAAACGGCGACCAGCGACCCGACCGGCCGTCTGGCTGGAGGCGTTGCTCCCGCGGTGAACATGCCTGATGGCGCCATGTCGACGGCGGCCCCGGGCGAGGCTCCCGAGCCGCTCCTGCAGGCTGAGGCCGGCCATCCGATCGTCGAGGACGATGCGGCCGAGCACCCGCCCGTGGACGAGCGCAAGGCGGACTGACCGCTGAACTTATTCAGCCTTAATAAGGACGACGATCATGGCCGGCGGCGGTAGGCGTCCGGGCGCTGGCCGCAAGCCGGGCTCTGCCACAACGAAGACCCGCGAGATCGCGGAGCGCGCCATCGCCGAGGGGATCACGCCCTTGGAGGTGATGCTCACCGCGATGCGTCATCACGCGGATGCGTCCCGGTGGGACGAGGCGGCTGGCGTCGCCAAGGACTGCGCCCCGTACATCCACCCCCGTCTCGCGGCCGTGGAGCACAAGGGGCCGGACGATGGTCCGATCCGCATCTCGATCAACGGGACGGACGCGGACCTCTAAGCGGATCGCCATGATACGGTGGCGGTCTGTTCCTGCACGATCCGGTAGAGCGACGCCCGGCTGATCTTCAGCTCTTTCATCACCTGAGCCTTCGGCATCCCGGTCGCCAGGAGCTGCATCACCCGCTCGCTCTGGCGCCGCGCAGTCGGCACCCGGCCCTTGAATTTCTTGGCGTCACGCGCGGCAGCGATGCCGATCTGCTGGCGCTCCAGCATCATCTCCCGCTCGAACTGAGCGATGGCGCCCACGACGTTCAGCATCAGCTTCCCGGTGGCTGTCGTCGAATCGATGCCCATCGCGACGATCCGAATCCCGACCCCCTTGGCCTCCAGCGCCTCGATGATCCGGCACAGGTGCGGGACCGAGCGCGCGAGCCGGTCGAGCTTGGTCACCACGAGCACATCGCCCTTGCGTGCGAACCGGATCGCCTCGTCGAGCTTCTCGCGCTGATCCACCGACGACACCTGCTCGGTGAAGATCTCGTCGCAGCCGAGGGCCTTCAGTTCCTCGATCTGCCCATTCAGCCCGGCCTTCTGCTCCTGCGTGCTCGTGCGCGCGTACCCGATCAGCATCGTCGTTCTCCGTCTCTGTGAGACGACTATGTGAGACGACCGATTCGCCGGTCAAGAGACTCTACGTGTGAGACGCTTTCAAGCGCTCCGTAGCGGTCACGCATCCCCAGGGTCGTGTGAGACGGCCGATCGCCCTGAGCCGATCCGGTGATCCAGCCGACTTTCGCACTCACCGAGAAGCAGACCGAGGCCAACGCCATCCTGGCCAGCCCCGCCCGGCACATCCTGCTGCGCGGTGGGTCGCGGTCTGGCAAGACGTTCCTCATTTGCCGTGCCCTGCTCATCCGGGCGCTGAAGGCTAAGGGATCGACCCACGCGGTCCTGCGCCAGCACTTCAATCACCTGAAGTTCTCGGTGATCTTCGACACGATGCCCAAGGTGGCGCGGCTCTGCTATCCGGGCCTCGATCTGCACCTGGACAAGACGGACTGGTTCCACGAGCTGCCCAATGGCTCGCGGATCATCTACGGCGGCCTCGACGATAAGGAACGCGCCGACAAGATCCTGGGCCAGGAGCACTCATCGATCTTCCTCAACGAGGCGAGCCAGATCAGCTACGGCGCCCGCAACAAGGCGGTCACCCGTCTGGCTCAGACGTCCGGCCTCGCCCTCAAAGAGTACGTGGACTGCAACCCGCCCTCCGTGAGCCATTGGACGTACCGGCTCTGGTACCAGAAGGTCGAGCCGAACGGCGGTGAAGAGCTTGCGGATCCGGAAGCCTACGCCTCGATCCAGATGAACCCGGCGGACAACCTCGCCAACCTGCCGGATACCTACCTCACGCAGCTGCAGTCCCTGCCCGAGAAGGATCGGAAGCGCTTCCTTCACGGCGAGTTCCTCGCGCAGGTCGACAACGCGCTTTGGTCTCTCGACATCCTCGACCGGAAGCGGGAACGGCGCTGGGGCAGCGAATCCGAGCGGCAGGCGCTCATCGAGCGGATGCAGCGGATCGTCGTAGCGATCGACCCTTCGGGGTGTGCGGGCGTCGAGGATCAGCGGTCGGACGAGATCGGTCTCGTGGTCTGCGGGGTCGACTTCGCCGGCCAGGGTTACATCCTGGAGGATCTCAGCGGCCGGTACTCGCCCGAGGGCTGGGCCCGCGTCGCCATCAGCGCCTTCGAGAGCTGGCGCGCCGACACGATCATCGCCGAACGCAACTTCGGCGGCGCGATGGTCGAGAGCACGATCCGCACCGCATCGCAGTATGCGCCGGTGAAACTCGTCACGGCGAGCCGAGGAAAGAAGGTCCGGGCCGAGCCCGTGGCCGCGCTCTACGAACAGGGGAAGATCACCCACGTCGGGGCCTTCCCTGAGATCGAAGAGCAGTACCTGAACTTCTCCACCGCCGGCTATCAGGGCGGCCGTTCGCCTGACCGGGCAGACGCGGCTGTCTGGGGCCTCACCGAGCTGATCGTCGAGCAGGTCTCGCTGATCGAACTCTACTCAAGGCTCGCGGGCTGACAGCATGGCCGACACATCCGCGCCCGCGCGGGCCCGGATTCGCGTGCCTGCAGGCTCGCAGCCGTCGACCTACACCGCGGACACCTACCAGAACGTCGTGGCCCGTCTGGGCATCGGCACCGGAAACCTCCAGAGCGCCTCGACCTACGGCTACAACCCGATCTCCCGCAACCGCATGTTGCTGGACTTCATGTATCGGGGCAGCTGGATCGTCGGCAAAGTCGTCGATGTTGTCGCCGAGGACATGACCCGGGCCGGGGTGAAGATCACCTCGACTCTCGACCCGGCCGATATCGCCGCGATCCACGACGGCGCTCGCAACTGGGGCGTCTGGGACGGTATCGCGGACGGCATCAAGTGGTCGCGGCTCTACGGCGGCGCGATCCTCGTCATCCTGATCGATGGCCAGGACCCCGCGACGCCCCTGAACACCAGCACGGTGGGTCGCGGCCAGTTCCGAGGCCTACTGCCCCTGGATCGCTGGATGATCCAGCCGTCATTCACCGAGACGGTGCGCGATCTCGGGCCTGATCTCGGTAAGCCTGTCTTCTACGACGTGACCGCCTCCGCTCCGGCCTTCCAGGGCGAGCGCGTCCACTACAGCCGTGTGATCCGCCTGGAAGGGATCAAGCTGCCGTACTGGCAGAGCCAGACCGAGCAATTCTGGGGCATGTCGGTGATCGAGCGGCTCTACGACCGCCTCGTCGCCTTCGACAGCACCACGGCCGGCGCGGCGCAGTTGGTCTTCAAGGCTTATCTTCGCACTTACAAGGTCGAGGGCCTGCGCCAGATCCTGGGCGGTCCCGAAGCCGCGCAGAAGGGCCTGATGGCCCAGCTGGATGCCATCCGCGCCTATCAGTCCACCGAGGGTCTCACCCTCATGGACGCGAAGGACGAGATGACGGCGCTGACCTACTCGTTCGGCGGTCTGTCGGACGTGCTGGCGCGCTTCGAGGAACAGATTGCGGGCGCGGCCGACATCCCGTTGGTTCGCATGTTTGGCCAATCGCCTGCTGGCTTCTCGACCGGCGAGGCCGACCTTCGCACCCACTACGACGGCATCAATGCCCAACAGAACGCCCGCCTGCGCCCCGGCGTGAAGCGGGTCTACGAGCTTCTGTGCCGGTCCGAGCTGGGTATCGAGCCCCCGGACGGCTACGCCATCGCGTTCGAGCCTCTCTGGCAGTTGTCGGCGACCGAGCGCGCCACGATCGCCAAGACCAACACCGATACGATCCTCGCGGCCGAGGTGCAGGGCACGATCTCGCACGCGGTCGCGCTGAAGGAACTGAAGGGCCAGTCTGAGGAGACGGGCATCTTCACCAACATCACCGACGCGGACATCGCCGAGGCCGAAGCCGAGCCGCCCGCGCCTGACGAGACCGCCGTGAATCCGCCGGGGCCCGACGAGATCGATGCTGACGCCCCAGCCAGTCCCGTCGCGCCCGTACCGCCTGTCGACGGCTCACGCCTGCCCGGCCTGTCTCCGGCCGCGTAGCCTGACCGCCGACGAGGCGCGGCCCATCGGAGCCCGGTCCGCGTTCATCCGCGCGCAGAAGGTCGAGCGCACCTACGTCACCCAGCTTCGGAAGATCGCGCGCCACGTCGGCGACATCGTCCGGGGCTTCGATGTCCAGGATCTGCCCGGCGCCCAGCGCGTGCAAGCCCTCCTGGACCGCTATGCCACGACGCTCGGCCCTTGGGCTGAGGCCGTGGGTAGCCGGATGGTCACCGAGGTCGCGGCCCGGGACGAAAGGGCTTGGTTTCGGGTCGCTCAGATGATGGGCACCGGCCTGAAGCGGGAGATCACCCAGGCGCCGACCGGCACGGTGATGCGCGCCCGCATGGCCGAGCAGGTCACGCTGATCACCAGCCTGCCGACCGAAGCCGGCCAGCGGGTCCACGATCTCACGATCGCCGGGATCAGCGAGGGCCGCCGCGCCGCCGACATCGCGGCCGAGATTCAGCGGACCGGCGAGGTCACCGAGAGCAGGGCGATGCTGATCGCCCGGACCGAGGTCTCGCGGACCGCGACCGAACTGACCAAGGCCCGCGCCGAGCACATCGGCTCGACGCACTTCATCTGGCGGACGGCCGGGGATTCCGATGTTCGGGCTACCCACAAGGCCCTGAACGGCCAGTCGTTCCGATGGGACGAACCACCGGAATGCGATCCCGGTCACCACGCCCTACCCGGCGGTATCTTCAACTGCAGGTGCTATCCTGAGCCGGTGATCCCGAATCTCTGAGACGACGACGGCCCGTCCGTTTAGCCCGACCCCGCGTGCTGGGCGGCTCCTACCCGTAAGGATGGAGCGAGGCGGGCCGTCGTCTACCTAAGAATCTGGGGCATTTAACGCCCCCACTGGCCCCAGAGATCTGACATCTTCGATTCGAGGTTCTTGTAGATCCCTTTGTTGCCCTCGTGCAGGACCAGGACGAGCACCAACGAAGCGACCAGGAAGGTGCCCAAGATCCACTTCATGGTGCGCCCGACACTGTCTGCGCTCTTGTTATCGTTATCGGCCATCGCGTCCTCCTAACCGCCAAATGGGGGCAGGAGGGTCGCGCGGAAGGGGTCATGCCACCCGGGTCGCAAAGAATCTTGGCCTTAGCCAGCTACGCTGGATGCTGCGCCATGAAGAACGTGATCGACTCGATCATCAACTGCACCTGTGGCGCCGCGTACTTCTCGTACTCGCCATGCGCCGCTGCGTTCCGCAGGCCGAGCCAGTGCGTGATCTGTTTCTGTTCGACGCTCGTGATGGCGCCGTCCTTCGCGAGGTCCTGATTTAGCAGCTCAGCCTTTTTCCACTTTACGCCGTCCGGCTGTTTCGTCGGGATCGAGCGCAAATTGCAGAGCGCGCGCAAGTGCTGCTCAACCACTGTCCCAGCGATCACGGCCGCCGCATCCTTGTAACCCTCATTGAGCAGGTGTTCCGACATCGAAAGGAAGTCCGTGAACGTGTCCGCCCGAATCAAGCTTTCGATGCGGGTGAGCTGATCCGCTGCAATCGCATCGCGCAGCGATTTCACGAGCCCGGTCAGCGGCTGGATGACGGCGCCAACGAACATTTTTGTATCTTGGTCCCGAAGTCGATCGGCCTTGACCCGAAAAGAGCTGCTCGACGGCGCGAAGCGGTCAACGATATTAAACAATTTCTCGATCATGCGGACCGTATTGGCAGATCCGACCGACTTCAATGCCGGTAGATTTGCAACGTCTTGGATCGCCTGATCCATCTCTTTAAGTATTTGTTCTTTCGTCATCTGCGTCCTCGGCTGTCACTGTGAAGCATAGCAACAGGCCCTGATCTCGCAACCTGTGGTGGGTCCGCCATCCCCACACCGACCCCTGATCTGTGAGGAGGCGCCCATGAGCGTTCTCGGCGTCGTCGGGGTCGTCCTCGGCACCCTCTTTGTCCTCGGCAGCCTCGCCGTAGGCGGCCTGTTTCTCGCGTACCTCTACGCGGACGGCTTCCGGCACTGACCGCCGTGACAACCCCGTTCCTCGACCTTCTGCCTGAGCCGCCACGGCTGAACTTCCTGGCGCCGGCCAGCTTCGGCAGCAAGCGCGAGCGCACTCCCGCAGGCTACCTGCTGATCCGGGATGTCGCCATCGCCCGGACTGGTCCGCAGGACTACCGCGCGGACGAGATCCCGATCGAGCCCGGACCGATGGGCTACATCGTCATCGAGCGCCAGCCCGAGGACGTCTTCGACCCCGCAACCCTCGCATCATTCGAGGGCGTGCCGATCACTGACGATCACCCGACGATGATGGTCGGGCCCGAGAATTACCGAGACCACCTCGTCGGCGTGATCAACAACGTCCGTCGCGGTGACGGCTCACAGTCTCACCTGATGCTCGCAGACGCGCTGATCTACTGCGCGAACGCCATCGACAAGATCGAGCAGGGCAAGCGCCAAGTCTCGTGCGGCTACGAGGCCGATTACGTCCGCCTCGAAGCCGGCCGCGGCAAGCAGATCAACATCACCGGTAATCACCTCGCCATCGTCGACCGCGGCCGTTGCGGGCCGGTCTGCGCCTTCGGCGATTCCCATTCGGAGCCCCCCATGAAGAACACCGCCACGGCCACCGCGATCCCCGGCCGCGTTCCCTCTGTCCGCGCCCGCGGCCTGGATCGCAAGGCCCGCGCCTTCGACCGCGCCTTCCGCGCCTTCCGTGATGACGATGTCGATGCGTTCGTCGAGGAGATGACCGAGGCCGTCACCCAGGCGGTCGAGCAGGCTGTCGAAGAGACGGTCGCCGAGAACGTCGTCGAGGCGCCCGCGGCGCAGACCGACGAGGATGCCCCGGACGCCAACGCGACCGTCGAGGCGCTGACCGCTCGGCTGCAGGCCCTGGAGGCCAAGGTCGAGGAACTCTGCGCCCAGCGTAAGGACGAGCCGGCGGCCGAGGAAGCTAAGACCGAAGACGCTGATCCGGCCGAGGGCGAGACCGGCGAGGAAGACCCGACCGTTGTCGCGGCCCCCGAGCCCGAGATGGTCAACGATGCGGCCTTCCGCGACACGGCGGCCCGCGCTGAGATCCTGTCCCCGGGCCTGCGCATGCCGACCACCGATGGCCTGCGCGACGCCGCAGCCCGGGGTGGTGCCATCCTGGCCCACAAGCGCCGGGCGCTGACCAACTACTTCGCGGCCCATGCCGACATGGCGTCGAGCCTTCTCGGCACCAAGACCGTCCCGGACTTCGCGAAGATGGCCCCGGCGTCGGTGCACCTCGCCTTCGTCGGAGCCTCGAACGCGGTCCGCACGGCCAACAACAGCCGCGTCACCAACCGCATCCTCGTCGGCGACTCGAAGCCCGAGGGCCGCATGACGGCCGCCGAGCGCAACCGGCTCAACCGCGAGTTTTGGGCGTCGAAGGGCGCCTGATCCCCCACACAGCCACGTGGCCCGCCGTGATGGCGCGCTAGGCCCCTCGAAGGAATTCATTCATGGTTGCTTACACTTACCGGATGCCTGCGGGCATCGCCGGCACGGTTCACCGCATCGAAGCCGCGACGATCGAGCCGCAGGAGACGGATCCCACGAATCCGCCGACCGCCTATGGCGTGCCGGTGAAGATCGTCGCGGGCCGCATGCAGCCGCTCGCGTCCGGTGACGCGCTCGGCGTGATCTACGGCTTCAACGTCCGCGATTTCCCGGGCGTCGCCAGCCAGGATCCGCTCGGCACCTCCACCCCGCCGACCAAGGGCGGCATGTCCGTGCTGAAGCGGGGCTACATGAACGTCACGCTGAACGGCACGACCGCGGCGGTGAAGGGCGGACCCATCTACGTCCGCGTCGCCACGCCCGCCGCTGGCAAGCCGATCGGTGGCGTCGAGGCTGCGGCTGACGGCGCGAACACCGTCGTCCTGCCGAGCAACTCGTACTTCATGGGTCCGGCGGATGCCTACGGCAACACGGAAATTGCCTTCAACATCTGATAAACGCACGCGTTACTATTGAGGCGGACGAACTTCGATGCTCGTCCGCCCCGATTGCCA
This sequence comes from Methylobacterium sp. 1030, assembly GCF_040544715.1. Classification (NCBI taxonomy): domain Bacteria; kingdom Pseudomonadati; phylum Pseudomonadota; class Alphaproteobacteria; order Hyphomicrobiales; family Methylobacteriaceae; genus Methylobacterium; species Methylobacterium sp. 1030. Next base: position 160,955 of record NZ_JBEPKM010000002.1, on the reverse strand, counting down.
CAGGCTTCATCTTAGTGGGCGTTCAACACAAAGGAAAGAACGCCAACCGATATCAGAGCAAGGCCTTTCGTGGCTGATATGTAAAGATGAGCAACGTGCAAAGCGTTAGGTGTTTTTTCTAAAGACGCTGAATGGGCTATAGCAGCCTCAGCACAGTAAATACATCCGAGAAGTGTCTCCGAGATCGCCAAGATCACTGTCGACTGCTGCATGTTGGACCTCCCGCGCCCAGATCAGCACCTGCTGACCCTCGATGGCGGCGCCGGCCCCGTGATCAGAGCGACTTGCTCGATCGTCGGTCGCGGCGAGCGCCAGGGCGTTGAGTCCAATCAATCTCATGTGCATGGAAAATCTCCCTAGTATAAGGGGGATGAGACACGGGCGGCTTTCGCCCGCAAAACTATAATCGTCTAATATTGGCAGATTGCAATAGCGCGTCCGCTAAAACGAACGATTTATCAAAAAATCTCTCGATCGAAGTAAATCTAGCTCGTCGACTAACCGATTTAGGGAGACGCGCCCCGTCGCGCAGCCCTTCGCCCTGTAAAGCCACCTGGGCAGTGGCCTTGGCCCGCAGTGATTGCGCGCCCGTCCCCCTGATGGAGCCTCCTCTAATGCAGACGTACGACCAGTACACCATCGACTCGACTGGCAATTTCCTCATCGGTCAGCTCGAAAAGCTGGATCCGAAGCTCAACAAGCCACTGATGACCTTCACGTGGTCGCGCGACGTTGACCTCCGCGAGGATATCACGATCGCGAACGACACCGCGTCGTTCCTCTTGGCCGGCTACGCCGAGACCGGCGGCATGTCCCCGAACGGAATCTCCTGGATCAGCCAGGGCACCGACGCCATCAGCGGCGTCGCGGTCGATGTCGGCAAGACCCCGCAGCCCCTGCACCTGTGGGGCAAAGAGTTGAAGTGGACCGTCATCGATCTCGCCAAGTCTCAGGCGCTCGGGGAGGGTATCGACGTCACCTACTACGACGTCATGCAGAAGGCGTACAACCAGAACGTCGATCAGGTTGTCTACACCGGCGACACCCTGAAGGGTTTCACGGGTCTCGCCAACAGCTCTTACGTGTCAAATATCGCCAACGTGGCGACTGCCGGCTCGCAGAGCCCGACCAGCAACAACTCCTCGACCAAATTCGCGGACAAGCTCCCCGTCCAGGTCCTGGCGGACATCAACGAGATCCTGAACTCGGCATGGCAGGCGTCCGCCTGGGCCGTATTCCCGAACCGCCTGCTCGTTCCCCCGGGCACGATGGCCTACCTCACCTCCACCATTATCTCGGTGAACGGCAACGCCGGTGGCATCTCGCTGATGCAGTTCATCCGCGAGAACAACATCGCGGTGGCCCAGGGCGAAGAGCTTCAGATCCTCCCCTGCAAGTGGCTCAACGGTCGCGGCACGGGCGGCACCGCCGGTGACCCGACAACGGTCAACCGTATGGTCGCCTACCACAAGTCCCCGGACTATGTCCGCTACCCGCTGACCGATCTTCAGCGTACCCCGCTGGAATACAAGTCGATCTATCAGGCCACGACCTACTACGGTCGTCTCGGCCAGATGGAGTTCATCTACCCGGAGACCTTCGCGTACCGCGACGGCATCTGAGCAAGACGCCGGGCTGGCCTTCTGCCGCCCGGCCGTAACGGCAATCCCCCTCGAACATCTTAGGCGGCCCGCATGCCCACACTCCACGTGGTCAAGCCTTTTAACCTGCTGCTCAACCCTGAGGAGCAGAAGGCGATCGGCGCGGCCGGCCCGATGGTGCGCTTCGGCGTCGGTCGGCACGATGACGTGCATGATCTGATCGCCGCGCATCCCTACGCGCAGCTGCATCTCGGTGACGAGAACGCCGCGGCGACCTCGGCGACGCCGGTGAGCGGGAATCCGCTAGCGGTCGAGCTGGACGCTGCGGTTCGGCGCGCGGAGGCGGCCGAGAAGGCTCTGGAGGACGAGCGCGCCGCGCACGCCGAGACCCGGGCTCAGCTCGCCGAGGCGCACGAGATCACGGCCGCCGCGAGCGATGCGTCGTCCTCGGACGGTGACGATGCCGACGACGATCACGCCGAGATCTCGATCCGCCACAAGGGACGCGGCCTGTTCGCGGTCTATCGGGGCGAAGAGCAGATCACCGAGCCGATGCCGAAAGTCGAGGCGAACCAGCGCAAGGCCGAGATCCTGGCGGCCGGCGAGCAGTGACCGTCACCCTGGCGAGCTTCCGGGCGGCGTTTCCCGAGTTCGCCGCGTATCCGGACACCGCTGTCACCTACAACCTCGGACTGGCCAGCCGTCTGCTGAGCCCCGCTCGCTGGGGTGAGCTGTACGACGACGGCGTCCAGTTCGTCACCGCGCACAACCTCGCCCTGTCCCCCAATTCGGCAACTGTTGCTGGGTCCGGCGGTGGCGCCGCGATCGGCGTGCCCACGGGCATCGTCTCGGCCAAGTCGGTCGGCCCGATCTCGAAGACGATCGACACCTCGATCGGCCTCGAAGACGGCGCCGGCCTCTACGGCGCGACCTCGTATGGCCGGCGCTACTATCAGCTCCTGACCCTGATCGGGGCCGGGGGCATCCAGCTCTGATGGCCGTCACCAAGACGGTCGACCGCACCGCTGAGTTGCTCAGCCGGACCAACGCGCTGACCCGAACCAAGGTCTACGTCGGGATCCCGGAGGGCTCGTCTCGCCAGGAAGACGACGGCGACGCCCCGCCCAGCAACGCTGCCCTGGGTTACTGGATGGAGACCGGCGACCCGGCCCAGAATCGGCCTGCGCGGCCGTTCCTGCATCCCGGGATCGAGGCGGCCATGCCGCAGATCCTGCCCCGCCTGAAGGCGATGGGTGCCGCGGCCCTGAAGGGCGACTACGCGGCGATCCAGACCGGCTTCGATGCGATCGGCCTCATCGGTCAGAACGCCGTCCGCGCTCAGATCACCGATGGCCAGCACGCGCCGCTCGCCCCGCGCACGATCAAGGCCCGGCTGCACCGGGGCCGGACCGGCACGAAGCCCCTGATCGATACCGGTCAGCTCCGGCAGAGCGTCACCTACGTGGTGAAGTAATGGCCCTTCAGAACGTCGCCGATGTCCTCGATGACCCGGACTTCTGGTCCGAGGCCGTGTTGATCCAGTCGATCGTTGCGGTGAGCAGCATCGGCCTCGCCCGCGCCCTGGAGAAGGGCACGCGCATCCGCGGCGTCATCTTCCCGGGCAACGGCAAGGGCCTCGTCCAGGTCGGGGACGGTGACTTCGTCGAGGGCGACCTCGCCGTGATCACCCGCTTCCCGATCGACACCGGCACCCGAGAGGTCGCGGCCGACGCGATCGTCTTCGCCGGCCTCCCCTACACGATCAGCAACGCGCAGCTGTGGCCGTTCGGCGAGGGGTTCACCCAGGCCTTTTGCAAGCTCGCGGTCGTGAACCCAGCCCAGACGGGGGCACGATCCGATGCCGGTTTCCTCGGCTAACACGAGCGCGACCGGCGGCCCTCTCGCCCCGACCTCCGCGCCGCCCCTCGACGATCTCGATCTCGACACGGCCATCGGCGGCCTCGTCGCCGGGGTCACTGGATTGCCCGGGGATCTCGTCCGCCCGCGCTGGCAGCCCACGCAGCCCCGGGTCCCCGAGATCGACACGACCTGGGTCGCGGTCGGTGTCACCGGTACCATGCCGGACGACACCCCGGCGCAGATCCATCACCCCGATGGGGCCGGTTACACCGTGCTGCGCACCGTCTACCGGCTCGACATCCTGGCGAGCTTTTACGGTCCCCGGAGCGACGCCTACGCGAAGCTCCTCAGGGACGGATTCTACGTCGCGCAGAACCGCGAGGCCATGCGGGCGCTCGGCCTCAACCTTATCGGCTTCGATACCATCCGGCGCGTGCCGGAGATAGTGGCCGCGCAGAGCCGTCGCCGCTCTGACCTGTCGTTTCGTCTGACCCAGACGATCGAGCGCACCTACCCGATCCAGAACGTCCTCCAGACCATCGGCGCCATCCAGGCGACCGCCGGCAACGTCGCCGGCCCGACGCAGATCCTCGCACCGATCGCGTCCCCCCTGCCGCCGGCCTGAGCCGCGGCCAAGCCCCCACCCCTCCGAAGATCTCACACTAGGGACGCCGAGACTTCGGCGGCTTTGCCATGGCTGTTGGCCTGAACGTCGCTGATTTCGTCAGCGTCTCCGTTACCATTGAGCCAAAGGCGGCGCAGTATCGTTCCTTCGGGACCGGTCTGATCCTCGGCTCGACCCCGGGCGTGATCGATACCGCCGAGCGTCTGCGTCTTTACACGACGCTATCCGGGATCACGCAGGACTTCGGCACGACGGCGCCCGAGTACCTCGCGGCGAAAGATTACTTCAGCCAGTCTCCTCAGCCGGCGCAGGTCTACGTCGGCCGCTGGGCTCAGACCGCCACGAAGGGGCACATCCGCGGCGCGTCGCTGTCCCCGGCGCAGCGCCTCCTGTCGAACTTGACCGGTGTCACGGCCGGGTCGCTCAGCATCGCGATCGATGGGACGGCCCGGAACATCACCGGAATCAATCTGTCCGGCGCGCTGAACCTGAACGGCGTCGCGACGCTGATCCAGGCGGCGCTCGCAGCCGTCGTGCCCGGCGCAGTCGTCACGTACGACGGCGTTTACAACCGGTTCGACGTGTCCTCGCCGACCACCGGCGCGACGTCGTCGGTCGGCTACGCGACGGCGGCTCCGTCCGGAATCGATCTCGGCCCACTCCTGCACCTGACCGGCCTGGACGCCTCCGCGCCGGTCCCGGGTGCCCCGGCCGAGAGCCTCGTCTCGGCGGTGGCCACGCTCGCTGATATGTCGGGCGCTTGGTACTCGCTGCAGGTCGCCGCGGTGACCCCGCCGGCCGACGCCGACCACCTCGCGGTGGCCGCTCTCGTCGAGGGCCTGAGCACCAGTCAGAGCCGGATCTACGGCGCGACGCTCCAGAACGCCAACGTTCTCGACAGCACCACGTCCGCGGACCTCGCGTCCCAGCTCATGGTCGGCAACTACAGCCGCACCTACACCCAGTTCTCCCGGAACGACCCCTACGCGGCCGAGTCCCTGTTCGGCCGGTTCGCGACCGTCGATTTCGAGGGTTCGAATACCACGATCACCGCCGCCTACAAGCAGGAACCCGGTGTCGCGGCAGAGGTTCTCACCGAGAGCCAGTTCGGGCAGATAAACGCGAAGAACACCAACGTCTTCGTCGCGGTCCAGAACGGTACGAATATCATCTTCCCCGGCCAGATGGCCAACGGGGACTACATCGACGAGCGGATCGGTGCGGACTGGCTTCAGAACCGCATTCAGACCGACTGCTACAACCTGCTCTACACCACGGCGACCAAGGTCCCGCAGACCGACGCTGGCATGAGCCTGATCAAGTCTGTGATCGCCGCGGCCTGCACGGTGGCGGTCGGCAACGGATTCCTGGCTCCCGGCGTCTGGCTCGGCCCGAACGTCGGCATGCTGAAGACCTACGACGTCCTGACCTCCGGCTTTTACATCTTCGCGCCGCCGGTCTCGACGCAGTCCCAGGCCGATCGCGCGGCCCGTAAGTCCGTGCCGTTCCAAGTCTGCTGCAAGCTGGCCGGCGCCATCCACATCATCTCGATTTCGGTTCTGCTCGACCGCTAACGGTCCGGGCGCCGCCCCATCCCATCACATCTTGAGGTAACCCTATGGCGGCTGCGCCCATTACCTACAGCTTCGCGGACGTTGTTTGCTCCCTGACGGGCCCTGGCGGTTCGTTCACGATCTCCGAGGGCGGTCTCGCCGACGAGGGCATCACCCTCTCTATGACCGACGACAAGACCTCGATGGTCACCGGCGCCGATGGTTACGGCATGCACTCCCTGCACGCCGCCAAGGCCGGCCGCGTCACGATCCGGCTCCTGAAGAACAGCCCGATCAACCGGATGCTGCAGGACCTCTACAACTATCAGCAGACCTCCAGCGCCTACACCGGGCAGAACACGTTGGTGCTGTCGAATCCCGTCTGGGGTGACGACCATCAGTGCTCGGCCGGCGCCTTCGTAAAGCTGCCCGACAACGTGAACGCCAAGGACGGCGGCACGATGGAGTGGCCGATGAACTTCATCTTCATCGACAACAAACTCGGCGACGGCTCGCTGGCGCTGTGAGGTGAACCGTGGCGGAATTCGAAATCAAGGGCGTCGGTTACCGCTCGGGTAAGATGCCCGGCCGGACCCAGGTCCACGTCCTGCGCCGCGCGGCTCCGATCATCCAGCCACTTTTCGCCAGCTTGGCGTCCGGGCTCACGCCCGCGGTGGCCGGTCAGGTCATCGAGGGCTTGGGCGCGCTCGACGACGATAAGCTCGACTACATCCTGGACGCGGCCCTCGCCGTCGTGCAGCGCAAGGAGAGCGGCGGCTGGGCGCCGATCATGTCGAGCGCCGGTTTGCGGCTGATGTTCCAGGACATCGACACCGACGCCGGCCTGCAACTCGCGATTGCGACCCAGGTCCTCTACGACAACTACATGCCGCTTTTTCGAGACGCCCCGTCCCTTTTCAGCGGCGGGGCTCTCCCTCTGTCGAGCTAGTCGAGCTACCGGACGGGGCGGACTTCTACATGGGTCCCATCCCGCTCGGCTACTACCGCTTCACCGACCTGCTGAACGGCTCGATTCATATTGAGCACATCGCCGAGTGTAACGACGCGATGCGTGTCGAGGCCGAGAATCGCGCCCGGCTGAACCCGACGAGCTGATCGCATGGCCGATGACGTTCTCGCCTCCTTCATGGTGGCGCTCGGCTTCAAGGTCGACGCCGCCTCGCAGACCGCTGCCAAGAAGTCGGTCGCCGACTATGAGAAGGCCGTCAAAGAGGCCGAGAAGCGGATCGAGGACGCGAAGTGGGCTGGTGCGAAGAGCGGCGAAGAGATCGCCAAGCTCACGCGCGAGACCAACCTAAAAGAGGCTCGCGCGGCGCTCGAACGCGCCAAGGATACCGAGAAGCAGGAAAAGACGGCCGCCGAGAAGCGCAAGGAGCGGACCAAGGAGTTCATCTCCGGCCTTGAGAAGATGGCGTTGTCGGCTGCCGCCGCGGCCACCGCGATCAGCTACGCCGTGGCCAAGGTGGCCGGTTCCTTCGACAACCTCTACTTCCAGGCCCAGCGTAGCGGCACGTCCGTCCAGAGCCTGAAGGCGCTCGGCTACGCGTTCAGCCAGACTGGCGGCTCGGCCCAGCAGGCCACGGCCTCCGTCGACAGTTTCACCACGGCGCTCCGCAACAACCCCGGCTTGCGCAAGTTCGTGCAAGACCTTGGGGTCAGCGACAAGCTTCAGGGTGTCGACAAGTATCTGGCCACGCTCGAAGCGCTCCGCAAAGAGCCCTACGTCATCGGTGTGCAACACGCCGAGATGCTGGGGATCTCGGAGGAGAGCTTCAACCAGTATGTTCGGCAGGCGGACGCGATCAAGCGCTACCGGGCCGAATACGACGAGATGGCCAAACGGTTTGGCCTCAACTCGGATCAGGCCGCGGCCGGCTCAACGGCGTTTCAGCGGGCGCTGACGCGGCTTCAGGCGACGATCGGTGTCCTCACCGAGAAGATGATGGCGTCGCTGGCCCCGGCGATCCAGCGGATCATCGATCGGTTTCAGGCTTGGGTTGATACGCATCCCGGTGAACTCGACCGGATCCTCAACGACATCTCGAACGCGATCGTCGCAGTCGCGGAAGGCATCGCCAAGTTCATCGGTTCGATCGCGGATGAGGACGGCGACAAGTTCATCAAGAAGTGGGACGCGTTCGTCGGTCGGGCCAAGACGTTCGCGGCGACCGTCGAGCGCATCGTGCTCGCCCTCGAAAAGGTCCTGAAGTTCTGGGGCCTAATCAGCACCACCAAAACCGTCCTGGGCGATAGTGATCGGACGGTTGCCGCGTTGAACGCGATCTCAGGCGGATCAGCCTCGCCGGACGGTCCGGGCGGGGCAAACACCGGCAACGCAGTTCCGCCGGACAACCGCACCCTTCTCCAGAAGATCTTGCCCAAGTCGATGGGCGGTCAAGACGCGCCGAAGGCCGGCGACGGTTCGCGCGCATGGCGCAACAACAACCCCGGGAATATTAAGTACGGCCCCCTCGCCCAGCGCATGGGCGCGACCGGAGCAGATTCCGGTGGCTTCGCGCGCTTTCCCTCGTACGAGGCCGGTCGCAAGGCCCAGGAAGAGCTGCTCTTCAACACGGCCGGGTACAAGGACAAGACGATCGCCGAGGCGATCAAGCGCTGGGCCCCCGCGAGCGACGGGAACGATCCGACCGGCTACGCCGCGCAGCTCGCCAAAGCGGCTGGCGTCGGTGTCGATACGCCCCTCGCCGCGCTGACCCCGGAGCAGCGCAGTAAGCTCCTGGACGCCCAGCAGGCGAAGGAAGGCTGGATTCCTGGTCGCGCTTCGATCGCGGCCGGCGTTCAGCGAGGTGGCGAAAGTGCCCCGTACCTCTCCGGCTCGATCTCGCTGGACGGCGAGAGCTACGACTACGGCTCCGGGAACGGGACCGGCAAGAATTCGATCCCGATCGGAACGTACCCGATCACCCCAGGCACGATCGGGCCTTGGGGTCGGGCCAACAACGCGCTCGGCATCAACAACAACCAGATCTGGGACAAGACCCTGAACCGCATGCGCGACGGGATCGAGTTTCACGCCGCCTCAAACGCCAACAAGCTCTCGGCCGGTTGCATCGCGATTGCGAAGGAGCGGTACGAGAAGTTCCGGGCGCACGTTCTCCAGTTCATCGAGAAGAACGGCGCAGCCTACCTGACGGTCGGACCGGATGGCTCGGCCTCGATCACCGCGACGCCGCCCGCCAAGGCTGAGGACGGCGCAAGAACCTCACAGATCGGCGTCCCCAAGCCGAAAATGGGTGCCAACCCCGGCGTCAATGCGAACGGGGTCAACCCCGCGGAGGCCACGAGGCCCGCTGCACCACTGGGCGCCAATTCGGTGACGAACTCGTCCTCGAACGACAATCGTGCCGTTCACCAGACGATCAACAACACCACTACGATCCACGGGGCCAAGGACCCCAAGGACGCGGCCCGGACCATCGAAAGCTCCTTGACCCGGGTCCACGGCCTCGCCCTGGCCAACGCCCAGTCGGCGGTCGCTTAAGGCCGCCGGCCGGCTCAGTGCGACGCCGCCTCGACATCCTGCGCGATCTCGGCGTCGCGCATGAAGGATTCGAGGTAGCTCGACAGCGACGTGTAGTACGAACTGGTCTCCGCGTACTGTTGGGCATACCGCACGCTCTCGCGCCGCGCCCATGCCGTCGCATTGGGCCACAGCAGGGTGATCAGTCCGAGATTGGCCTGTTCCCCCTTGATGCAGGCGGCGCGAGCGCGCGGGTCGGCACCATTGTGTGCGATGGCATCGCCCATATCGTGACGAACGATCACCTTGCTGCAGTAACCGATGATATCGTGGTTCGGGATCTCAATTCCGGTCGCGGACGCGGTCGATCCACCCTGCGCGAAAACAGGCGACGGGACAGTCAGGGCGAGAGCAAGCAACAGACGACGCATCTTAGAACCTCGTGAACTCTTCGTGAGACGAGGATTCTCGCTCTACGCCCTAACGCACGTCGAGCCGACTTGATTCGTCATGCGTGTGGGCAAACTACGTAGCTCTGCGGAGCCGACGATGACGACGATCTCCGTCCGCTGCACAGCCATCATTGGCGGGACCTTGGTCCTGGAGGAAGCGGCGCCGTCGCCAGCACCTCGGCGAGTGACCGTGCGGATTCTGCCGCTATCGCGAGATGGAACGTCAGCCCCTCCGGCGTCTCGCACTTCAAGACGATGGACCCGTCCGGCGCGACGGCTGTCTCTGAGATCTGCACGGGATGCGGTGTCGCGCGCCGCTCGTCGGGTCCGAGCGTGGTGGCCGGGTCGGCTTTAGCCTCCGCCTCCGCCGCGTGATGCAGCAGCACGAACCCGAGCCGAGCCGCCCCGGCTGACGAGAAATCCAGCGTCGCGTCTCCCTTATCTGTCGGCAAAGCGATCTGAACGCGTCCCGGCGTCGTCGCGAGCTTGATGTCCATGCGGCCTCTCCCTGAGCGCTGCAGCCTAACCCATCGCCGGGATTCCTCGCATGGCCCTTCTCGGCGAACTCCCCTACGCGCTGATCCAGCCCAGCGCCCGCGCGATCGGCCAGATCTACGCCGATGTCACCGTCGAGGAGGGACATCGTGATGAGGTGATCATCACCCAGCACCCGGTCGAGGGTGGTGGGGTGATCACGGATCACGCCTACAAACGTCCCGCCGAGCTTGAGATCAAGTGCGGCTTCTCAAACTCGTCCGCCGGGCGCGTCGGCTACGTTCAGCAGCAATACCAAGCTCTGCTGGCGCTCCAGCTCGCCCGGAAGCCGTTCAACGTCTACACCGGCAAGCGCCGGTATCAGAATATGCTCGTCCGCGGCCTTCAGGTCGTCACGGATCCGCACTCCGAGAACATCCTCCTGGTCTCCGTGGCTTTGCAGGAGGTCATTCTCGTCTCAGTGCAGACGACGACCGCCGGGCAAGGTGGAACGGGAACAAATACAGCTGCCGCCGGGTCCTCGCCGTCCGACCAAGCCAACCCCGCCTCCACAGGAGCCGTGCAGAACAACGGTAACGTCGAGGCGCAGGGCGTCGGCTCGCAGGCGTTCGCCGGTTCGTTCTCCCCGGGCTCTGTCGGAACCCCCGACGCGGGGCTGAACCCGTCCGGCCTTGGCGCCGGTGCCGGGACCACCCCGATTGATCCAGGCTTTACCGGCGGCGTCATCCAGCCGACCACCCCCATCACGGGCGGCGTCCCCGAGCTTCCCGAGGGCATCCCCGCGAACCTATCCGGGATCAGTCCACCTGCGCCCGTGACCATGTCGATCCCGGACGCACCGACGATCGGTGGCCTTCAGGGCGCGGGTCCTGATCAGTACAATATGTTTGGTGGTGGCCCGTGAACACGATCACCGAGATCCCGCTCACGCCGTCTCAGGCGTGTCGCTTCACGGTCACCCTGGCGGGTGCGCTTTACTACATGCGTCTGACCTACGACATCGCGCAGGCCGGCTGCTGGATCCTCGATATTGGCGACGCGGATCAGACGCCGCTCGTCGCCGGCATCCCCTTGGTCAGCGGTGTCGATCTGCTCGCCCAGTACAAATACCTCGGTTTCGGCGGCGCCCTGATCGTCACCACCGATCGTGGGGCCGGCGAGGTTCCGACCTTCGACGGCCTCGGCGTTACGGCACACCTCTACTTCGTGGCGGCCTGACACTGATGGCCCAGCAGTATCTTCGCAACGTCCGCGTTCAGATCGCGGACGGGCCGACGTTCGATTACGACGGCGAGAAGAATGGCGGCCAGGGCCTGCGCATTCGGTTCGGCGTCCGGCAAAAAGACGTCTCGACCCCGAACAACGCCGACGCGATCATCACCAACCTGAGGGACTCCACGACACAGCCAGCGTTCTTCACGGGTAAGCAAATCACGATCTCGGTTGGCTACGGATCGAATCTACAGACGATCTTTCAGGGGCAGATCAAGCAAGCGCGCAACCTGCGCGAGGACGTCACCGATAAGATCCTCAGCATCCTGGCCACGGACAGCGGCGACGCCCGAAACTTCGCCGTGGTCAACAAGACGCTGAACGCCGGCCACACGCATATGGACCGAGCCCAGGTGGCGATCGACGCGCTGAAGCAACTAGGCGTCGGTCAGGGCTACATCGACACGGACGCACTGTCGAAAATCAAGTTTCCGCGCGGGTTCGCGGCTTTCGGCAACGCCAAGGATCTGCTCCGGCAGATCTGTGGCGCGACCGGCACCTCGTGGTCGATTCAGAACGGCAAGGTTCAGATCCTTGGCAACGACAAGGCCCTGCCGGGCGGCACCATCGTGTTGAACGGCAAGTCCGGCTTGGTCGGCCTGCCGGTTCAGACGATCCAGGGCATCGAGGGCGTGTGCCTGTGCAACCCGGCGATCAAGGTCGGCGGTCTGGTCCAGATCGATCAGAAGAGCATCCAGCAGGCCCAACAGCAGGTCGGCTATCAGAGCGAAGCGCAGAACAACCTGTTGCCTGAGATCGCGACGGACGGAGTCTACAAGATTTACGTCGTCGAGCACGAAGGCGATACGCGCGGCAACGAATACTACACGAAATTCGTCGGCATCAAGAATGGCTCGCTGCCGACCCCCGCGCTGAAAACGCGCCTCATCGCGATGCCGGACCAAGCCGCTGCCGGCACCGGCGCGGGCACAGGCGGCACAGCGCCCACCACGACGCCGAGCGCCACGGCGCCAACCACCCCACAATAAGGACAGCGATGGCCGACCATGCCTTCGACATCCGCGAGCGGTTCGACGACGTCACGGAGCTACTCGAAACCGTTGCCGATGCGGTGGTCGCACGTCTGCCCAAAGGCGGCCCGGTCACCCTAACCGAGGACAGCGAGGACGGGCACACCGCGAAGCTCCAACCGACCGCGAAGGCCGTGATCCGCAAGATCGACGGCTCGACCGAATTGGTCACGCTGCCGGTTCTGCCGGATATCCCGGTTCACTTCATGGGCGGCGGCGGCATCACCACGACGCACGCGCTGAAGAAGGGCGATGAGGGCCTGACTGTCCAGGCGGCTCTGGGAATCGACGGCTGGCATCAGCAGGGCGGCATCCAGTCCCCCGGTGACACGCGCCAGCACGCCCCGGCCGATGCCTTCCTCATCCCGGGCGTGCGCTCGGATCCGCGCAAGCTCAAGGGCGTCTCAAAGAACTCGTCGCAGACCCGGACCGACGACAAGCAGACCGTCCACGACGTGTCGCACACGGCGGTGACCAGCGTCCGGGAGGATGCCGCACATCAGGTTAACGGGATGGCCGTCCAGTCTGAGAAGGGCGGCGCGCGGCACGTGGTCGATGCGATGACGATCCAAAACGTCGCCGGCAAGATCCTCTTGAACTGCTGATGGCTGGCGGGATCGTACTGCCCCAGGCGCTGCAGTTGATCGGCGGCGTGCCGCTGATGAAGGTCGGTTCGGTCTTCGCGGAGAAGCTGTCGATCACCAAGCGGCTCGACGGCGGCGCGGGCGTCCAGCAGCTGATGTCGAAGGTCCTGAGCGACGGCAACCTGTCGTCGATCATGCAGAACCCGATGGCCGCCCTGACCCAGGGCATCCAGGGCCAGCTCGGTGGCCTCACGAGCCAACTTCAAAATGTCACGAATGCGTCCGGGCTGATCTCAGCCCTGACTGGCAGTTCCGGGCTCGGGAACGCGCTCGGCGTGCTGCAGGCGTCGGGGGACAACCTCGCCGGCCTGACCAACGGTGCGTCCGGGTTCTTCTCGATGCTCGGCCACGCCAGCACGGTCGATATGGCCGGCTCGGCGCTTCCCCCCGGCGCCGGCATGGATGTCGTCACGGGCCCGCTGACCGCCGGGGGGCTCTTGAATTCCATCGGGGCGACGCTTCCGACCGTGGTCTCGCAGGTCGTCTCGGGCGGCATGGATCCCGTCGCTGCGACGAACTGGGTCCAGGGCCAGATCGCTACGATCGGCGGCCTCGTGGCCGGCTCGGCCGCGGCCCTGGCCTACGGCCAGCAGGTTCACCCTCTCGTCGCCAGCGTGTCCTCGGTCGCCGGAGCGCTGGTCGTCCCGCCCGTTTTCGACGCCAGCGGCAATCGCCAGGACGGCGTCGCCACCGGCTTCCAGGGCGTCCTGAACTCCCTCGTCCAACCCGGTGCAGCGGCGACCATCGCTGCATCCGCTGCCGCGCAGATCAGCCACGTCGTCCACGACGCGATCGATGTCGCCGGGATGACCTCTCTGGAGGATTGACCCATGGCCCGCTGCTTCGATTGCGAGCACTTCGCACCGCATCCCGAGCTGGATCGCGGTGACTGCCAGATCATCTCGAAGAATGAATACGCGCCCAAGATCCCGGCCCCGTACATCGTCAGCGATGACGATCGGCCGTTTCTGATGGTGCCGATGGACTTCGGGTGTGTGCTGTTCGAGCAGGCGATGCCTGAGCGGGACGACTGATCCCGTGCGCGTTCGTGCCGTCGATGCGACCGGCGACGCCTTGTTCGGCGGGGATCAGGCCACGATCCTCCGCGACAGCCCCGACGCGGTCGGTCAGATCGTCACGAGCCGCCTGAACCTCTGGCAGGGCCAGTGGTACTTGGACGCCCTGGAAGGCACGCCCTACGAGCAGGAGGTGCTCGGCCGGCGCACCGAGGGTCTTCGTGATCCCGCCCTTCAGGCGCGCATCCTCGACACGCCCGGCGTCGTCGAGATCGAGGCTTACAACAGCGTCCTCGACCGCCAGACGCGGGCTCTCGCGGTCTCGGCCACCGTTCAGACGGTCTACTCGCGCGATTACCTCGCCGGCCCAGCCGCAAACGCCGCCAACATTACCGTCAAGGTCGAGAACGGACGCTGACCATGGGCACCACCCCTGTCTGCCGGATCACGGCAGCCGGCATCATCCGGCCGACCTTCGCCGACTGCCTGAGCTACGAGCAGACCCAGATCCGCGCGATCTACGGGGCTGATCTCTACCTTGGTGCGGACTCGCAGGATGGGCAGCTCGTGGCCTTGCGTGCCAACGCGTACCACGACGCCAACGGCGAGACCGTCGCGACCTACAACAGCTTCAGCCCCGCGACCGCGCAGGGCGTCGGCCTGGATCGCGTCGTCAAGATCAACGGCATCCGCCGGAAGCGGCCGACCTACTCGACGGCGCCGTTCCGTATCGTCGGACAGGCCGGGATCGAGATCGACGGCGGCCTCGTCACCGACGCGGCCAATAACGATTGGGCCCTGCCTGCGGTCGTGCTGATCCCGGACGCGGGCGAGATCATCGTCACCGCCACGTGCCAGACGATCGGCGCGATCAGCCTCCCGGTGGGGGCGATCGACACCGCCAACGGCTACGGCTCGATCAAGACGGTCACCCGCGGATGGCAATCGGCCAACAACATCGCAGCAGCCTCGGTCGGGCAGCCGGTCGAGAGCGACAGTGCGCTGCGCCAGCGGCAGTCCCTGTCGACGGCCCTGCCGTCCCTGCGGCTCGATGATGGCCTCGCGGGCGCGCTCGCGGCGATCTCCGGCGTCAACCGGCTCAAGGTCTACGACAACCCCAAGCCCTACCGGGACGGGAACGGGATTCCCGCGCATGCCATCTCCGTCGTGGTGGATGGTGGCGACGCCGCGACCGTGGCCGGCGTCATCGGGCTGAAGAAGGGCCCCGGGGTGAGCACCTACGGCTCGACGATCCAGACCGTGACCCCGGCGACCGGGCCACAGCAGCAGATCGCCTTCCTGTACCTCTCCGGCGTGCCGGCCTCGTACACCGTCACGGTCCAAAATTTGGGCGGCTACACCCAGACGATCGAGAACACCTGGAAGGCGTCGCTCGCAGCCTTCGTGAACGGGCTCGACATCGGCGAGGACGTGGAGCGCGATCAGGCGTTCGCCGCCGCCAAGCTCTACGACGGGGTGGGCTCAAAGACGTTCAAGATCGTGTCGTTCGCGCAGGGCCGGGGCGGTGCCACGCCGACCGCCGTCGACCTGCCCATCGCGTTCAACGAGGCGGCGACCTGCGATCCGGCGAATATCGCGGTGACCGTACTGCCGCAGGCCGCGTGACGTGACGGTCTACAATCTCACCGCGGACAGCACATTCTACACGGCGGACACCACCACCTACACCGCGGACCTCAACATCCACGCGTTGCCGCTGCCGGTCACGCGCTCGGTCGACGACTATTCCGGGCTGATCACGCCCTGGCAGTCGACCAAGGCCCGCTTCGTGGCCACGGTGCGGGCCAGCGTCGCGCCGTTCTGCGACGCGCAGGCGGTGGTCGCCAGCCTGCCCCAGGCTTTCGACCTCGACGAGGCGATCGGCGTCCAGCTCGACATCGTGGGCCAATGGATCGGCCGGACGCGCAACGTCCCGACGCCGGTCCCGAACACGCTCTTCAGCTTCGACACAATCGGCCTCGGTTTCGACCAAGGGTATTGGTCGGGCCCGTACGACGGCACCGCCGGCATCTCGCAGCTCCCGGACGACGCCTACCGCCGTCTGCTCTACGCGAAGGTGATGGCGAACAGTTGGGACGGCACGGCAGCCGGCGCTTTGTCGGTCCTGGATGCCTACTTCGTCGATCCCACGAGCCTCGTCTTCATCGACGATCGGGCCATCGCGATTCCGTACGCGCCCCCGAGCGCACTTTTCAGCTTCGACATCCCCGCGATCGGTTTCGATCAGGGTCAGTGGGCCGGTCCGTTCGACGAACTCAAGGTCCCGGACGTCGCCCCGATGGCCTATTCGGTCTGCATCGCCGGCAAAATCCCCTCAAAGATTGACCTGTACGTCCTGGGCAACGACCTGATCCCCGTCAAAGCGATGGGTGTGGACGTGGATTACAGCGTCACCACCGTCGATGGCACAGCCCTCTTCGGCTTTGACATGGCCGACAGCCGCGTGGCCGGCTTCGATTCCGGGGCCTGGGGCGCTGATCCCCTGACCGTCGCCGCCCTCACCTAACCGACCCCACCCCCTCCGAACCGATCGACGCGCTCCGGGCCGCCCGGCGGCGCGCGCTCGCGCGCCTGTAGGACGCCGATGGCCAACAATCTGATCTATCCCTTCGCGACGGGAGCCGGCGCGAACGTTCCGAACGACGCCGCTTGGGCTGTCTACGCTGCGCTTGCGCAGGGCTTTCAGGCTGGCGTCGCCCCCTCCGCGGGCGTGAACAAGGCGCTGCGTCAGAGCACGGCTGTCGCCTCGGGCTTGGGGCAGTTCGTCGCCGACTACAGCGCGCAGGACTTCTCGGACAGCCTGTCGCCCGGGACGATGGAGACCAACCTCCGGATCGCCATCGCGGCTGCCCAAGCGGGCGCCTATTTCGCGCCGGACACGAGCAGCACACCGAACAGCGTCGTCCTCGCGCTGAACCCGGTGCCGGTCACCCTCAACTCGTTCATCGCGATCTACTTCAAGGTCGCCAATACCAATACCAGCGCTTGCACGCTGACGCTGAACGGATTCCCGTCTCGTTCGCTCCTGCGCCGGGACGGTACGTCGTTGCAGGCCGGCGACCTCGTGGCCGGCCGCTTCGCGCACGTCCTGTACGATGCGTCCCTCGGTGCGTTCCGCATGGTCGGCGCGGTCGCCAGCGATACGCCCGCGCCCAGCGGTGGCACCGGCGACATCGGCCCCGGTCTCACGAACTATCGCGTCCCCACAAACTTCCGGCGCGTCACGAACAACACGCGTTCGGCTTTGTCCGGTCAGGGCGTGAACAACTTCGTCACCGCGATGACGGTGCCAGCGTATTCCAAGATCGGCGCTTCGAACGCGACCAATCTCATGGTCATCGCAGAGATCGGTGGCTACGTCGCGGTCCAGGGCGGCGCTGGCGCAACATTTCAGCAGCTTACGGACGGCAACGGGCACGTCGATCAGAAGTACCTTGCCATGGACATCAACTTGTCCGGCGTCGGCGCGGTCGCGATCAAAGATACATCTGTCTTTTATCTGACCGGCGTGTCGGCGGGTACCGTCAATCTTACTCTTCAGTGGGCGCGCCAGGACACGACATCCTGGACTTCGATCGCCAATCCGGACGGCGTCGACTTCGGCGGTAGCGGATCGCACACGGGCGTCGGCGCGACTTCGACCTTCAACATCATGGAGGTGCCAGTCTAATGGCCACCGAACTCGAAACACCCCAAGCCATCGACGCGATGTACGACGGAGCCGTCTTGCAGGCGCTGTCTGCCGCGCAGAACGGCGGCGCCGCGCGGATCGATACCGTCGCGACTGAGGCGACCCCAAGGGCCGGGTGGATTAGCCACTACGCGATCGACATGGCCGATTATGCGGTCACGCTGGTCAAGACCAAGACCCCGGCGATCATCGCCGCGGCTTCGGCGGCTTGCGATTTCGTCACCGTGCAGGTGATCCCGGACGCAACGCATCAAACATCGTACACGAACGCGGCCACCATCGTCTGGGCCAGCGGCGGCAAGGCGCCGACCACCGACCCGGCCAAGACGATCTTCGCGGCCCAGGGCGCGACGGTCGGCATCACGAACCCGGACACCTTCGCTCAGGTGGTCATCGCGGTGTCGCTGGCTTCGATGCAGCTTGCCACGATCCTCGGGACGTTGAAGGCCGCCACCGATACCGCGAAGTCGGCCTCTGACCTGTCCTCGGCGATCTCGACCTTTGAGGCCGAGCTGGGGAGCTTCGTCTCCGGCCTGAACAGCTCGGGATTGACGGTGACGGTGAAGGCGCCCGATCCGATCGTGATCGCTGGCGTGAACGCGTGATCCAGAAGACTGGAGCCGCGCGATGACCCAGACGCCCGTCAATGTCGGCGCATCGCCGAATGATCGCACCGGCGACGACTTCCGCGATGCCTTCATCAAACTGAACAACAACGATGCGGACCTCGACGGTCGCGTAACGCTACTGTCGCGTCTACTCAGCAACACGAATCCCAGCTACGCCACCGTCACGATCAGCGGCTACACCATCAAGGGTGTCGGGACCGCTGCCGGCCTCGTCGCGGCCGGCAACGACCCGCGCATCGTCGGCGCCCTCCAGGCGGCCAACAACCTCTCAGACGTGGCCAGCCCGAGCACGGCGCGCGCGAGCCTGGGGCTCGGTTCCCTTGCTCTCCAGAACGCGTCCGGCGCGGCGATCACCGGCGGCACGATCGACGGGGCGCAGATCGGCAGCACGACGCCGGCCGCAGTCACAGGAACGACG
This sequence comes from Methylobacterium sp. 1030, assembly GCF_040544715.1. Classification (NCBI taxonomy): domain Bacteria; kingdom Pseudomonadati; phylum Pseudomonadota; class Alphaproteobacteria; order Hyphomicrobiales; family Methylobacteriaceae; genus Methylobacterium; species Methylobacterium sp. 1030. The sequence continues at coordinate 142,145 of NZ_JBEPKM010000002.1, read as the reverse complement.
ATCACCGGCACGAGCTTCGTCGGTCCGATTGTGCGCACCGATGTGGCTCAAAATCTGACTCTTACGCAGAAAATCCAGGCAAAACGGAACGTTGGCGTCGGCTGCATTGGCCGCCGATACTACATCGGTCAGCCGGTCACTCTCTCGCAAGCCGATATCGGTGGCCTGATTTACTGCGAGGCGAACGTTGGAACATTGACGGTTCCCCTCGCTGCAAACTTTACGGACGGGGATACGTTCTGGATCTACGCGCGCGGCGTGTTGACCGTGCAGGCGACGGCGGGCGACCCCTACACATTCGGTTTCGCTGACGCCAACCGGGCCAGCTTCGTCATGCAGCCGGGGGACCGGTGCCAGATCATCTTGGGGCAGGACGCCTGGGATGTTCTCTCTTACTCCACGGCACACGGCCAAGCGCTTCTCGCTGATCGCGCCCAGTCGTTCACGGCGGCTCAGAAGGCCCAGCTCCAAGCCAATCTGGGGTCGGCCGCCGTCACAGCCCCTCCTGAAGGCCAATGCCGCCTCATCTATACGAACAGCACGACCCTTACACTGATCCCCTGGAATGGGAATCAGATCTGGATCAACGGTGCATTCCAGGCGATCCCGTCCTCTGGCGTAACCGTTTCGAACTCTGGCCTAAGCGCCGGTACGTTGTACTACATGTACGCGTACTGGACTGGATCGGCGATCAGTCTGATCTTCAACACCAGCGGATACACGACCGACCCTTTGTACGGCATCCGGGTCTTCGGTGCCGGCAGTAGCGATGCCGCCAATCGCCTCTACACATACGTCGGCATGGTCTACACGGATGCCGGTTCCCCCGGCGTCTTCGCAGACGCGCCGGGCAAGCGCTGGGTCTGCTCCTGGTTCAATCCGGTCCGCAAAGCGCTCCTGGGCGTAGCTGGCGGATACAGCACGTCATCGAGTTCGGTCGTCGAGCTGTCCACTGGTGCTCGCGCGAGCTTCCTGACTCACGCCGCGCAGAGCGTCGAGGCCGGCATCTCCGGTCAGGGCGGTGGCGGATCATCTTCGGTCGGCTACGGCATGTTCTGTCGCGTCAGCCTGAACAACGATGATGCTGCGCCCTATGGCTTCGGCGGTCAGGCGGCCTACGGCAACTGTACGATCGCCAGCGCGTACGCATGGGCGGCCCCCGAGGGCCTGAACTTCGTGACGATCCGCGGACAATCACAGGCTTCCGGCACGACCACCACCTTCAACGGTGCGGTCGCCGGCTCGGTGTTGGGATGACAGCCATGGACACCGACCTAGACCTCGGACCGTCGTTCCCGAGCGAGCTGGCCGCTGCCGGTCTTCTCGGCAAGCCGTTCGCATTCGGTCTCGGCTCGACCGGCTACGTTCTGCCCGACCCGTCGATGGCGTCGGCTGATCTCGCGACCCTGAAGAAGGTCATGGCCGCCCATGACCCGAGCAAGCCTGCGCCGGTCATCGCGCCGGACTGCCTCTCGCTCCCGTGGTGGCGCACGGCTCTGAAGCTCTGGATCCCCACGGACTCTTCTGGCGCTCAGGTCGCGCGCTACGCGGATGTCGATGCGGCGATCAAGGTCCTGGAGACCGCCAGTGATGTCCCGACGCAACGTGCCGGCATCCTGGCGCGCGAGCAATTCGAGTACGCGAGCACCGTGTTGCGCGACGACCTGCTGAAGCTCGCGCCGGCCTTCAAGTTCACCCCAGCCGATGTCGACGAGAGCCTCTGGCGCGCCGACCGAGTCCGTCAGGGTGACCTCACAGGTGTTTGGCCGCTCTCGGCCACCTGACGCCGAAACCACTCAAACAATCCGACGACCCCCTCCTACGACTGGAGTTTCAAGTCATGCCTAAGAGCACGACGATCTCGACCAATATCCTGAAGCTGATCTATCAGGCCGTCGGGATCTCTGGCATCGCGGATAACACCGCGACTTCGCCACTGACGAACCTTTACGTCAGTTTGCACACTGCCAACCCGGGCACCGGCGGCGCGCAGACTACGTCCGAGGCCGCGTACCCCGGTTATGCGCGCGTCGCCATTGCGCGCTCGACCAGCGGCTGGACCTCCGGGACCGGTACGGTGAACCCCGCCGCAACGATCAGCTTCCCGGCGTCGACCGGCACCACCTCCGAGACGGAGACATACTTCTCCATTGGCACGGCTCAGACAGGCGCGGGTCTGGTGATCCACCAAGGCACGCTCAACCCGAGCATCGCCATGGCGCAGAACGTGACGCCCCAGCTCTCGACGGCCACGACGATCTCGGAGGCGTAGGCATGGCCGACGCGCAGAACACGGTGATCGTCTCGACCGGCATCGCGGTAACCGCGGCCGCGGACGACGAGCGCGGCCAGCGTGTTGAGGCCGCTATGGTTCAGGCAATCCGGCAGTGTCTCGACGAGGGCATCATCGATCCGGACGTGCAGCGCGAACGCATCCTCGCGGCCCGGGACGCCGTCCTAAACGGCTAATCCGCCCGCCAGCATGGCCGTAGCCCCGTGAGCGGCGGCCTGTCCTCAATGCCGTCGACCATGTCAGCGGTGATGAGGTCGCTGGTCGGATCCTCTTCGCAGCAGGTTCCCGTGACCGTCATCTTCCTCACGACGACGGGGGCCGGGACCTGGACCGCCCCGGCCGACTGCGTCTCTCTCGATTCGGTCGAGGTGCTCGGAGGCGGCGGCGCCGGTGGTGGTGGCGGCGGATCCGGTGGCGCGGGTGGCGCCTATGCCTCGATCGCCAACGTCGCGGTCAGCCCAGGGGCGGGCTACAACTTCAGTGTCGGCGTCGGCGGCACAGGCGGAACCGGCACGGGCGGGACCGGCGGCGACTCTTGGTTTCTCTCGACGACCACGGTGCTCGCCAAGGGCGGCACCGCAGGCAAAACCAGCCAGAAGACCGCGACCGCCGCGCCCGCGTCGACCTCCAGCGTCGGCACCACCGTCTACGCGGGCGGCAACGGTGCGGCGACAGATTCCGGGAGCAACTCCGGCGGCGGCGGTGGTGGCGCAGCGGGTCCGAATGGTGTCGGTGCGGCCGGCGGCGCTCCGTTTCATTCGTCGAGCGTCGACGGCGGCGGTGGCGGCGGTGGTGCCAATGGCGGCGCGGCCGGCGGCGCAGCGACCTCAACGGCCGGCGGCAAGGGCGGCAACGGGCGTAGCGGATCGGGCGGCGGCGCCGGGGCCACGAACACGGTTGCCGCGGGCGCAGGGTCGAACGGCGGCGGTGGTGGTGGTGCCTACTACGGTTCTGGTAGTCCTCGCCTGTCCGCGGCCGGCGGCCTCGATCCGGTCTGGGACAGCACCCACGGCCCGGGCGGCGGCGGCGGCGGTGCGTCATACTTCGGATCTGGAGCCAGCCAAGCGGGCGCGGGCGGTGGCTACGGCGCGGGCGGTGGCGGCGGCGCCTACTTCAGCGGCAAGGCCGGTAACGGCTCTCAGGGCCTCGTCGTCCTCACCTATACCCCTGGCAGCTTCGCCGCGGGGACCTCGACCGTCACCGGCGTCGGTGCGGCCCTCAGGACTGCGAGCGGCGTTGCGTCCAGCTCCAGCGCCGCGACAGGCGCGAGCGGCGCGCTCAAGGTCTCCGCCGGTGTGGCATCCGGCACTAGTCCGGTCACAGGCGCGAGCCTCCGCGCCATTGTCGCGACGGGCACCGCCAGCGGATCTGGCGACGCCTCTGGCGTAGCGCAGGGCGACACGGCCGCGCCAAGCATCGTTTCGGCCGACGGCGCAGCCTCCGGTACCGGCGATGCTGTCGGTGTTGGCGCTACCACCGTCACTGCGATCGGCGCCGCCTCGGGTGCCGGTGCCGCCACCGCATCCGGTGTCGCGCAGGTCGTCGCTATCGGCACGGCCGGCGGGGCTGGTACAGCGGCGGCAAGTGCCGGCTCGATCGCGCGTGCGATCGGCGTTGCGTCCGGAACGGGTGCTGCGTCCGGATCGGCCTCATCTCGGACATCCTCGACCGGCGTTGCCACGGGGATCGCGGGTGCCTCAGGCATCGGTGCCGCCCTCGCGCCTTCGACCGGTGCGGCATCCGGCGCCGGCACCGCCACCGCCACGGGCGCCTCCGTAGCTTCGGCGTCCGGTACGGCCGCAGGTTCGTCGCCCGCCTCGGGCTCGGGCCAGTCCGTCGCGTCCTCGATCGGTACGGCCAGCGGCTCCTCGGCCACCTATGCGACGGCCAGCGGCTCTGGCAGCACGATCGGCGCGGCGTCTGGAAGCAGCTCGGCCAGCGCCGTCGGCAACTCGACGATCACTGCGACGGGCGCCGCATCGGGTTCGGGACAGGCTTCGGCCCCCGGCCTGACGATCGCCCGCGCGACCGGCATTGCGTCCGGCACCAGTTCGACGAGCGCACCCGGTAGCGCCCGCGTCGCTGTTACGGGCGTGGCCTTCGGCGTTGGGACGGCGCAGGCTGTCGCGGCCGCAAACAGCAACATCGTCGGCGCAGCCGGTGGTGTCGGGTCCGCCCTGGCGGCCAGCGCCGCCGCTTCCTTCGCGACCGGCATCGCGGCGGGTGCAGGGGCGGGATTTGCTCCCGCGTCTGCCACAGCGACCGCGACCGGCTCCGCGGCCGGTTCAGGCGACGCCCAGGCTGAAGGTCAGGGCGTATCCGCGGCGACGGGTGTCGCGAGCGGGAGCAGCACGGGCGATGCCCCCTGCCGCGATGGCTCGATCATCCTCAGTGTCACGGTCGGTACGGCCAACGGCACCGCGACGGTCTCGGGCCAAGGCGCCTTCACCATCGAGACGGCGCAGATCGCGCTGGTCGGCGCGGTGTCGCGCCCGATCGCACGCACCGGCTCCTATGCCCCGACGATCGCGGTGAGCGGTATCCCGCCGGTAGCCACCGAGCGGATCGGAACACTCAACGACAACATCAGCGCGACCGGGACCATTGGCGGCAACGTCGCCCGTGTCGGTCGGTACGTTCGGGGATCGGTATGACGAATTTCTGGTCGACCCCGGATACCGGAGGAGAGCCGGCTGCCGTGCAGCTGCCGTGCGGCGACGCGATGACCTGGAGCGTAACGCTACCGGGCGTGAGCCTCCCCGGTTACACCGCGCTTTGGTTGCTCGGGACACCGCCGCAGCCGGCTCTTCTCGGACTGCCCGCTGCCCCCGTCACCGCACCGGCCGTCCTGGTGACGAAGACGCCAGCACTGCTTGTGATCGGCAGCGACACGCAGTTGCGCTTCTCGATCGCCGCGACGGACACGGCATCCATCGCCCCCGGCCTGTTTTGGCAGCAGGCCCAGGTCATCGATCCGCAGGGCAACCCGTACACGGTCGACGAAGGTCCCGTACTCCTGACGCCGAGCCTCGCCGCGATCCGGCTGACGGCCGCCGCCTAATCCCCTCACAATCGAGCTTCCCATGACCGCACCGATCCTGCGGCCGGTGTTCTTCGCGCGCGTGCGCGCGAGCGGACTCCTCGGCACCAGCCTGTCTCAAACCGAGGTCGATGGCCTCGGCGGCATCTTGGACGCTTGGGAGCAACAGGGCTGGCCGGCCGACATCCGGTTCGTCGCCTACACCATGGCGACGGCGTGGCACGAATGCCGGCTCGATCTCGGAATCAGTGAAGTCGGTCGAGGTCGTGGGAAAGCGTACGGCGGCGCCCAGCCCAATGGACAAACCTACTACGGCCGCGGCGCTTCACAGCTAACGTGGTTGGCCAACTACCAGAAATTTAGTCGTCTTCTCGGCGTGGACTTGGTAAAAGATCCGGATCTCGCACTGGTGCCAACCACGAGTGCTGCGATCCTCATCATCGGGTGCCGGGACGGTCTCTTTCGAGCGGGTAGAACGCTCGCGCGATACTTTAACGATCGGAAGGACGACCCGGTCGGTGCACGAGACATCGTCAACGGCGACACGGTCAAAAACGGCGCACGGATCGCCGCATACCACCGGGTCTTCCTGGCCTGCCTGGAGGCCGCGTTGCTGCCCGCGGGCTCGCCCGTGCCGGTCGGACCGGTCACCACGACGCCGCTGCCCCCGCCGGCCATCACCGCGAAGCCCGGCTTCGGCGCTCGGCTCGTCGGCCTCCTGATGAAGCCCTGGCTCGGCTGACCCTCCCCCTCAAGCAAGGAACCCTGCCATGGACCTGAAGAGCACCGAAGCCCGCGCCACGACGATCGCCGGCAACGCCGCCAAGTCGGCGCTCCGTTACGCCTGGACCTGGACCGCCGTCCATCCGCGCACCGCCTGCCTGATCACGCTCGGCCTGACCGCTGCGGCGTTCGTGGGCGGTCTCCTCGTCGGCGCGCGGTAACGGGCCATGACGACGCTCCCGCCCGTCACCCTGGCGACGCCCGCCCCCCGGTCGACGGTGACCGTGCAGGTCCACCGGAGCTGGAAGGCCCGCGGTCTGATCGCCGCGAACGCGATTTTCTCATTCCTGCTGGCCCTGCTCGGCTACCTCGGCACGATCAACCTCGCCAACTTTGGGCTGACCGCCGACCGGGCCTTGTTCTGGGCCTCGGTCATCGGCCTCGCCCAGTTCATCCTTCTGCAGATCCGGCCTTTCCGCGGCTTCGACGCCCACGTCCGGCCGGGCGAGGATGAGGGGCACCGCGAATGCTGATGACCCTGCTCGGGACGATCTTCGGCCACATCGGCTCGGGGCTCGTCAGCGCGTTCGGCAACAGCGTGCTCGCGCCGATCCTGAACACGGTTCAAAACGGCCAGAACGCGAATCGTGACGTTGCGGTCAGCACGCTCTCTGCCGAGGTCGCGGCGAACAATGCCCGGACGATCATCGCGCCGAGCTTCAAGGGCCTCATCTACCTCACGGCGATTCCGGCCATTATTCACTGGGCTGCGATCATCGCGGACAGCCTGCCGTATCTGCCGACCTTCGGCGCCTACTGGCTGCCGGCGGGCCTCGCCGAGCACTCGGTTGGCTCCTGGCGCGTGGGCGCCCTCCCCCCGGCCTACCAGACGATTGAGGGCACAATCCTCGTCGCGTTCTTCGTCTCCAGCCCCCTGACCACACTTGCAAAGGCCGGCGCGGCGGCCCTGATCAAGCGTTGACGCCATGTCGCCTCCCCCTCCGAACGCGCGCCGCACGGCCGAAGCGAAAGACACGGTCCGGATGACGCTGAAAGCCGATGACGGTGCCGACGCGACCATCCTGAGCAACGTCAACCTGCTCAACTACCGCGTCGAGTCGCTTGAAAAGAAGCTCGATCAGTTCCTCGTCAAGATCGAGAGCAACTACACAACCAAGTCCGAGCTGAAAGAGGTCCGGGACGATCTCGAAAAGCTCTCCGCTCACCTCAGCTGGATCGTGAAGATCATCATCGGCGCCGTTGTCGTGGCCCTTCTGGGCGTCGTGATCGTCAAGGGGGGAGTGCCGCACTGATGAAGCCAGACACTGCCGAGGTCTCCGAGGCGGCGGTTCGGCGTGCGGTCGAGGTTGCGCAACTTCCGGAACTGGATCGCACGGACGCGATCTACGCGCGCGCCTTCGAACTGGCACAGGGACCGTCCCGGCGCCCCGCCCGCGGGCAATTCGTCCTCAACATTCTCTACTACGGCCTGCTCCTCACCGCGTTCGCTTGGGTCTTCTCGATGACCATCGACCGCGACCTGCCCGTTCATCAGATCTCACGCGAGATCGTGAATCCGAACCGTCAGGTCCGGGTCGGCGACCGGCTGGCCATCAAGGGTGTGCGGGATCGCGTCCGTCAGTGCGAACTGACGCGCCGGTACTGGCTGGTCGACGGCAGTGGGCGGCGGCTCGATTACGAGGTTGAGCATTTCGACGCGTACGGTCAACTTGGCCGCGAGAACGAGATCGTTGGGCCGACAATCCCGCTCGACGCGACGCCCGGTCGTGGACGCGTTTTCGTTAGCTTGGCTTACGACTGCAATGCCCTTCAGCGAGCCTTGGGTTGGTCGATCACCACGGTTCTGCCGCCGCTCGAATTCGAGATCCTGCCGAGGGCGACCCCGTAATGCGGTGCGCCGCCGACGCCCAGGATCTTGTGTTGATCTACGCGATGCTCGCGTTCGCGGTCGGCCTGATCGTCGGGCGGTTCATCCCGCGCGACCCACCGCATCGTTAGGAGGAGAGCGGGCCCCGGCCAGTCCAAAATTTGGACTAGGGACCCGGTCGATGCCTTACTCGACCCGATCCTCAACACACCTCAAATGCAAAATTCGTCAAGTCAGTCCTTATCCCACATGTCTCGGCGGCCTTAACGCTATTTTTCGCGGGAACCTGATTTTTTGCGCACCTACCATTGACGAGCCAGCGCGCCGCTGCCAGCTTTTGCCTCGACGCAAGCCTTCGGCCTCGACCGAGACATGCCGGAGGAACGAAAACCATGATGAAATTGAGCCGTACCGACGTCGTTCGCGTCCGAAACCGGGCCTACCGCCACGGCTTCGTAGCGCGGAAGGGTCGCGAACGCCGAGTTCATCCCCGCCACCACGGCGGGATCCAGATCAGCGATGCGAAGACCGGGCTCATCCTGGCCGGTGACGGCTACACCCTCGGGACGGATGAGGCGGACAAGGCGATCGATGACCTGCTCGACCGGGGATACGGGCACAGCGTGAAGTGAGTTGAAGGAGAGCGATGATGGCGCGGGCGAAGAAGCGGTTTGATGTGGGCGGAAGCGGGCTGACGGAAGACAACGAGCGTGAGCTGGACACCCTCGCGGCGGCCATTAAAGAGCACGACCAGAATAGCGATTTGGCTTGGTATCGCATTGGCAAATGTATGCTCGATGCGGAACGCATCATTGGCAACGCTCTCCCCGGCTGGGTGCGCTCGAAGACGAGCGTGAGCAAGAGTTGCGCCTACAACTACATGAATGCGGCTCGGATTCTGCAGGGGCGTGTGTTTCACGAGGCTGATCTCCACAATAAGAAGACGCTGATCTATCGCCTCGCGGAAGAGGGCACCCCGCAGTGCGTCCGAGATGAGTGGATTCCGCGCATCTTGCGTGGCATCCCGGTGAAGAAGGCCGAAATCGAACACGACCGTCGCGAGGCGCGTGCAGCGGAAGGGTTTGCGGATGAGCCCGCGACCGTGCGAGCGCGCCGGCCGTCGAAGGCCGAGGCCGATCTCCAGTCGCGAGCCGACGAGTTGGAGAAGGAGAACACCGGTCTTAAGCGACAGCTGGACGAAGCCCGCGACCGCGAATGGCGGACCGACGCGGGTCCCGCCCCGACGCCCGATTTTGCCACCCTTATCGACGAGCTTCGCGCCGAGATTGCTGATCTGAAGAACAAGCTCACCGCGCGGGACACCATCCTCGGTCAGACCACCTCGGCGGAACGCCAGACCGTCAATGACGAGGGCACCGTTGTCCCCGAGCCGCAGGAGGCGAGCGACCCCACCGAGCAGGCGCATGAGCACGATGATGCCGCCGGGCCGGAGGACATCACCGCGGCGGCGACCCCCGATCCTGCCGAGGCCGAACTCGCGCGCATCGAAGATGCGAAGGACAAGAACTGGAAGGATGTGCTCGGTTTCGGTTTTGGCCGCATACAGATCCTGGATCCGATTGCGCGGCAGCCGCAGATTCGAGAGGAGTACCACCGCCTCGTCAAGATTTGCCACCCGGCTGGGGCTCTGACGGCGGAGCATCAGCCGCGCCGCGAGGATGCCTTGAAGGCGCTGAACTGTGCGCGGGATACTGGACTTGCTGAAGCCCGGGAGATGGCTGGTGGGCGTCGGGCCGCCTGATGCCCCGCACCGGCATCCTCGCCGTCGCCGCGACGCTTCACCACGACTGGCTCGTGGCTGACGCGGCTCGGCGGGGCCTGCCCTACACAGTGATCTCGCGGCACGCGCCGAGCACCGTTGCCGCCTGGATCGCCGACAACGTCACCGGCGGCCGGCGCCTGCTGACGCACCCGCGCACGGGCCAGACGACCTACTGCTTCAGCAGCCACGTCGATGCCGTGGCCTTCAAAATGCGATTCGGGTGAACGCGGGCGACCCCGATGACTATGGCAGGCAGCACCGCGCCGCCGAGTACCGCCGGCTCGGGTGCAAGTTCCTGATCTGCCCGACCCGCCGCTTTCGGCACGACGACGCCGTCGAGTGGCTCATCGCAAACGTGGCCGGCGGCTGGCGATCGTACCGGTGCGGCAGCATCGTCGAGTACGCGTTCGGCGATGCCGACGAGGCGTTTCTCTTCAAGATGAGATGGGCTTGATTCCAGCGACATCGGCGGCCGGCCTCACGCATTTCGTTGCGATCAAGATCGCCCTCTCGATCCCAGCGATGGTCTGGTGCGACGAGCACTTTGCGCCGAACCATTGGATCATCGCCGGTTACGTCGGCGACGGCACGGACGAGCTGTCCGTCTGGGCCTTCGCTGATCCGCACGAAGCCTTCGCCTTCAAGCTCCAGTTCGGCTGACCAAGGAGCCTCTCATGACCAAGATGCAGGCCGCGATGAACGCTGCCGCCGTCCTGGCGCGCCAGCGAACCATGCCGCAGTTCCTCACGTTCTTCCGGCACGGCGGTCTGGTGCACATCGTCGATCAGCGCGTCGGGGCCCCCGATGACGCCATCACCTGGGTCTCCGAGAATGTCGCCGGGCGCTACGGCTACACTCCGACCGACATCGTGTGGCTCGGCGCGCCGATCTGGGCGTTCGAGGATCCCTACGAAGCCCTCGCGTTCAAGATGCGGTGGGGCTGAGGATGCCGACGCACGACCTCCTCGACGTACTCGTACCCCACCGGGTCAGCGTCTGCCTGCGCTGGCAGCTGGCCGCTTACCTTTGGTGCTGCGAACACGCCCATGGTCCGTACGTGATCGTCGAGGGCGGCGTGACCGACACCGCGACCTGGATCCAGCTGCGCGACGACGCTGAGGTCGTCTTCGGTTTCTCGGACCAGAATGACGCGTTCGCGTTCAAGATGCGGTGGGGCTGATGGATCCCCGGCCCTTCCCGCACACGCTGACCCTCGTCGTCCACCACACCCTCTCGGAGGGCGCGCTTACCCGCCGGGGCTACGCGCACCTCGTGAAGGCACCGAATGTGGACCGAGCGGCGGTCGCCGAATGGCTCGCCGACAATCTGACCGGCCGGCACATGCACGCCGAACCGTTCTGGGGCTTCACCGACCCGAACGATGCCCTGTCCTTCAAGATGAGATTCGGATGATGCGTGACGACCACTTCACCAACGAGCCCGTGGACGCGGGGCTCTGGCCTCATGCCGCAGAGATGAACCCGCGGTACCTTCGGCTGTCGCCGCAAGACGACGACGTTCCGGCGACGGAGGTGACGGACTGGCTACGGGAGCATGCCGATTTAGACGGCTGGCGACTGTACCGACGCGGCGAATGGGGCTCGGGGTCCGGCCTGCATAGCCTCTCGATCGTCTACCACCGTGAAGTCCATTTTGCGGATCCCGATACGGCCTTGGCCTTCAAACTGCGATTCGGCTGATGCGCTGCCGCCCGCGCCGGTTCGCGATCTACGAGGAGGATCTGGCCTTCCCATGGCGCTGGTCCCACCGCGTCCGGCCCCGGGCTGAATGCGCCACGCGGGGTCCCATGCCGACGCAGGCCGATGTGCTGGTCCCAGAGATCGTCGTCTGGCTCCGCGAGAACGCGACCACGCGCGATGGCTGGCGCTTCGTCATCGTCCCGATCACGACGTGGGTGCAGCACTTCCGGAGCGACGCTCTCGGCTACCCACGGGCCGTCACCGTTAAAACCGAGGATATCGCCTTCGAGGTCTGGTTCGCCCGGCCCAACGACGCCTTGGCGTTCCGAATGCGGTGGGGGTGAACCCTGGCCCCGCCATGCTCTTGTAGCAGGGAACGATCGCAACCACGTAGCGCCGATCGGAGGTTGGCATGGCTCAGCGCAATACCGTCCATAGCATCACGGTGCGAGTTCCGGCAGATACGGTCGACCTTGGCAATGGGTTCTTCCTGCCCGCGGGCGACTATCCATGTGTCGCGACCGTCATGCATATTCCCATGCGAGGGCGGGAAGAAACTCATTTGAGCCGGGCCATGATCAACTTGACAGAGGAATTTCTTGTCGGCGTCGTCGGGATGCCCCCAGCGAGCGGCGATCTGCTTTCTGTCGAGTTCGACGTGGCAAGGTACCTCGTGAATGGCTCGGTCAAGGAGGTCTGACGTGTCAGTCAGCGGTCGTCGCTCTCACTGATGTAGTCCGCCCAGATCGGCGACTTGAGCGTGCCCACGAACGCCGCATGCTGCGCCCGCTCGGCATCAGTAAGCCGGGACTTGAAGACGCGCGGCGCCGCCGAGCGGGCGGCCTCTTCCGCGACGTGAGCCGGCGTCGCGGCGACCGGTCCGAGGTCGAACCCCGTCTGCTTCCCACCGAGCAGCTCAACGTAGACCTCGGCCAGGATCTGCGCGTCGAGCAGCGCCCCGTGCTTGGTCCTCCGGCTCCGGTCGATCCCGTAGCGGGTGCACAGCGCGTCGAGGTTGTTGGCCGCGCCCGCGTGCTTGCGCCGGGCGAGCAGGAGCGTGTCGACCACGTCGTCCAGCACGATCGGCGCCGGCTGTGGCGCGGGCAGCCGCGCGTACTCAGCGTTCAGGAAGCCCACGTCGAAGGGCGCGTTGTGGATCACCAGCGTCGCGCCATCGATGAAGGCGAGCAGGTCGGCGGCGATCTCGGCGAACAGCGGCTTGTCGGCGAGGAAGCTGTCCGACAGCCCGTGCACCGCCAGGGCGTCCGGGTGCACCGCCCGCTGCGGATTGCAGTAGCGGTGGAAGGTCCGCCCGGTCTGGGTGTGGTTGATCAGCTCGACGCAGCCGACCTCGATGATCCGCTCGACCTTCGGGTCGGTGGAGGTGGTCTCGGTGTCAAGGACGATTTCGCGCATGCGACCGACCTTACGGAACGACGCGACGGGCCTCAATCGGCCGCGACAGCTGGGTAAGGCGTTACGCTTGTCCGAACGGCTTCCGCCCCCGGCTCAGATCGATGCTCACTTTAAGCGTGCCTATCGATCCCGGTGCGCTGGGCACTTGGATGACCGCTTGAATGTGGCCGGCGTACGACTGCGTGGTGGTAGACCCAGGCGCGACGGGCGCACGGATTTCCACCTCCTCGCCAGCCGCGGGGGGCACGCCGAAGTGGTAGCGTCCCACGTGGCGCGGACCGCTGTCCTCTTCGAGGTACACCTCAGCCCAGACGCCGGGCGGATACGAGGGAGAGGACATCGACATGCGCGCAACCTTCCTCCGCAGCGAACCAGCGGCCATGCCCATATAGGGCGCCCGCGGGACTCTGGGGATAACCGCGCCGAATCACACGATATGGCTTGTTCCCGCCCCTCGGGATCTCATCGACAGGCCGCGCTCGCTGTACCACTCGCCTGTCACTAACGACCCGAAAACACCCGCTAAGTCATTGAAAAATAAGGCTGGTGCGGGTAGAGGGAATCGAACCCCCACGCCTTGCGGCTGGCGATTTTGAGTCGCCCGCGTCTACCAATTCCGCCATACCCGCGTGCCAGCGCTCTTCGCATAGGTCGGCGGCTCCGGCCAAGTGTTGTTTTGCGTCGATCGGCGATCTGGCCAAGGCGGGGCGCCTATGCTCAAAGGGCGGCCGATCTCATAATCCGGGACCTTGAATGCTCCGCCGGCTCTATGCGTGGATCCTGGCCCTCAGTGACCGGCCATCCGCGCCCTACGCGCTCGGTGCTGTGGCCTTCGCCGAAAGCTCCTTCTTTCCGGTTCCACCGGACGTGATGCTCGTCCCGATGGCGGTCGCCCGGCCGGACCGGGTCTGGTTCTACGCCACGATCACGACGGTCGCCTCGGTCCTCGGCGGTCTGGTCGGCTACGCCATCGGAGCCCTGCTGTTCGACTCCGTCGGTGAGTGGCTCATCCGCCTCTACGGCTTGCAGAACTCGGCCGCCACCTTCCAGGACTCCTACGCGCGCTACGGCCACTGGGTGATCCTGCTGAAGGGGCTCACGCCGATCCCCTACAAGCTCGTGACGATCACGTCGGGTTTCGCGCATTACAGCCTGTTCTGGTTCACGATCCTGTCGATCGTGACCCGCGGCGCCCGCTTCTTCATTCTCGCCGGACTGCTCGGCCGCTACGGTGTCCAGATCCGCGGCGTGCTCGACCGGCACCTGAACGCGGTCGCGGCGATCTCCGTCGCCGTCATCGTCCTCGGCTTCCTGCTCTTCAAGGTGATCCTGTAGCGATGAACACGGCGGCTGCCCTGCGCCTCAAGACCGCTGGCCTCTGGCTCGCGATCGCCTCCGCCCTCACCGTCGGGGCCGCGCTCGTCCTCCAGTACGGATACGGCTACGCGCCGTGCAAGCTCTGCCTGACCGAGCGGCTGCCCTACTACGCCGCCGTGCCGCTGGGTCTGCTGGCCCTGTTCCTGCCGGAGCGCTTGGCGCGGATCGCCCTCGGGCTCGCGGCCCTCGGCCTGCTCTACGGGGCCGGGATCGGGGTCTACCACGCCGGCGCGGAATGGAGATTCTGGCCGGGACCTGCCGATTGCGGCGGCGGCAACGGCGCCAATCCGGGCCAGGTCGGCGACTTCCTCAACAGCCTGCAGACCACGAAGGTGGTCGACTGCTCGGTGGCCGCGCTCCGGGTGCTGGGCGTGTCGCTCGCCGGCTGGAGCGCCGCGATCTCGGCCGTGCTGGCCTCCTTCGCGGGGACCGCCGCGCTGCGTCCCTGACGCGCGCGGACCGGCGAGGCCGGTCAGTTCCGGTCGTCGGGCAGGACCGGAATCGCCGCCACCTCGATGCCCTCGTCGATCAGGGCTCGCGCCACCGCGGGGCTCGCCTCACCGTAGATCGAACGCCCTTCCGCCTCGCCGTAGTGGATCTTGCGCGCCTCCTCGGGGAAGCGCGCCCCGACATGCTCGGCATTCGCCACGACGTGCTCCCGGAGCGCGCGCAGCATCGCCCGCACCTGACGTTCCGGCTCGGCGATCATGGTCACCGGCGCGTCCGCCTTCGGGATCGGCGGCGGCGCGCGCTCCCGATCCGTGCGGGCGACGCTCGGCACCATCAGGGCCTTGCTGACCTTGGCGCTGTCGCAGACCGGGCACGTCACGAGGCCGCGCGTGACCTGCGTGTCGTAGGAATCGGAGGATTGGAACCAGCTCTCGAAGCCGTGCCCGGCATCGCAGACCAGACTGTACCGGATCATTCTGTTGCTTGCTGTGGTGACTACTGCGCGGCCCGAGTCCGCGGACCGACGCGCTCGACGGTGAAGGGCCGGCCGTGCTGCAGCGAGGGGATGCGGGCCCGGGCCTCCGCGACCTGCGCGAGGTCGATCTCCGCCAGGATGATCCCCGGCTCGTCCCCTCCGGCATCGGCCAGGACCCGGCCCCAGGGATCGACGATCAGCGAGTGGCCGTAGGTCTCGCGCCCGTCCTCGTGCCGACCGCCCTGCGCCGCCGAGATCACGAAGGCGCCGGTCTCGATGGCCCGAGCCCGCTGCAGGACGTGCCAGTGGGCCTCGCCGGTCTGCCGGGTGAAGCAGGCGGGGGCCGTCAGCACGTCAGCGCCCGCCTCGGCGAGGGCGCGGTACAGCGCGGGGAAGCGGATGTCGTAGCAGATCGTCAGGCCGAGCGTGGCCCACGGCGTCTCGGCGAGCACCGCGCAGGCCCCCCCGGAATAGGTCGCGGATTCCCGCCAGCGCTCGCCGCTCGGGAGGTCGACGTCGAAGAGATGCAGCTTGTCGTAGGAGGCCAGGATCTCCCCGTCGGTGCCGATCAGGTAGGCGCGGTTGGCGATCTTGTCGCCGGCCCTGACCGCGATCGAGCCGATCTGGACGACCGTTCCGGTCTGACGCGCGGCCTCGCGGAGCGCCGCCAGGGTCGGGTCCTGCTCCTCGGTGGTGACGTGGGCGAACAGACGCTCGCGGCTCCGCTCCACCAGGGACGTCATCTCGGGAGTCTGCACGTAGGCCGCGCCCCGCGCCGACGCCTCGCGCACGCCCGCCACGGCCGCGTCGCGATTGGCGGCAGGGTCGCGCCCCGACCGCATCTGCACGCAGGCAGCCGTGAAGCGGGGCTCAGGCATCGGCCGTGTCCTTGAGCAGCGGGTCGAGCTTGCCGGCGCGATCGAGGGCGTACAGGTCGTCGCAGCCGCCGACATGCGTGGCGCCCACGAAGATCTGGGGAACGCTGGTGCGGCCGCCGGCGCGCTCGACCATGGTGGACCGGGCGCCCTGCACGCGCTCGACGTCGATCTCCTGGAAGGCGACGCCCTTCTCCTTCAGCAGGCTCTTGGCCGCCGAGCAGTAAGGACACCAAGCCGTGGTGTAGATTGTGACCGGCTGCATCGCGATCGTCGTCCCGCGCGTGAACTCGGGACATATAGGAGCGCGGGGCGCGCCTTGCCTATGCCCGTGTGGTCACAGGGCAACGCGCGCGCGCCGTCGACGAAGCACCGGCAGGATCAGGCGGCCAGGAGCTTCTCGACCTCGTTGACGAGGTCGCGGAGGTGGAAGGGCTTCGACAGGACCTTGGCGTCCTTCGGGGCCTTCGAATCCGGGTTGAGGGCGACCGCCGCGAAGCCGGTGATGAACATCACCTTGATGTCGGGATCGAGCTCGGTGGCGCGGCGGGCCAGCTCGATGCCGTCCATCTCGGGCATCACGATGTCGGTCAGCAGCAGCTCGAACGGCTCCTCGCGCAGCCGGTTGTAGGCGGAGAGGCCGTTGTCGAAGGACAGGACATCGTAGCCCGCGTTCTGCAGCGCCTTGGCCAGAAACCGGCGCATGTCGTTGTCGTCTTCCGCCAGCAGGATTTTCATCGGCCGGATCCGAGCCTTCGAGTCGAGAAGTTGATCCCATAAAGGGAGGCGATGGTAAACAAGGTGTTAGGATGGAGCGCGCAGCCGCCGCCGCGTGTCTCCCGGGCGACTGCGTCGGCCGCCGGTGCGGAGTGGACAGGCGATCGATCGCACACCACAGTGAGCGCCTGCCGTCCTCGTTCAACCGCCGGGGTGTCCACCAGCCGATGACTGCAACCGAACCGGTACAGCCAGACGCCTTCGGATTTGCCCCGGCCTTCGTGGTCGACGAGCCCGCGGCGCACACCCTGCCTTTCGTCTTCAATACCGGTCATTCCGGGGCCGTCTACCCCCCCGACTTCATCGCGGCCTCGCGGCTCGACGCGCTGACCCTGCGCCGCTCCGAGGATGCCCACGTCGACCGCCTGTTCGGATCGGTCGTCGGACTGGGCGCGCCGCTCCTGCGGGCCAACTTCCCCCGCGCCTTCCTCGACGTGAACCGGGAGCCCTACGAACTCGACCCGCGCATGTTCGAGGGGCGCCTGCCGCCCTTCGCCAACACCCGGTCGATGCGCGTCGCGGGCGGTCTCGGGACCGTGCCCCGGGTCGTCGCCGACGGCCAGGAGATCTACGCCCGGCGCCTGCCGGTCGCCGAGGCGACCGCCCGGATCGAGAGCCTGTACAAGCCGTATCATCGCGCGCTGCGCGGACTGGTCCAGCGCACGGCGCGCACCCACGGCCACTGCATGCTCGTCGATTGCCACTCGATGCCGTCCTCGAGCCTCGGCCGCGATCCGGACATGAAAGCCGACGTGGTGCTGGGCGACCGCTACGGCACGGCGTGCGCACCCGTCCTGATCGACGGATTCGAGGCCGCGTTCCGGGCCCGGGGTTTCCGCGTGGTCCGCAACAAGCCCTACGCCGGCGGCTTCATCACGGAGCATTACGGCGAGCCGAACCTCGACCGCCACGCGCTCCAGATCGAGCTGAACCGGGGTCTCTACATGAACGAGGCCAGCCTCGCGATGACGGCGGGCTTCCCGGCACTGGTCGAGGCGCTGCGCGGCGTCGTCGCCGATGTCGCCAAGGACCTCGACGATCTCGTCCCCCGCCGGATGGCCGCGGAATAGGGGCGCTGTCCCGACCGTTCACGAAGAAGAGCGGCGGTATACCGGAAAGAAAAAAGGCCACTCCCGAAGGAGCGGCCCGAAGTCTAGGGAGGAAACGCCCAAGAAGGGCAGCGAGACCGCGACGCCATCGCGATCTCGCAACGCACAAACTAAAGTGCGCCGCACAAGAAGCAAGCGCAATTCGCCCGCCGCGGCCGCTCTGCGCGCATACCTGAAGCGCGTTCTCTGGCCGCCGCGCGTCGCCGCGTGCAGGCGTAGCTCGGACGAGAGCGAGAACCGATGCGGTCACACGTGTCGCCTAGCGGGGCGCGGTGATCGGATCCGCGCCCGCAGCGCCGTTCAGCCCTGGCTCTTGAGCAGCTTCTCGATCTCGGCCCGCAGGGGTCCTGCGAGATCGTTCCGCTCAAGGGCGTAGGCGAGATTCGCCGTGAGGAAGCCGAGCTTCGAGCCGGTATCGTAGGTCCGGCCCTCGTAGCGCATGCCGTAGAACGCCTGCTTCTCCATCAGGTCGATCATGGCGTCCGTGAGCTGGATCTCGCCGCCCGCGCCCTTCTTGCCGTGCTCGAGGATCCCGAAGATCTCGGGCTGGAGGATGTAGCGCCCGGAGATGATGAAGTTCGACGGCGCCGTGCCCTGCTTGGGCTTCTCGACCATCCCGGTGATCTGGAAGGACTGGCCGTAGGTCTCGCCCACGCTGACGATGCCGTACTGGTGCGTCTCCTCGGGCGCCACCTCCTCGACGGCGATGATGTTGCCGCCGTGGCGATCGTAGGCGGCCAGCATCTGCTGCATACAGCCGCGGCTCAGCATGTCGGGGAGCAGCACCGCGAAGGGCTCGTCGCCGACGATCTCGCGGGCGCACCACACCGCGTGGCCGAGGCCGAGTGGCGCCTGCTGGCGGGTAAAGCTGGTCTGGCCGGCCTTCGGCAGGTCCTTCTTCAGCTCTTCATAGGCGGCCGTCTTCCCGCGCTCCTGAAGGGTGTGGTCGAGCTCGAACGCGATGTCGAAATGGTCCTCGATCACCGCTTTGCCGCGGCCGGTGACGAAGATGAAGTGCTCGATCCCGGCCGCGCGCGCCTCGTCGACGACGTGCTGCACCACTGGCCGGTCGACGACCGTGAGCATCTCCTTCGGGACCGCCTTCGTGGCGGGCAGGAAGCGCGTGCCGAGGCCCGCGACGGGGAGGACGGCCTTGCGGATCGGTTTCATCGAGCGGTAACCCCGGAACTGGATGGAACGACGTGGTCAGCTGTGCGGTCAGTGAGATAGCTTAACGCGAGCCGTCGCAAGCATGTACATCGTTAGTATGAGGCGGCGGGGCGTAAATTTCCCGTCTGCAAAGGCGTAAGCAGTTGCCGGGATGGCGGCAGTGAGGGCGAGATGGCGGTTCTGGTGACGGGGGGTGCCGGCTACATCGGCAGCCACATGGTGCTGGCGCTCCTCGACGCCGGCCATGAGGAGGTCGTCGTCCTCGACGATCTCTCCACCGGCTTCGACTGGGCGGTCCCAGAGGGTGTGAAGCTCGTCGTCGGCGACGTGGCCGACCAGGCCCTCGTGACACAGACCATCCTGCAGCACCGCATCGATGCCCTGGCCCACTTCGCCGCCAAGATCGTCGTGCCCGAATCCGTAGCCGACCCCCTGGGCTACTACCTCGCCAACACGGTGAAGACCCGCGCGCTGATCGAGGCGTCGGTGCGTGCCGGCGTCAAGAATGTCATCTTCTCCTCGACCGCGGCCGTCTACGGTGAGCCCGAGGCCTCGCCGGTTCCCGAGGACCTGCCGCTGAAGCCGATCAATCCCTACGGCCGCTCGAAGCTGATGAGCGAGTGGATGATCGCCGACGCCGCCGCGGCGCACGGCTTCTCCTACGTGGTCCTGCGCTACTTCAACGTCGCCGGCGCGGATCCGGAGGGACGGTCCGGCCAGTCGACGCCCAACGCCACGCACCTGATCAAGGTGGCCACACAGGCAGCGCTCGGCCAGCGCGCCCGGCTCGACGTCTTCGGGACCGACTACCCGACCCCGGACGGGTCGTGCCTGCGCGACTACATCCAGGTCTCGGACCTCGCGGAGGCGCATCGCCTCGCCCTCGACCATCTGCGCTCCGGTGGCGAGAGCCTGACGCTGAACTGCGGCTACGGGCGCGGTTATTCGGTCCTCGAGGTCGTCGAGGTCGTGAAGCGGATCTCGGGCCGCGACTTCGAAGTGCGGCTGTGCCCGCGCCGGCCCGGCGATCCGGCCCAAATCGTCGCCGAGGCGGCGCGCATCCGCGATCGCCTGGGCTGGCAGCCCCGGCACGACGACCTCGACGCCATCGTCGGCCAAGCCCTCGCCTGGGAAGAACGCCTGGAGAAGCGCAATCGGATCTGACCGGATGCATTCCCGTCGATGGATCCTGGCCGCGGCGGCGTGCCTCGCGACCGGCCCGGCCCGCGCCGAGGACGCCTTCCGGGCGTTCGTCGAGGCCCTGCGTCCGGACGCGGCGGCGCGGGGCGTCTCCGCCGCGACCTTCGACGCGGCGTTCCGCGGGATCACAGGACCTGATCCCGGTATCCTGGCGCGAACCCGCCGCCAGAGCGAGTTCAGCCGGCCTGTCTGGGAGTACCTCGTCGGCGCGGTCTCGGCCGGCCGCATCGCGCGCGGTCGCGACCGCGCCGCCACCCTCGCGTCGACCCTGACGGCGATCGAGGCCCGCTACGGCGTTCCGGGTCCGGTGGTGATGGCGTTCTGGGGCGTCGAGTCGGATTTCGGAGCGAGTGCGGGCAGCGTCCCGACCGTCCGGGCGCTGGCGACGCTCGCCGAGGCGCGGCACCGCGGCAGCCTGTTCCGCGACGAGCTCCTCGCCGCCCTCACGATCCTGCAGCGCGGCGACATCGCGCCCGACCGGATGAGCGGCAGCTGGGCTGGCGCGATGGGTCAGGTGCAATTCCTGCCCTCCACCTACCTGGCCCACGCGGTCGACTTCGACGGCGACGGCCGGCGCGACATCTGGACCAGCGCGGCGGATTCGCTGGCCTCGATCGCCGCCTATCTCAAGGATCTCGGCTGGAATCCGACCTTTTCCTGGGGCTACGAGGTGCGCCTGCCGAAGGAGTTCGACCTGAGCCGCTACGCGGGCGATCTCGCGAGCTTCGCCGAGCGCGGCGTTCGCCGCACCGACGGGCAGCCGCTGCCGGGGGCCGGGCGCGCCAGCCTGTTCCTGCCCGGAGGCCTCGGCGGGCCGGTCTTCCTGATCACCGATAATTTCGAGGTGGTCCGGGGCTACAACACATCGGATTCCTACGCGCTGGCAGTGGGTCACCTTGCCGACCGCCTCGCCGGCGGTCCGCCGCTGGCCGCGCCGTGGCCCGCCGGAGCCCGCCTCGACGGGCCGGGCCTCCGCGCCCTGCAGACCGGCCTCGCGGCTTCCGGCTTCTACGACGGGCCGACGGATGGACGCGCGGGCCCGAAGCTGCGCGAGGCGGTGCGGCGCTATCAGATCAGCGTCGGATTGCCGGCCGACGGGTACGCGACGCCGGCCCTGCTCGCCCGCGTGGCCGGGAAGGCAGCGCCGCGACGCTGAGCCCGGCGAGAGGTTTAGACCCGCGCGCGGCTTCCACCTATAGTGGCCGCGGTCCGAACGGGCCCGGTTCGGCGTAAAGCGTACGGGATGCGCATGGTCCTCGCTCGTCGGCGTCCTTCGGAACGCCCCCTCATCCTCGGGCTCTCGGTCCTGTTGGGGCTCGCGGAGGTGTCGACCTTCGGGGGCGGTCCGGCCTGCGCGCAGTGGGGCGACAGCTACCAGCAGCAGCAGGGCGGCACCTATTACCAGGCGCCGCCGCGCCGGCGGCCGCGGGACGCCTATTACCGCGACGACGGGACGTCCGGGCGCCAGCCCCGCTACGCACCGCAGCAGGAGGCGCCGCGCCAGTTCTACTGGCCCTGGGAGGACAGGCCGCAGCCGGTGGCGCCGCAGCCGGAGCGCACCTACCGGGCCCCGCGCCAGCGAACCAATCCCTACGCGACCGGAGAGGCGCAGCGTCCGCCTCCCGCGGTGAAGCGGCGGGTCCGTCCGGCCCGGGCGCCGACACCGCCGAAGCCCGCGGTCGCCAAGACCGAGCCGAACGTCCAGATCGCCGTCTTTGGCGATTCCCTCGCCGACCATCTCGCCAAGGGCCTCGACGACGTGTTCGAGGACAATGCCGACGTCGCCGTGATCGACCGCGCGAAGGGCGACAGCGGTCTGGTGCGCAAGGACGTGGTCGACTGGCCGAAGGTCGCGCAGGACTACCTCCAGAGCAACGCGAAGGTGCGCTACGCCCTGGTGATGTTGGGCGCCAACGATCGGCAGCCGATCCGCGAGGGCGACGAGACGGCCGATCCCCTCACGGACCGCTGGCGCGCCCTCTACCGCGCCCGGGTGGAGGCGCTGGCGAAAGTCTTCACCGACCGCAAGATCCCGCTGATCTGGGTCGGGCTGCCGCCGGTCCAGAGCGAGTCCCTGAGCCGGGACCTCGCTTCCCTGAACGACATCGTCCGGGACACCGTTACCAAGGCCGGCGGGACCTACGTCGATATCTGGCCGGGCTTCGTCGACGACCGGGACCGGTACGCCGCGTCGGGCCCGGATCCGGAAGGCCAGATCGCCAAGCTCCGTACCGCGGACGGTGTCCATTTCACCAAGGCGGGCGATCGGAAGCTGGCCCACTTCGCCGATGTCGAGCTGAAGCGGCTGATGGGCGCGGTGCCGGGCACGGCCGAGCCGTCGCCGACCGCGACCGTGGCGCCGACCGCACCGCCCGCGACACCCGGGCCGAGCCTCGACGGTACCGCGCCGGCCACCGATACCGCAGCGATCGATCGTCAGATCACCGCGATGCTGCCGAGCCTGCCGGAGCCGCCCGGCGTGCCGGCGCTCCCGGTGAAGCCCGCGGCCGGCCCCGTGGTACCGTTGAGCCGGAGCGAGGTGTCGCCCGGCGGCGCGCTGCTGAATGGGCGTCCGCGCGATCCGGACAATTCCGGGACCGTGGAGCGGACGCTGCTGCGCGGCAACGCGCCGATGCCGCAGCCCGGCCGAGCCGACGATTTCCGCTGGCCGCCGGGCTGAGCCGGGCGGGCCCTTCGCGCGCGCTCAGCAGGCCGTCAGCGCGGCAGGACGCTCGCACCCATCAGCATCTCGTCGATGGCGCGCGCCGCCTGACGGCCCTCGCGGATCGCCCAGACCACCAGGGACTGGCCGCGCCGCATGTCGCCGGCGGCCCAGATCTTCGCGTCCGACGTGCGGTAGTCGTCCTCGTTCGCCTCGACATTGCCACGCTTGTCGACGCCGACCCCGGACTGCTCCAGCAGACCCTTCTGGACCGAGCCCGCGAAGCCGATCGCCATGAAGACGAGGTCGGCCGGCAGCACGAACTCGGTGCCGGCGATCGGCTGGCGCTTGGCATCGACGCGGGCGCAGACCACGCCGGTGAGCTGGCCCTTCTTGTTCCCCTCGAGCCGCAGGGTCGCGGCCTGGAACTCGCGCTCCGCGCCCTCCGCCTGGCTGGACGAGGTCCGCATCTTGGTCGGCCAGTAGGGCCACACGGTGAGCTTGTCCTCCCGCTCCGGCGGGCGCGGGCGGATGTCGAGCTGCGTCACCGACAGGGCCCCCTGGCGGAACGCGGTGCCGACGCAGTCGGAGGCGGTGTCGCCGCCGCCGATGACCACCACGTTCTTGCCGGCGGCCAGGATCGGCTGCTCGCCGTTGCCGCGCATCGGCTCGGCGCTCACGCGCCGGTTCGACTGGACGAGGTAGGGCATCGCGTAGTGGACGCCCTCGAGGTCCTGGCCGGGAAGCTGCGGGTTGCGCGGATCCTCGGCGCCACCGCAGAACATCACGGCGTCGAACTCGGCCTTGAGCTCGTCGACCGACTTCGTCACACCGATGTTCTGGTTGTAGTGGAAGACGACGCCCTCGGCCTCCATCTGGCGCACGCGCCGGTCGATGTGGCGCTTCTCCATCTTGAAGTCCGGGATGCCGTAGCGGAGAAGGCCACCCGCCTTCGGCTCGCGCTCGAACACGTGGACGTCGTGCCCGACGCGGGCGAGCTGCTGCGCCGCCGCCATACCGGCCGGTCCGGAGCCCACGATCGCGACGCGCTTGCCGGTGCGGGTCTGCGCCGGCTCGGGCTTCACCCAGCCCATGTTCCAGGCGCGGTCGGCGATCGCCTGCTCGATCGTCTTGATGGCGACCGGCTGGTTCTCGAGGTTGAGCGTGCACGCCTCCTCGCAGGGCGCGGGGCAGACGCGGCCGGTAAACTCCGGGAAATTGTTCGTCGAGTGGAGGTTGCGGGACGCCTCCTCCCAATCCGACTGGAAGACGAGGTCGTTCCAGTCCGGGATCTGGTTGTGGACCGGGCAGCCCGTCGGCCCATGGCAGAACGGGATGCCGCAATCCATGCAGCGCGCGGCCTGTTTCGTCAGGTCGTGCTCGTCGAGCGGGAGCGTGAACTCGCGGAAGTGCCGGACTCGGTCGGCGGCGAGCTGGTACTTCTGCTCCTGCCGGTCGAACTCGAGGAAGCCTGTGATCTTGCCCATTGGTCAGCCCCTGGGCCGGCCAGTCTCTGACTGCGCTGCCCTCGTCGTCGTCTCGTGTGGGTGCGTGACCGGGCGGGAGCCCGCCCGGTCTCAGGAAGCCGCCTACTCGGCGGCCACCGGCATCCGCGCCATCTCCATCTCGCGCAGCGCCCGGCGGTACTCCACCGGCATCACCTTCACGAACTTGGTGCGGTAGCCGCTCCAGTCGTCGAGGATCGCCTTGGCGCGGGGGCTGCCCGTGTACTTGAGATGGTTGGTGATAAGCTGCGTCAGCCGCTCCTCGTCGTGCCCGGACATGTCGGCCAGGATGTCGACCCGCCCCTTGGTCTCCAGGTCGCCGTCCTGATGGAAGCGACGCATCAGGTCGTCCTCCTCCTCGACCGGCTCCAGGTCGACCATCGACAGGTTGCAGCGCGCCGAGAAGGAGCCGTCCTCATCGAGCACGTAGGCGATGCCGCCCGACATGCCGGCCGCGAAGTTGCGCCCGGTCTCGCCGATCGACACGACCACGCCGCCGGTCATGTACTCGCAGCCGTGGTCGCCCATGCCCTCGACCACCGTGATCGCGCCGGAGTTCCTGACCGCGAAGCGCTCGCCCGCGGAGCCGCGGATGTAGCACTCGCCCGCGATCGCCCCGTACAGCACGGTGTTGCCGACCATGATGGTCCGGTCCTGCGGCGACTTCAGCGCGTCGCTCGGCCGGATGATCAGCTTGCCGCCCGACAGGCCCTTGCCGACGTAGTCGTTGCCGTGGCCGGTCAGCTCGACGGTCACGCCGGCCGCCACCCAGGCGCCGAAGCTCTGGCCCGCCGTGCCGGCGAGCTTCACCACGATCGTGTCGTCCGGCAGGCCCTCGTGGCCGTGCGCCTTGGCGACCATGCCGGAGAGCATCGCGCCCGCCGCCCGGTCCGAGTTCCGGATGGTGTCGGTGATGACCACCGGCTCGCCGGTCTCGATCGCGTGCTGCGCCTTCTCGATCAGGCGCCGGTCGAGGACCGTGTCGATCGGGTGGTGCTGCACCTCCACGTGGCGGATCGCCGTGCCCTCGGCCACCTTCGGCCGGTGGAACAGCTTGGTGAAGTCGAGCCCGCGCGCCTTCCAGTGAGCGATGGCCTCGACCTTGTCGAGCACGTCGGAGCGGCCGACCGCCTCCTCCAGCTTCGTGAAGCCGAGCGAGGCGAGGATCTCCCGCACCTCCTCGGCCACGAAGAAGAAGTAGTTCACCACGTGCTCCGGCGTGCCCTTGAAGCGCTTGCGCAGCACCGGGTCCTGGGTGGCGACGCCCACCGGGCAGGTGTTCAGGTGGCACTTGCGCATCATGATGCACCCGGCCGCGATCAGCGGGGCGGTCGAGAAGCCCATCTGATCGGCGCCGAGGAGCGCCGCGATGATCACGTCGCGCCCCGTCCGGATGCCGCCGTCGGCCTGCAGGGCGACGCGCCCGCGCAGGTTGTTGAGCACCAGCGTCTGCTGGGTCTCGGCCAGCCCGGTCTCCCAGGGTCCGCCCGCGTGCTTGAGCGAGGTCAGCGGCGCCGCACCGGTGCCGCCGTCGAAGCCCGAGATCGTGATGTGGTCGGCGCGCGCCTTGGCGACACCGGCCGCGACCGTGCCGACGCCGACCTCGGAGACGAGCTTCACCGACACGTCCGCCGACGGGTTCACGTTCTTCAGGTCGAAGATCAGCTGGGCCAGATCCTCGATCGAGTAGATGTCGTGGTGCGGCGGCGGCGAGATCAGGCCCACGCCCGGGGTGGCGTAGCGGACCTTGGCGATCTTGGCGTCGACCTTGTGGCCGGGCAACTGGCCGCCCTCGCCGGGCTTGGCGCCCTGCGCGACCTTGATCTGCATCATGTCGGAATTGACGAGGTACTCCGTCGTGACGCCGAAGCGCCCGGAGGCGACCTGCTTGATCGCGGACCGGCGCGAGCGCCCGTCCGGCAGCGGCTTGAACCGCTCGACCTCCTCGCCGCCCTCGCCCGAGTTCGAGCGGCCGCCGAACGAGTTCAGCGCGATGGCGAGCGTCTCGTGCGCCTCCTTGGAGATGGAGCCGTACGACATGGCGCCCGTGGCGAAGCGCTTGACGATCTCGGAGGCCGGCTCGACCGAGTCCAGCGGGACCGGCGCGCGACCGAGCTCGGCGGCGGACTTGAT
Source organism: Methylobacterium sp. 1030 (assembly GCF_040544715.1). NCBI lineage: Bacteria > Pseudomonadati > Pseudomonadota > Alphaproteobacteria > Hyphomicrobiales > Methylobacteriaceae > Methylobacterium > Methylobacterium sp. 1030. The sequence continues at coordinate 115,569 of NZ_JBEPKM010000002.1, read as the reverse complement.
GCGGAACAGGCCGCGGAGCGTCTTAAGCTGGTGCTCCTGGCGGTTCACCAGCTCGGCGTATTCGCGGTAGCGCTCCGGCACGTTGAGGCGCACCGCGTGCTGCAGCGTCGCCACCGTGTCGGGCGTCCAGGTGTGGGTCTCGCCGCGCAGGCGGTAGGCGTACTCGCCGCCAACATCCAGGGCGTTCCGGTAGACCGGCGCGTCGCCGAAGGCGTCGCGGTGTCGGCGCGCGGTCTCCTCGGCGATCTCCGCCATGCCGACGCCCTCGATGGTCGTCGCCGTGCCGAAGAAGTCGCGGCCGACGAAGGTCGAGTTCAGGCCGACCGCGTCGAAGATCTGCGCGCCGCAATAGGACTGGTAGGTGGAGATGCCCATCTTGGACATCACCTTCAGCAGGCCCTTATCGATCGCCTTGATGTAGCGGTAGATGATCTCGTCGTCGGTGAGGTCCGGCGGGAACTCGTCCTTCATGTCGAGCAGCGTCTCGAAGGCGAGGTACGGGTTCACCGCTTCGGCGCCGTAGCCGGCGAGACAGGCGAAGTGGTGCACCTCGCGCGGCTCGCCCGACTCGACCACGAGGCCGACCGAGGTCCGGAGCCCCTTGCGGATCAGGTAATTGTGCACGGACGCCGTGGCCAGCAGCGCCGGGATCGGGATCCGATCCGGCCCGACCGCCCGGTCGGTGAGCACGATGATGTTGTAGCCGCCGCGCACCGCCGCCTCGGCGCGGTCGCAGAGGCGGTCGAGCGCCCCGTCCATGGCCGCCGCGCCGGTCTCGGCCGGGTAGGTCATGTCGAGGGTCTTGGTGTCGAACCGATCCTCGAAATGGCCGATCGAGCGGATCTTCTCCAGATCGGCGTTGGTGAGGATCGGCTGGCGGACCTCCAGGCGCTTGCGCCGGGACGCACCCTCCATGTCGAGCAGGTTCGGCCGCGGCCCGATGAACGAGACGAGGCTCATCACGGCCTCCTCGCGGATCGGGTCGATCGGTGGGTTCGTGACCTGCGCGAAGTTCTGCTTGAAGTAGGTGTAGAGGAGCTTCGACTTCTCGGAGAGGGCCGAGAGCGGCGTGTCCGTGCCCATGGAGCCGACCGCCTCCTGGCCGGTGACGGCCATGGGCTGCATCAGCAGCTTGAGATCCTCCTGCGTGTAGCCGAAGGCCTGCTGGCGATCGAGCAGGCTCACGTCGCCGCGGGACTCGCGCGGCTGAACCGGTCGCAGGTCCTCCAGGACGATCTGGGTGTTCTTCACCCACTCGGCGTAGGGATGCGCGGCGGCGAGCTCGCCCTTGATCTCCTCGTCGGAGACGATGCGGCCCTTCTGCAGGTCGATCAGCAGCATGCGGCCCGGCTGCAGGCGCCAGGACTGGACGATCTTCTCGTCCGGGATCGGCAGGGTGCCCATCTCGGAGGCGAGCACCACGAGGCCGTCGTCGGTGACGATGTAGCGCGCCGGGCGCAGGCCGTTGCGGTCGAGGGTGGCGCCGATCTGGCGGCCGTCGGTGAAGGCCACGGCGGCGGGACCGTCCCACGGCTCCATCAGGGCGGCGTGGTACTCGTAGAAGGCGCGCCGCTCCTCGCTCATGAGCGGGTTGCCGGCCCAGGCCTCCGGGATGAGCATCATCATCGCGTGGGCCAGCGGGTAGCCGCCCTGCACGAGGAACTCGAGAGCGTTGTCGAAGCAGGCCGTGTCGGATTGGCCCTCGTAGGAGATCGGCCACAGCTTCGAGATGTCGTTGCCGAACAGGTCGGAATCGACGCTCGCCTGGCGGGCCGCCATCCAGTTGACGTTGCCGCGCAGCGTGTTGATCTCGCCGTTATGCGCGACCATCCGGTAGGGGTGCGAGAGCCGCCAAGTCGGGAAGGTGTTGGTGGCGAAGCGCTGGTGGACGAGGGCGATCGCCGAGACGAAGCGGTCGTCCTTCAGGTCCAGGAAGTAGCCGCCGAGCTGCGTGACCAGCACCATGCCCTTGTAGACGATGGTCCGGGTCGAAACGGAGACCGGGTAGAACTCCTTCACCCGCGGGTCGTCGAGGCCGTAGACCTTGTTGGAGATCACCTTGCGGGCGACGTAGACCCGGCGCTCGAACGCGTCCTGGTCGGTGACCGAGGCGGGCCGGCCGATGAAGACCTGACGGTGGTGCGGCTCGGTCGCCTTCACGGCGTCGCCGAGATCCTCCGGATCCACCGGCACGTCGCGCCAGCCGAGGAGCGGCAGGCCCTCGGCGGCCAGGGACGATTCGACGATCTCCTGGATGATCGCCCGCGGCTCCTCCGCCTTCGGCATGAAGAACTGTCCGATGGCGTACGAGCCCGCCGGCGGCAGCTCGAAGCCGAGGCGCGAGCACTCCTCGGCGAAGAAGCCGTGCGGGATCTGCGTGAGGATGCCGCAGCCGTCGCCCATCTTGGGATCGGCGCCCACCGCGCCGCGATGATCGAGGTTCTCCAGGATCTTCAGACCCTGCTCGACGATCGCGTGGGTCCGGCGGTCGTGCATGTCGGCGATGAAGCCGACGCCGCAGGCGTCGCGCTCGTGGGCCGGATCGTAGGAACCCTGGGCTTTCGGGAGGGCGGGGTCGCGCACGATGAGCGGCATCGCGCCGCCGCGCGGGGCGGCAGCCTGGGCCGTGGACGCAGCAAACTCTTCGGCGGGTCTGCGTTGTGACATGCTTCGTCTCGTCCTTCCCTCGAACCCGTCCGCAGCCAAGAACCCGCGAGCATGTTTCATGCCCGCAAGCCGTCGGCGCCACGCGCCCGGCCTCTTGCCGCAGGCCATCCGGCCGGTCCGGGAGGACACGTCCGTCGGCCTGCGTTCATCGAGGACCCGGACCGCTCGGAGAGCGGTGCGCTGGCGCGCCCGTGTCCGTCTGCCGAAACTTCTCGCCCGCGCGCGAGACGGCGACGGCCGGGATGCACGGCCGATGGGACAGTTGTGCTGTCCTAAGTCGCGAAACTGCCAGATTGAAATGTTTTCAGCAAGAGACTGCAGGCCGCGACGGTGTCGCCGCTCTGGATGATGGGCCGGGATCCGCTCCGCGCCTCCGCAATCTCGCCCGAATCGCGGGATCTACGGGTCGTGCCGAGCACAAGCGGCATGCGGGGCAACGACCTCGCCGGCATGGTCGAGGTCCGGGTCTACCGGCCCGGACCATGCCGGAACCGGACACGAACCGGACACTCTGCCGGGTCTCCAAACCCAGAACGCACAAGAGTGACGATGACGAGCAGAGCCGCTGCGCGCTTCCCACGCCCGATGAGCCGGACGCTTCGCGCCGCGTGCCTGTCGGCGCTCGCTCTCTTGGGCGCATCGGGCGGCGCGCGCGCGCAATTCGCCTTCGAGGAGGAGGTCCTTCCGCCTCGCGTCGTCGCTTGGCGCCTCGCAGATCGCGGGTTCAGCGGCCTGAGCCGCCCGCGCTTCGACGGGCGGGTCTACGTGGTCGACGCCGTCGGTCCCGCCGGCGCGCCCGTCCGGCTGTTCGTCGATCCCATGACGGGCGGGATCGTGGGCCGCCGGCCGATCGGTGCGCCCGAGACCGTCGCTCGGCTGGAGCGACCCGCACCGGGCTTCGGCTGGACCGAGGACGAGGTCGTGCCCCGCCGCGCGATGCGTCCGGTCCCGCCCGAGGACGGTCCGATGGCTCGACCCCAGCGCCGGCCGGGCACCGAGGCCCTGCGGCCCGAGGCCAATCCCGAAGGCGTGAATCCCGACAGCGTCGGCCGGACCGCTCCGCCCAACGCTCCGCCAAAGCGGGTCGCGCGCGGAGCGCTCGCCCGGACGCCGGAGCTGAAGCCGCCGCCCCGCACGTCTCCCGAGGCACCGGCCCCCAAGCTCCCGCCGGCCGATACGGCCAAGGCGGATCCGAACGCCGGTCCCGCGCCCGAGACCAAGGCGGCGGCGATCGAGAAGGCCCCGGCCCCGGTTCCCGCTGCGCGACCCGCCGCGCCGTCGAAGCCGGCCGACGCCGCCGTGGCCGAGACGGCCAAGCCGGCCGCGAAGGATTGGAAGGATCCGCCCACGGACAAGAAGCCGGTTCGGGTGATCGGCGGCGCGACCATCGTCCCCGGCCAGGCCGAGTGAATTCGGCGGACGGAACCGGCGCGTCACGCGCCGTCCGTCAGCCGCTCGGCTCCCGTGAACACCGTCACGGTGTCGGCCCGCGCGATGGCGCAGAGCGTCATGCCGTAGGACCGGGCTCGGTCGAGGGCCAGCGACGTCGGCGCCGAGATGGCGACGATCACGGCCGCGCCGAGCCGCGCGGCCTTCTCGACCATCTCGTACGAGCAGCGGCTGGTGATGACCAGGAAACCCGAGTCCGCGGGCGTCCCGGTCCGCATCAGGGTGCCGATCAGCTTGTCCAGAGCGTTGTGGCGGCCGACATCCTCGCGCACAGCCGCGAGGCCGCCGTCGAGGCGCGCCCAGGCCGCGGCGTGGACCGCGCGCGTCTCCGCGCCGAGGCGCTGGGCGCTGTCGAGATTCGACAGGGCGCGGGCGATGGCGGGCAGCCCGACCCGGACCTCGGAGTCCGCCCGCTTACCGGCCTGCGGCAGTTGCGCCAAGTCCTCGATGCCGCAGACCCCGCAGCCGGTGCGGCCGCTGATGGCGCGCTTGCGCGCCAGATGCTCGCGGAGCCGGCCCGGCGCGAGATCGACGTGAAGGCGCAGGCCGTCCGGCGCCGTCTCGACGCGGGTCGCGCGGATCTCCTCCGCGCTGTCGACGATGCCCTCCGTCAGGCTGAAGCCGTAGGCGAAATCCTCGAGGTCGGCGGGCGTCGCCATCATCACGGCGTGCGGCACGCTGCCGTAGACGAGGTTGACCGGCGCCTCGACGGCCAGCGCCCGCGTGTCCGGCCTCGGCGCCGAGCCCGTATAGGTCATCACCTGCATCGGCGCCGGCACTGCGCAGGGCAGAGGACCGGAGGTGGGGCTGCCGGTTTGGGTGGACATCTCGAACTCCGCAGGCGTGGCACGAACGCGTCGCGACGCTTCATCCCCGGCGCGACGTGACAGGGAACGATTTCGCCGGCCCCTAGTGCGCCGACGCCACGAGGCGCCGTCAACTGGCGGGAAAGCGCGCGATGCGACGCTTGTGCGGTTGCACGTGGCCGGCCCTTGTGGTCTGAAGCGCCGGTCGGATAATGCCGGGTGACACAACCGGTACTCCGTCACGTCGGTACAATCCCGCACGCGTTCAAGACGGGGAGGTCCGGCGGCAGCCAGACAGTTTCAGGGGAGCCACGAGAGGCAGATGCGGACGGTGCGGACGATCAACCGGTCACTCTGGAGCCTCGCCGCTCTCGGCGCCCTGCTCTTCCCGATATCCGGCGCGCAGGCCGCGGGCTTCGGTCAGCCCGTGCCGTGGGAGATGGACCGGCAGATCCCGGTCACCGAGAACGCGCGCGACATCCTGAACTTCGAGATCGGCCTGCACTGGCTGTCCCTCGCCATCTCGGTGTTCGTCCTCGGGCTCATCCTGTGGTGCGTCTACCGCTTCGGCGAGAAGCGGAACCCGACGCCGTCGCGCACCACGCACAACACCGCCATCGAGGTCGCCTGGACGATCGTGCCGGTGCTGATCCTGGTCGCCGTGGCGATCCCGTCCTTCCGCCTGCTGCGCACGCAGCTCTCGGACCCGAAGGCCGACATGATCGTCAAGGTCGTCGGCCACGCCTGGTACTGGTCCTACGAGTACCCGCAGACCGAGGCCGGCGGCGGCTTCACGTTCGATGCCAACATCGACGAGGACAAGCAGCCGCGCCTGCTCCAGACCGACAACGAGATGGTCGTTCCGGTCAACAAGATCGTGAAGATCCAGGTCACCGCCGCCGACGTGCTGCATTCCTGGGCGATGCCGGCCTTCGGCTTCAAGATCGACGCCGTCCCCGGCCGCCTGAACCAGATGTGGTTCAAGGCCGACAAGGAGGGCACCTTCCACGGCCAGTGCTCCGAGCTGTGCGGCCAGCGCCACGCCTACATGCCCATCGTGGTCCGCGTGGTCAGCGAGCAGGCCTACGCCGACTGGCTGAAGGAGGCGAAGACCAAGTACGCCCGCATCGACAACGGCACGAGCTTCGCCGAGGCCCGCTGAGCCCCGGCTGATCGAACAGACCCCATCAGATCCACAAGGCATTCGAATCCATGGCTACAGCCGCAGCCCATGCCGGGGCCCATGAGGTCCACGACCACAAGCCGTCGTTCTTCGCCCGCTGGTTCCTGTCGACGAACCACAAGGACATCGGCACCCTCTACCTGCTGTTCGCCTTCTGCGCCGGAATCATCGGCGCGTTCCTCTCCTTCGGCATCCGGATGGAGATGGAGGCGCCCGGCCTGCAGTATTTCTCGAACCCCGCGACCTACAACGTGTTCGTCACGGGCCACGGGCTCATCATGGTGTTCTTCATGGTGATGCCGGCGCTGATCGGCGGCTTCGGCAACTGGTTCGTGCCCCTCATGATCGGCGCGCCCGACATGGCATTCCCGCGCATGAACAACATCTCGTTCTGGCTGACGGTGGCGGGCTTCTGCTCCCTGCTCTGCTCGCTGTTCGTCGAGGGCGCGCCCGGCGCGTCCGGCGCCGGCACCGGCTGGACCGTCTACCCGCCGCTCTCCACCGCCGGCCATCCCGGCCCGGCCGTCGACTTCGCGATCTTCGCGCTCCACCTGTCGGGCGCGGGCTCCATCCTCGGCGCGATCAACTTCATCACCACGATCCTGAACATGCGCGCCCCGGGCATGACGCTGCACAAGATGCCGCTCTTCGCCTGGGCCGAGCTGGTGACCGCGTTCCTGCTGCTGCTCTCGCTGCCGGTGCTCGCGGGCGCCATCACGATGCTGCTGACCGACCGCAACTTCGGCACGACCTTCTTCGACCCGGCCGGCGGCGGTGACCCGATCCTGTACCAGCACCTGTTCTGGTTCTTCGGTCACCCCGAAGTGTACATCATGATCCTGCCGGCCTTCGGCATCGTGTCGCACATCATCGCCACGTTCTCGCGCAAGCCGGTCTTCGGCTACCTCGCGATGGCCTACGCCATGGTGGCGATCGGCGTCGTCGGCTTCGTCGTGTGGGCGCACCACATGTACACGGTCGGCCTGTCGCTGCAGACGCAGTCCTACTTCGTGTTCGCCACGATGGTGATCGCGGTCCCGACCGGCGTGAAGATCTTCTCGTGGATCGCCACCATGTGGGGCGGCTCCATCCGCTTCACCGCCGCCATGCACTGGGCGGTGGGCTTCATCTTCCTGTTCACGGTCGGCGGCGTCACCGGCGTCGTGCTGGCCAACTCGGCGGTCGATAAGTACCTGCACGACACCTACTACGTGGTCGCGCACTTCCACTACGTGCTGTCCCTCGGGGCCGTGTTCATCATCTTCGCCGGTGTCTACTACTGGTTCCCGAAGATGACCGGTCACATCATCCCCGAGTGGGCCGGCAAGCTGCACTTCTGGCTGGCCTTCATCGGCGCGAACGTCCTGTTCTTCCCGATGCACTTCCTGGGCCTCGCCGGCATGCCGCGCCGCTACGCCGACTACCCGGACGCATTCGCCCAGTGGCACAAGGTGTCGACCTACGGCGGCCACATCTTCGCGCTCGGCATGTTCGTGTTCGTGATCGGCGTGATCCTCGCCTTCCGCTCGAAGGAGCGGGCCGCGGACAACCCGTGGGGCGAAGGCGCCACCACCCTCGAGTGGACGCTCTCCTCCCCGCCCCCGTTCCACCAGTTCGAGACGCTGCCCCGCATCGTCGACGAGCCCGGCGCGCACTGATAGAGATCCCGCGAGGGCCGCGTCCGCGGCCCTCGCCCTTCCCCGGAGGCCGGTCGGCCGACCTCCCGGCAAGGGCGAGCGATGAGGGCGACCCGCACGGGCCGAGGGAGAAGTCCCGGGCCCCGCTCACGCCGATCCTTGGAACACGTCGATTTCGAGACACGACTCGGCCGTGACGCGCGCGGCCGGGCGCCGACACAGCAGCGGCAGACGCGATGACGAGCCTGACGAACACGATCGGACCGGACGTTCCTGCCCCGGCACTCACGACCGCCGGCGGCGACGTTCCGGACTACTTCGCCCTGCTGAAGCCGCGGGTGATGGTCCTCGTGATTTTCACCGCACTGGTCGGAATGGTGGTCTCGCAGGGCCACGTGCAGCCGGCCATCGGCGCGATCTCGCTCCTCGCCATCGCGGTCGGCGCCGGTGCGTCCGGCTGCCTCAACATGTGGTGGGACGCCGACATCGACGCGGTCATGAGTCGGACCGCCACCCGGCCGATCCCGTCGGGCCGGATCACCTCCCAGGAGGCACTGGGCTTCGGACTGTTCCTCTCGGTCGCCTCCGTGGTGGTGCTCGGGCTCGCCGCCAATCTCCTGGCCGCCGCGCTCCTCGCCTTCACCATCGTGTTCTACGCCGTGGTTTACTCGATGTGGCTGAAGCGGGCGACCGCGCAGAACATCGTCATCGGCGGCGCCGCCGGAGCCCTGCCGCCTGTCATCGGGCAGGCGGTGGTGACCGGGTCGGTCGGCGTCGAGTCGCTGATCCTGTTCGCCATCATCTTCATCTGGACCCCGCCGCACTTCTGGGCGCTGGCCCTGATCAAGGCCGACGAGTACGCCCGCGCCGGCATCCCGATGATGCCGAACGTCGCCGGTCCCGCCTCCACCCGCCGCCAGATCGTCTGGTACTCGCTGCTCCTCGCACCCCTCGGCCTCGTGCCGGTGGCCCTGGGCTTCGGCGGCCTCGTGTACGCGGTGGTCGGCCTCGTGGGCGGCCTCGGCATGGTAGCGTTCAGCATCCGCGTGCTGCGGAACCGCGAGGGCGATGCCGAGCGGCGCGCCGCCATGGGCATGTTCGGCTTCTCGATCCTCTACCTGTTCGCGCTGTTCTCGGCGCTCCTGGCCGAGCAGAGCTTCGGCCTGTTCCGCCCGGTCCTGGGTTGAGCGCCATGGCGGATCCCGAGATCCAGTACCGGCCGCTCACGCCCGAGCAGGAGGCGCGCCGCCGCAAGCGCTCGATCGCGATCGCGCTAGCGCTGGGAGCCTGGGTCCTGCTGTTCTTCGTGCTGACGATCGTCAAGCTCGGCCCTCAGATCCTGACCCGGCCGCTCTGAGGCGCTCCCGATGACAGTTCCTCCATCAGGATCGAACCGAGCCGCCACGCGCACCGCCCTCGCCTGCGCGGGTCTCGCCGTGGGCATGATCGGCCTCGCCTTCGCGTCGGTGCCGCTCTACGACGCCTTCTGCAAGGCGACCGGCTACGACGGCACGCCCCGGCAAGGACCGGCCCTCTCGGCCTCCGCGGCGCGGACCGACGACAGCATGGTCGTCCATTTCGACACCAACGTCGCGCCGGGGCTGCCCTGGAAATTCATCCCGGAAGTGAGCAGCGTCGAGGCGAAGCTCGGTGAGACCAAGACGGTCTTCTTCCGCGTGCAGAACACCGGCAGCACGCCCTCGGCGGGTGTGGCGACCTTCAACGTCCAGCCCGGGTTGATGGGTGGTTACTTCGTCAAGATCGCCTGCTTCTGCTTCAATGAGCAGACGCTCCAGCCGGGCGAGACGCTGGACGTGCCGGTGGTGTTCTACGTCGATCCGGCCGTTCGGGACGACTCGAACACCGCGCATCTCTCGGAGATGACGCTGTCCTACACGTACTTCGCCTCCAAGAACGGTCAGCCCGTGAAGGCGGCGGTGGCGAAATCGTCTTCCTCGGGAACGAAGGGCGATTTCTGATCGCGGACCCGTGACAACACGGGGCCGCAGCGACTAAAGCTGCGAGCAAGCTTGGGTGTGGTGCGTGCCGCGCCCGGCCTAGGGCAAGCAACGAACAGCGTTAGGCCGGGAACGGTGCAGGGCGCGAGGGTGAGGAGCGACGGGACGATGGCCGAGGCGCACGCCAAGAATCACGACTACCACATCCTGAATCCGAGCCCGTGGCCGTTGATCGGGGCCTTCTCGGGCTTTCTCATGGCGTTCGGCGCCGTGTTCTGGATGAAGAGCCTCACGATCGGCACCCTGGCTCCTGGTCCCTACATCTTCGGGGCCGGCACGATCGGCGTCCTCTACACCATGTTCTCGTGGTGGAAGGACGTCGCGCACGAGGCCAATTCCGGCGACCATACCCGCGTCGTCCAGCTTCACCACCGCTACGGCATGATGATGTTCATCGCCTCCGAGGTGATGTTCTTCGTCGCGTGGTTCTGGGCCTACTTCGAGGCCGCCCTCTACACCGCCGACCCGATCCAGGTCTCGCGCGTGGAGTTCACCGGCGGTGTCTGGCCGCCGAAGGGCATCGAGGCGTTCGATCCCTGGCACCTGCCGCTCCTGAACACGCTGATCCTGCTGACCTCGGGCACCACCGTCACTTGGGCGCACCACGCGCTGATCGAGGGCGACCGCAAGGGCCTGAAGTACGGCCTGTGGCTGACGATCATCCTCGGCGTTCTGTTCACCGCCTGCCAGGCCTACGAGTACAGCCACGCCGAGTTCGGTTTCTCGGGCAGCATCTACTCGTCGACCTTTTTCATGGCGACGGGCTTCCACGGCGCCCACGTCATCATCGGCACGATCTTCCTGGCGGTGTGCCTGTTCCGCGTCTACGCGGGCCAGTTCACCCCGCGTCAGCACCTCGGCTTCGAGTTCGCCGCTTGGTACTGGCACTTCGTCGATGTCGTGTGGCTGTTCCTGTTCGCCGCCATCTACGTGTGGGGTTCGGGGGTCTTCCACGGCGGCGGCGCTCACTGAGCGGAACCATCCCGTCGCCGCATGGCGGATCTGCGAAGGGCGGCTCAGGCCGCCCTTCTGCGTTTCCGACGCCGCGCGAACCCCGTATCGACGAGAGCGGCCCGCGCGCGGGTCGATGGGGTCCCGCACGGAACAGGTCTGGAGTGTGCCCGTGAACAACCGAACCTACTCGCCGCCTCCGCCGATCCCGACCGGCCTGCGCGGCCGGTGCCCGCGCTGCGGTGAGGGTCACCTGTTCAAAGGGTTCCTGAGCCTGCGCCCCTCCTGCGAGGCGTGCGGGCTCGACTACGCGCATTTCGACTCCGCGGACGGGCCGGCCTTCTTCGTCATGTCGATCGTCGGCCTGATCGTGGTCGGTCTCGCCCTCTGGCTGGAGATCACCTACGAGCCGCCGATCTGGGTCCACGCCCTGGTGGCCTTGACCCTCTCGGTCGGGCTCAGCCTGATCCTGGTGCGGCCCCTCAAGGGCCTGCTGATCGCCCTGCAGTTCAGCAACCGGGCGGAGCAAGGGCGCTTCGAGCCGTGACCGCGAGCGGACCGCACCGCGCTGGCTGGCGCGACCTCGTCGCGCCGGGACTCGCCTCGCTGATCGCCCTGGCCATCCTGCTCGGTCTCGGGACGTGGCAGCTCGAGCGCAGGGCCTGGAAGGAGGATCTCATCGCCCGGATCGTGCGCCAGAGCCGCGCGGAGCCGGTGGCGCCTCCGGCCGCGGATGTCTGGGATCCGGCGCGCGACGAGTTCCGGCACGTCCGGGTCAGCGGTCAGTTCCTCAACGACCGGGAAACCCTCGTGCACGGGCTGGCGCCCGGCGAGACGCCGGGCCGCGCCCTGCAGGGCTACTACGTGCTCACGCCGTTCCGCCGGGACGACGGGAGCATGGTGATCATCAACCGGGGTTTCGTTCCCACGGAGCTGAAGGCGCAGGGCGATCGCCGGGACGGCCTGATCGACGGGTCGACGACGGTCACCGGCATCCTCCGCGCGAGCGAGGCCCGGGGGATGTTCGTGCCGGAACCGGATCCCGCCCGCGGGGAGTGGTTCAACCGGGACATCGCCGGCATCGCGGCGGCGCGCGGCCTCGGAACGGTCGAGCCCTACCTGATCGAGGCCGACGCCGTTCCCGGGCAGACGACGTGGCCGCGCGGCGGCCAGCTCCGGGTCGATTTGCCGAACAACCACCTGCAATACGCATTCACGTGGTTCGGCCTCGCCGCCTGCCTGATCGGCGTGTTCTCGGTCTTCGCGTGGCGCCGCCTGCACGATTCGCCCGCGGCCCGCGCCGCCTAGGACAAAGCCGCGCGCGCAGGATCTCGGCGAAGAAGAGTCTCGCCGAGATCGGCTTAAAAACGGCAACCCGTTCCTTTGACCGACGGCCGTCGCCCCGGAATACTTTCGGTGTTCTTGAGCGATCGGTCGCGTTCTGCATAGTGTATTCAGTTCGCGGCGATCATCCGAAGACGACACGGCGCCCGACCGCCGTGCAACTGAGGTAACGCCGGATGACCAGCCATATCGCCGACGCGGCGGCGCGCGAGCCGATCCGCTTCGCCTACTGGGTGCCCAACGTCTCCGGGGGGCTTGTCATCAGCAAGATCCCCCAGCGAACGAGCTGGGATGCCGAGTACAATCGGAAGCTGGCGCAGATCGCCGAGGAGGCAGGGTTCGATTATGGGCTGACGCAGATCCGGTTCACCGCGGGCTACGGCGCCGAGTACCAGCACGAATCGGTCGCCTTCAGCCACGCCCTGCTGGCCGCGACCACCAAGCTCAAGGTGATCGCCGCGCTCCTGCCCGGTCCCTGGCATCCGACCCTGGCCGCCAAGCAGATCGCCACGATCTCGCAACTCACCGAAGGCCGCATCGCGGTGAACATCGTCTCCGGCTGGTTCTCGGGCGAGTTCCGGGCGATCGGCGAGCCCTGGCTCGACCACGACGAGCGCTACCGCCGGTCGGAGGAGTTCATACGGAGCCTGCGCGGGATCTGGACGCAGGACAGCTTCACCTTCCGCGGCGACTTCTACCGCTACAGCGACTACACGCTGAAGCCGAAGCCGGCCCAGCCGCTGCCCGAGATCTTTCAGGGCGGCTCGTCGCGCGCCGCGCGCGACATGGCGACCCGCGTGTCGGACTGGTACTTCACGAATGGCGGCACGCCGGAGACGATCCGCGCCCAGGTGGACGATATCCGCGCCAAGTCGGCCGAGACCGGCAATCATCCCCGGATCGGCGTCAACGCCTTCGTCATCGCCCGCGACACCGAGGAGGAGGCCCGCGCCGTCCTTCAGGAGATCATCGACAACGCCGACCCGGACGCCGTGAAGGCCTTCGGTCACGAGGTCAAGAATGCCGGCAAGGCCTCGCCGGAAGGGGAAGGCAACTGGGCCAAGTCGAGCTTCGAGGATCTCGTTCAGTACAACGACGGCTTCAAGACCGACCTGATCGGCACGCCCGACCAGATCGCCGAGCGGATCCTGGCGCTGAAGGATGCGGGAGCGGACCTCGCCCTGCTGGCCTTCCTGCATTTCCAGGAGGACGTCGCGTATTTCGGCGCGCACGTGATCCCGCGGGTCCGCGCCCTCGAGGCCGCCCGCGACCGGCGCGCCGAGGCCGCCTGAGCGCCGCCCGCCGAACCGTATCCCGACTGATCGGAGTGAGCCATGAACATCGCCGTCGATGCGCGCACGCTCGAGCCGGAGCACCGCCCGGGCGCTCCCGGCCCCGCGCGGCCGCCCTCACCCGCCCACGTGATCCGTGACGACGCCGAGGCGCTGGCCGTGGCCCACGGGCTCGCGGCCGAGTTCCGGGCCGGCGCGTCGGAGCGGGACCGCCACGCCGTGCGGCCGCTCAAGGAGCTCGACGCCTTCTCGCAGAGCGGCCTCTGGTCGATCAACGTGCCGCGCGCCTACGGTGGCCCCGAGGTTTCGTACCGGACGCTGGCGCAGGTCATCGCCATCGTGGCGGCCGCCGATCCCGCCATCGCGCAGATCGCCCAGAACCACCTCGGCATCCTGGCGGCCATCCGGACCGTGTCGGACGAGGCGCAGAAGCACCTGCTGTTCGGCGAGGTCTTGCGCGGAACGCGGTTCGGCAACGCCTTCTCGGAGCGCGGCACCAAGCGGGCGGCCGATTTCGACACGCGCTTCACCGATCACGGCGACCACGTCGTGGTGCGGGGCCGGAAGTTCTACGCCACCGGCGCCCTCCTCGCGCACCTGGTCCCGATCGTCGCCCTCGATGCCGAGGGACGCGCCTGGTACGCCATCGCCGAGCGGGACGCGCCCGGACTCACGGTGATCGACGACTGGTCGAGCTTCGGCCAGCGCGGCACGGCGAGCGGGACCGTGCTGATCGACGACGTGCGCGTGCCCAAGACCCATCTGGTGCCGGCCTGGAAGGGCTACGCGGCGCCGACCGCCGACGGCGCCGTGTTCCAGATCATCCAGGCCGCGGTCGATGCCGGGATCGGCCGCGAGGCCCTGGACGACACCATCGGCTACGTCCGCGAGAAGGCCCGGCCCTGGATCGACAGCGGGCTGGAGCGGGCGGCCGACGATCCCTACACGATCCAGGCGGTCGGCGACCTGACCATCCGGCAGCACGCCGCCGAGGCGCTGCTCGACCGGGCCGGTCTCGCCCTCGACGCGGCGGTCGCGCGGCCGGACGCCGAGACGGTCGCGGCGGCCCAGATCGCGGTCGCCGAGGCGAAGGTGCTGACCACCGAGGTCGCCCTGGCGGCGTCGAACAAGCTGTTCGAGCTGTCGGGGACCCGCTCGACTCTGGCCGCCGAGAATCTCGACCGTCACTGGCGGAACGCGCGCACGCACACGCTGCACGATCCCGTCCGCTGGAAATACGCGATCGTCGGCAACCACGCCCTCAACGGCGTGAACCCGCCGCTCCACGCCTGGAGCTGATCGGCGGCCTACAGCACCGGCAATCCCCGCGCCTTGGCCTCCTCGCCGGGCTCGACGTGGATGGTCACCACCGCCCCGGGGATCGTCGTCTCCAGGGCGGATTCCAGCCGGTCGCAGATCGCGTGCGAATCCTCGACGGTCATCGCGCCGGGGACGACGAGGTGGAAGTCGATGAAGGTTGCCTGACCAGCGGAGCGCGTGCGCACGTCGTGCGCCTCCAGCGCGCCCTCGCCGTGCTGGGAGATGAGCGACCGGATCTGGCTCACCATCTCGGCCGGGGCGGCCCTGTCCATGAGGCCGTCCACCGATTCCCGGACCATGCGGAAGCCGGACCACAGGATGTTCATGGCGACCAGCCCGGCCACCACGGGGTCGAGGACCGGGTAGCCCGTCACCACCACGGCGCCGACGCCGGCCAGGACGCCGCAGGACGTGACCACGTCGGCGAAGACGTGGCGCGCGTCGGCGATCAGGGCCGGCGACCGCCACCGCCTTCCCCAGCGCATCAGTGCCGCCGCCCAGACCGCGTTGACGATCCCGGCCGCGAAGTTGATCGCGAGGCCGACCGCGGGCGCGTCGAGGGCCTTCGGGGCGAGCAGCCCGAAATAGGATTCGCGCAGGATCAGCAGCGCCGCCACCACGATCAGCGCGCCCTCGATCACCGCCGAGAAGAACTCGGCCTTGTGGTGACCGTAGGGATGGTCCTCGTCCGCCGGGCGCGCGGCGACCCGCAGGGCCACGAAGGCGCCGATTGCGGCGACCACGTTGATGATGCTCTCCAGCGCGTCGGAGTACAGGGCGAGGCTGCCGGTGAGCCACGCCGCGTAGAACTTCATCGCCGTGACGGCGAGGCCGATGCCCGCGCTGAAGAGGGCGGCTTTCTGGGTGCGGTCCATGGTTCGCGCCGTTGGGGTGACGCCGCGCCCATACGGCACCGGCCGCGGCCAAGGCCACGGCAAAGGTTCGACGCCGCCGAAAACGTGTTAGCCGCGGCTAAGTCTCCGACGCGCCGCCGTTGTCGCGGGCGGCCTCGCGCCGCCGGCTCGGCTCCGCCTTGGCACGCGCTGCCTCCGCCTTGCGCAGGAAGCGACGGCGCTGCCAGGCGAAGCGCGCTCCGGCGGCGAGGGTCTCCAGCCGGGCGGCCTCGCGCTCCCAGTACCCGAGGAGCTGCCCGTCGAGGGTGACCCGCCGGGGGCGACCGCGGGGCGTCACGCGTCGCTCCCCCGCGGCGCCGGCGGCTCGCCCGTCTCGGCCACGACCAGGGCGTCCGGATCGCCGCGGAAGCTGCCGGCGCCGGTATTCGGCACCGGGATTCCGGGGCTGCCGAAGGGCTGGCTCGGGTAGGCCGATTCGAACTTCGCGCGGGCGGTGTCGGGATCCTCGGCCTTCAGCACGATCTCGGACGTGCCGGGGAGCGGCCAGCGGGGATCGGCGGCGTCACGGGGGCGAACGGCGTACCAGGGCATGGATCGGGAGCCTCGCGTCTCGGTGACGCTGGAAACGGACGCGCTCCCCGGCGGTTCCGCGGTTGAAACCGCGTGCCGTTCGGTGCAGGCAGCCGGCGATGCGCGTGGACCTCTTCGATTTCGATCTGCCGGAGACCAGCATCGCCCTGCGCCCGGCCGAGCCGCGCGACGCCGGGCGGATGCTCGTGGTCCGACCTGGCGCGCCGCTGGCCGACCGGACCGTGCGCGACCTGCCCCAGGCCCTCCGGGCCGGCGACGCCCTGGTCTTCAACGACACGCGGGTGATCCCGGCCCGGCTGAACGGCGTGCGCACACGGCCCGGCGCCCCCGGCCAGCGCACCGAGGTGATGCTCCACCTGCGGGAAGCCCCCGACCGCTGGCGCGCCTTCGCGCGTCCGGCCAAGCGGCTCGCGGCGGGCGACGCGCTGCGCTTCGGCGATCTGGCGGCGACCGTTCTCGAGAAGGCCGAGGCCGGGGAGATCGTCCTCGCCTTCGACCGGGCCGGGCCAGACCTCGACGCGGCCATCGCCGCGGAGGGTGCCCTGCCGCTGCCCCCCTACATCGCGGGCAAGCGCGCCACGGATGACCGCGACGCCACCGATTACCAGACGGTCTACGCCCGCAATCCGGGGGCGGTCGCGGCTCCCACGGCCGGCCTGCACTTCTCCGACGCGCTGCTGGCCGATCTCGACGCCGCCGGTCTGCGGCGCCAGCACGTCACGCTGCATGTCGGCGCCGGGACCTTCCTGCCGGTCAAGGCCGAAGATACCGAGGCCCACCGCATGCACGCGGAGATCGGCATCCTCGACGCCGCCACGGCCGAGGCCCTGAACGCCGCGCGGGCCGCGGGCGGCCGGATCGTCGCGGTCGGGACCACGGCGCTGCGGCTGCTGGAGAGCGCGGCCCGACCGGACGGCACGCTCGCGCCCTTCTCGGGACCCACCGAGATCTTCATCACGCCGGGCTACCGGTTCCGCGCGGTCGACGCCCTCGTGACCAATTTCCACCTGCCGCGCTCGACGCTGTTCATGCTGGTCTCGGCGTTCTCAGGTCTCGCGACGATGCGCGCGGCCTACGCGCACGCGATCGCCGCCGGGTACCGGTTCTACTCCTACGGCGACGCCAGCCTGCTCTTCCCGGGCCCGGGCGCGGACACCCCATGACCGACAGCGCACACTTCCGCTTCGACCTGCTGGCCCGGGACGGCACCGCCCGCACCGGCGTGATCGGGACGCCGCGCGGCGAGATCCGGACCCCGGCCTTCATGCCGGTGGGCACGGCCGCGACCGTCAAGGCCATGTATCCTGGCCAAGTCCGCGATCTCGGCGCCGACGTGGTCCTGGGCAACACCTACCACCTGATGCTGCGGCCCGGCCCCGAGCGTATGGCCCGGCTCGGCGGCCTTCACCGCTTCATGAACTGGGACCGGCCGATCCTGACCGATTCCGGCGGCTTCCAGGTGATGTCGCTCTCCGCATTGCGGAAGATCGACGAGCAGGGCGTGACCTTCCGCTCGCACATCGACGGCACCGCGCATCACATGAGCCCGGAGCGCTCCATCGAGATCCAGGGTCTGCTCGGCTCCGACATCCAGATGCAGCTCGACGAGTGCGTCCGCCTGCCGGCGGACCACGGGGCCATCGAGAAGGCCATGCACCTGTCGCTGCGCTGGGCCGAGCGCTGCCGCGTCGCGTTCGGCGAGCAGGCGGGACGGGCCCTGTTCGGCATCGTCCAGGGCGGCGACGTGCCGGCCCTGCGCGTCGAGAGCGCCCGCGCGCTGACGGATCTCGATCTCAAGGGCTACGCGGTGGGCGGCCTCGCCGTCGGCGAGCCGCAGGCGGTCATGTTCGCCATGATCGAGACGGTCGAGCCGCACCTGCCCGCCGGCAAGCCCCGCTACCTGATGGGCGTCGGCACGCCGGACGACATCCTCGGCGCGGTCGCCCGCGGCATCGACATGTTCGACTGCGTGATGCCGACCCGCGCCGGCCGGCACGGCCTCGCCTACACGCGCCACGGACGGGTCAACCTGCGCAACGCCCGCCACGCCGAGGACACCGCGCCGCTCGACGAGACCTCGACCTGTCCGGCCGCGCGGGACTATTCCCGTGCCTACCTGCATCACCTCGTGCGCTCGAACGAGATCCTCGGGATGATGCTGCTGACCTGGAACAACCTCGCCTACTACCAGGACCTGATGGCCGGCGCGCGCGCGGCGATCCGGGACGGCCGCTACGCGGAGTACTGCGCAGAGACCCGCGCCGGCTGGGCGAGCGCCGAGCGCGCCGCCGCCTGACCGGGCGTCACGGGTGCGCGAGCACCCGGTAGATTCCATCCGGATCGTCGCGGCCGGTGGCGACGGCGCGCGCGAGATCGGAGACGACGCGCCCCGCCACGGGCAGGCGGTAATGCAGCGCGTCCCAATAATTCGCGTCCCGGGTCGTCAGCGGCGAGATCCGGCGAAAATCCACCACGACCGCGCCCCGGCGCTTCCCGATCGCCGCGGCGCGCGCCTTGCAGGCTTCCTCGCGACGGCCCGCCGCCGATCCCGGTGAACCCTGCGCCCCCGCATGCACCGGCATGAAGGCCACGATCTTCAGGGCCTCGGCGGGCACGCGACCGAGGAGATCGTCCAGGCGGTCGAGGGCCGGCATCGGCAGCTCGGGGGCGTCCGCCGCCGCCGAGTCCACGCGGCCTGCGCGGATATGGGCCTGGGCGCGTGCGAGGTCGTAGCGCGCCTCGGGCGGCGTGAAGACCGCGTAGCCGTCTCCGCGAATCCGCGCCCGCGTCAGCCCGAGATCGGCGAGTCCGGCCCGGACGGCCGTCGTGACCGAGCGCAGGCTGACCTGACGCAGGACATCGCCGGGCACGCGGTCCGCGTAGAGCCAGTCGGGAAAGGCATGGGCGGTCCGGGCCGGCGGATCGGCGGCGCACCATGGGGCATCGAGGCCGAACAGGACCGCGCGGATCGGCCGGCGGGCCAGGAACAGCGCGGCGAGCCGACCCTGCTCGTCGGGCGTCGCGGCATTCACCGCCAGATTGGCGAACCGGACACCGAAGGCCGCGTCGAGAGCCTGCGGGTCGAGCAGTCGCGCCGTCGAGGTGCCGAAGACCGCCGCGTCGAACGGCCCCCCGCGGGCGATCTGCGGATAGGAGAGCCGCTGATTGGCATCCATGATCGGTCCCGGCGGATGCCCGGGCGCGGCCCGCAGTCCGTAGGGATCGACCGCGGCCACGAAGCCGATCAGCGCCAAGCCCATGAGGGTGGCGCAGACGAGGAAGCTGCGCGCGAAGCCGACCCATCCAGCGGGTCGCCGGCCGGCTCGATGGTGAGAGGACGGATCCATCGGGCGGCTACATACGCCGTTCGACGGGCCCCGTCGCGGGCATCGCGTGCCCGGCCGCACCGTGGAGGCGGCGGTCGCGCCGACCTGACCCATCCCGCCGGTCGACCGTTCGATACGGGCGGATCGACAAAGCGCGTGAACCGATCGGCCGCCGCCCGTATAGACGGACGAAGGCGTTGCCCGGCACGAGTGGGCGGCGTGGGGAGGCGGCATGACGTTCACGGCACACAACATCCGCCTCGCGGACGGGTCCGAGACCTTGCCCGAGGCGGGCTGGCTGATCGGCGACAGCCCCTGGACCCAGGCGGCCCTGCGCTCGCTCCGGCTGTTCTACGGGCACAGGCTGGCCGGCCGGTCGATCGTCGATCTGGGCTGCCTCGAGGGCGGCTACACGCTCGAATTCGCCCGCGCCGGGATGCGCGCCACCGGTGTCGAGGTGCGCCGCTCCAACTTCGAGAACTGCCTGCGGGTCAAGGAGGGGACGGGCGTCCCCGACCTCGCCTTCGTCAACGACGACGTGTGGAATCTGGCGGCCCACGGCCCCTTCGATGCCGCCTTCTGCTGCGGACTGCTCTACCACCTCGACAGGCCGGCCGCCTTCATCCGCCTCATGGCCGAATGCGTCCGCGACGTGGTCATCCTGCACACGCATTTCGCGACCGAGACCAACGAGGCCCTGTTCCAGCTCTCTCCGCCCGCCGAGAACGAAGGTCTGCCGGGTCGCTGGATGCACGAGCACGATCTCGACGACACGAGCCAGCTCGAGGCGCACAAATGGACCTCGTGGAGCAACAAGCGCTCCTTCTGGCCCACCAAGCCGGCCCTGATCCAGCTTCTCAAGGAGTGCGGCTTCGACATGGTCTACGAGCAGTACGACATGCTGGGACACGACATCCGCGGCTCGATGGAGAGCGGCTACTACCACCAGCAGGGCCGGAGCATGTTCGTGGCCATGCGGACCTGAGCGGCTGCGGGGCGGACATAAATTTAGAATTCACCATCTCCAAAGACTTGCACTGGTCGGCTCAGTACGCATGTGACCGGCAATGTCCGCTTAATTCCTGCGGCGGATAAATGGCGACATAGGCCTTATTTCGCAAAGTCCCGCCGCCATGTTCGCGACGAGCCTCGCCCTGTGGGTGATAGCCATCCTGCTTCTGCTCTCTTGGTTGCATCTGCAGGAGCGGCTCACCGAGCGGTGTCGCCGCGCGATCCGACCGCAGATCGAGCGCCTGATCATCGAGAACCGGTGGATGGAGCACCACGCGCGCGGAGCGGCAGCGTTCGAGGCGCTCTGGGACCGGGAACTCGTCAGGCTGCACCGCGCCCATCTCTCGCGCCCGCTCCGCGCCGTCGTCCGGTTCCGCGGCTTCAGGCGCCTGGTCAGCGCGGAATTCGCGTCGATCCTGCCGGCCGAGGTCGCGTCCTGGACCTTCCTCGACCGCGTGAGCGCCTCGCAGGCGCATTACGAGGCGCTGATGCTGCGGTGCCTGAAGGCGGCCGGCTGGCGCCTGGATTACCAGGATCAGGACCACTTCGTGCTCCTCCGGGCCCGAACGCGCGTCGTCGTTTGCCTGCATTGGGCGGACCGCGACGTCGCGTGTCTCCCGATCTCCGACGTCGCGGCGGCGGCGGAGCGCGCCGGGTCGACCACGGCGTGCGTGATGACGAATGGTCGGTTCAGCGGCGCGGCGCGCGCCATGGCGGAGGAGCAGAACGTCCTGGCGCTGCACTGCTCGCAGATCGACCTGCTGCTGCCCCGGGACAAGTCGACGGTCGCGCCCCGCACGGCCCGCGGAATCGGTTTCCGGCTCGCCGCCTGACCGCGCCCGGACCCCGCGTCGTGCGATGAGGGCCCATGAGAACGACGACATCCCGCACGGCCGCGCGCCGGGTCCATTCCTCGACGCACCTCCCTCTGTCCCGCCGATGAACTGACCGGCGCGCACGCTTTCGTCAGGGACAGGCGCGATGCTCCTCTACGCATCGAGCGCCCCGGGCCTCGCCCGCCGGTCCGCCGATGCGGGCATCGTCTTCCGCGATCGGACTAACGCTCGCTTCACCATCACGGGCGGAGGCTGAGGCCGAATCGTGGTTCGAGCCGTTGAGGCGCATGGATCAGTCCGCAGCCCTCAGAACGGACCACCCCGCGACCGAACAGGACGCTCTCGCCGAGTTGCCGGCGGGCGATTTCGTCAGGCGATGGCGGCAGATCACCGGCGAGCCGCCGGCCATTCTCCTGAGCTCACGGTCCGAGATGATCGCGCTGCTCGTGGAGAGCGTGCCCATGGCGCCCCTGATCCCGCAGGGCGAGAGCCCCGGCACGGCGGGGTCCGGGGAGACTCCGTCCCAGGATCACGGCTCGGACGGGCCAGACGGGGCGGCCTCAGGATCCTCCGCGCGCAGTGATCAGCGGGGTGCGAGACAGGGACCGGCCTGATGCGGAGCCGGGATGGCGCGACGGCTTCGGTCCGGTCGAGGTGGCCGCATTCGCGAGAGTCTGGGAATACGCGGACGCTGACCAGCGAAGTCACGCGTCATGCGTCAACGAGGTCCCTTGCGAAGGGTGACCGTCCGTTCTCGCTGAACTTGAGATCGCGGGAATTTTGGTCGGAGTGGCAGGATTTGAACCTGCGACCCCCACGTCCCGAACGTGGTGCGCTACCAGACTGCGCTACACTCCGAAGGCCGTCCCGCGTGTCCGCCAGGGCCGGCGAGCGGGTGTATAGCCGCGCCTTTCCCGCACCGCAAGCGCGCTGTTGCGCCTTTTCAGCCCAGATGATCGGGCCAGTCGTCCGGGAGACGGTGGCAGGTGATCTCCGCCTCCGCGGATCGGGACGCCACCGTGGCGACGTGATCGCGCCCGCAATCGACCTCGGCGAAGCTCCAAGGACCGTCCAGGTTCCAGGACGCGTCGCCGTCGGCCCGGAGAAGGCGCGGCGCTTCGGGCGGAACGCTGACGCTGAACCGGTCGAGGGGCAGCGACAGGCCGCTGCCCAAAGCCTTCACCACCGCCTCCTTGCGGGTCCACAGTCCGAAGAAGCGCCGCTCGACCGCGCTTCGCGGGGCTCCGGCCAGGGCCGTCACCTCGTCGGCGGCGAAATGGGCCGCCGCGATCCGCAGCGCGTCCGCGATCGGCCGCACGGCCTCGACATCGACGCCGATCGCCGCGCCGCGGGTGAGCCCGATCAGCGCGCGCGCCCCGGAATGGGAGAGGTTTAATTCGGCGGCGCCCCGTGCCGGGCCCGCGAGCTCCGGCTTGCCGCCGGCTCCGGCGGCGAACTCGACGTCGGCCGGCGCGAGACCGAGCGCGTCGCCGAGGACCAGCCGCAGCGCGGCGTGGCTGGCGCGGAACCGCGCCCGATCCGCCGGGCGCAGGAAACGGTCAGCCCGCGCGCGCTCCGCGGCGTCGAGGACGGCATCGCACCGGTCGACCTGGCTCGAAGTCAGGGCGAGGTCGACGATCCAGACCTGCACCGCGCTCACGCGACACCTCGCGAGGCGGGAGCTGGGGCGCTAGCGTCGGGAGAGCGAAACGGCACGGGCGACGATCCGATGGGGCAGGAATGAGCAGCATCGGATCGCGGCCCGTCTCCTGCAAGAAGCGCCGCGCGCGGTGACGCGGTCCAGCGCGGATCTCCGCGTCGGCCTCCTGGGTAGACCGAGCCTCGGCCAGCGGTCCGTCCGCTACGGCGTCTTCTTCGCCACCTACCTCTACCAGGGCCTCGTCGCGGGTTTCTCGCTGACGGCGCTCGCCAACCACCTCGCGGCTAGGGGCGTCCCGGCAACCGAGGTCGGGCTGCACTTCGCCCTGGCCGGCCTGCCCTGGACGCTGCAGCCGCTGCTGTGGGGGCCCTGGGTGGACCGGGCCGGGGACACGCGGATGGGACGGCGCCGGCCCTTCGCGGTCGCCGCGCTGGTCGGATGCCACGCGACGCTGGCGCTGCTCCTCGTCGCCGGGGGCGACGCCGTCGGCGCGCTCGGTCCGGTCTTCCTCGTCCACAGCCTGTTCGCCTCGCTCCTCGATACCGCCTGCGACCGGATGATCATGGACCACGTCCCCACCCGGGAACTCGGCCGGGTCAGCGCCTGCACCCGCGCGGGCTTCGTGGCCGGAACGAGCCTCAGCGCCGCCGTCTTCGGATGGACGCTCGCGAATTGGGGTTTCGCCGCGAGCGCCCTCTGGCTGCTCGTCGCCGCGATCGTCGCGAGCCTGCCGATGCTGCTGGTCCGCGAGGCGCCCGCCGATCCGCTCTGGTCGCTCGAGCGCCGGGGACCGGCGCCGCGGCGCCTGCCGTTCCGCCGCTTCCTGCGCCGCACCGTGATCGCCCTGCGCCGCCCGCGCGCCCTGCGGCTGCTCGCTCTGTGCTTCGGCCTCGACGCGGCGCTCGGCCTGTTCGAGCTGCCCTTCTCGATCGACCTCCTCCAGCGTCAGGGCTGGGAGGCCGCGAGCCTGTCGCGTCTCCAGGCTTTCCTGACCCTGGTGAGCGGCACGGCCGGTGCGGTCGCGGTGGGACTCTGGTCGGACCGCGCGGGCGCGGCGTCGCCGCTTCGCGCCCTGCTGCTGGGCAGTGCCCTCACCTTCGTGCTGGCCGGGATCCTGATCGGCGCCGGCCTCGTCGGGGCCGCGGCGCCGGCGATCCTGGCGCTCACCAGCGTGCTGCCCGGCCTGCTGATCGTCGCCCTGATGCCGGCCCTGCTCGCGGCGAGCCGGGGCCGCCCGGGCGCGGCCACGCAGTTCGAGGTCTACATGGCGGCCATGAACCTCGGCTCGGTCGCCGGGACGGCGGTCGCGGGCTGGCTGGCCCCGGTCCTGCCTCTGCAAGCAATCGCCGCCCTCGTCGCCGCGACGTTCTTCGCGGCCTTCCGGATGGCGGGGCGCGGCGATCTGCTCGGTGCCCGCCGGTGAGGGAATCGGGGATCGCGCGCCGTGGCCGGCTCCCCGCCGGCCGCCGATGCGTTAGAACCCCGGCATGGCCGCCACGAAATCCGAACCGCTCGATCTCGACCTCAGCGCCGAGGAAGCGCGCGCCGAGTACGCGCGGCTGTCGGACGCGCTCCTGGAGGCCGACCGCCTCTACTACCAGGAGGACGCGCCCGAGATATCGGACGCCGAGTACGACCGGCTGCGCCGCCGCCTGGAGGACATCGAGGCCCGCTTCCCCGATCTCGCCGGCACGGGCGCCGCCAGCACGTCGGTCGGCGCCAAGCCCTCGGAGAAGTTCGCCAAGGTGCGGCACGCCGTGCCGATGCTCTCGCTGGGCAACGCCTTCGACGACGCGGAGGTGGCCGAGTTCGTCGCGCGCGTGCGCCGCTTCCTCGGCTGGCCGGACGACGCCCCCCTCGCCTTCACGGCAGAGCCGAAGATCGACGGCCTGTCCCTGTCCCTGCGCTACGTGAACGGCCGGCTCGACACCGCCGCCACCCGCGGCGACGGCGAGGTGGGCGAGAACGTCACGGCCAACGCCCGCACGGTGCAGGACATCCCGGCGGTGCTCGCGGGGTCCGGCTGGCCGGAGATCTGCGAGGTGCGCGGGGAGGTCTACCTGTCCCACGCCGACTTCGCCGCCATCAACGCCCGGCAGGAGGCGGCCGGCAAGCCGCTCTTCGCCAACCCGCGCAACGCCGCCGCCGGCAGCCTGCGCCAGCTCGATCCCGCGATCACCGCGTCCCGGCCGCTGCGATTCTTCGCCTATGCCTGGGGCGAGCTGTCGGCGCCGATCGCCGACACGCAGACCGGCGTGCTGGAGCACTTCGCGGCCTGGGGCCTGCCGGTGAACCCGCGGACCCAGACCTTCACCGACACGGAAGCGATGCTCGCCCATTACCGCGGCATCGAGGCCGACCGCGCCGGGCTCGGCTACGACATCGACGGCGTCGTCTACAAGGTCGACGACCTCGGGCTCCAGAAGCGGCTGGGCTTCGTCTCGCGCTCGCCCCGCTGGGCGCTCGCCCACAAATTCGCCGCCCAGGAAGCCACGACGGTGGTCGAGGACATCGTCATCAATGTCGGCCGCACCGGCTCGCTGAACCCGCTCGCCAAGCTCCGTCCCGTGACCGTCGGCGGCGTCGTCGTGTCGAACGCCACCCTGCACAACGAGGGCTACGTGAAGGGCGTCGGCGCCGACGGCGAGCCGATCCGCGACGGCCGCGACATCCGCGTCGGCGACACGGTCACGGTGGTCCGGGCGGGCGACGTCATCCCGAAGGTCATGGATGTCGACCTGACGAAGCGCCCGGCCGACTCGCGGCCCTACGCCTTCCCGGAGACCTGCCCGGCCTGCGGCAGCCGCGCCGTCCGCGCCATCAACCCCCGCACCGGCCGGCCCGACGCGGTGCGCCGCTGCACCGGCGGGCTGATCTGCCCGGCGCAGGGCGTTGAGCGGATGAAGCACTTCGTGTCGCGCAACGGCTTCGACATCGAGGGCTTCGGCGAGACCTATATCGAGGTCCTGTTCGAGGCCGGGCTCGTGCGCCAGCCCGCCGACCTGTTCCGCCTCGACTTCGAGGAACTCAAGGCCGCAATCGTGGCGCGGCGCGAAGCGCTGTCGGCCGAGCGGCGCGCGGACTCGGGGACGAGCGAGCCGCCGAAGAAGGCCGCCAAGAAGAAGGGCGACGAGGACGACAAGGCGATCCGGAACCTGCTCGCTGCTGTCGAGGCGCGGCGCGCCGTGCCGATGAACCGCCTGCTCTTCGCCCTCGGCATCCCGCAGATCGGCGAGGCGACCGCCAAGGCGCTGGCGAAGCGCTTCGCCGACATGCCGACGCTGATCGCGGCGATCCGCGAGGCCGCGGCGGCGCAGCCCGGTCCCGACTGGGTCGAGCTCACCGCAGTGCCGCGCGTCGGGGGCACGACCCGGGACCGGCTCCTCGATCTCGGCTTCCCGGAGGACGACGCGGCTCCGGCCAAGGAGCGGGCGCGCCTGAGCGCCGTGCAGCGCGAGAACCTCCTCGCCCATTACGGCGACGTCGACGCGGTGCGCGCGGCGATCGCGCGGGCTGCGGCGCAGCGTCCCGGCGACGCCTACCGGGTCTTCGCCGACGACGGCGAGATCGGCCCGGTGGCGACCGACGCGCTGCTCCTGTTCTTCGCCGAGCCGCACAATGCCGACGCCGTCGCGGCCCTGCTCGACGCGGTGGCGGTGCAGCCGATGGAGCGGGCCGCCGCGGCCTCAGCGTTCGCGGGAAAGACCGTGGTCTTCACCGGCACCCTGGAGAAGATGACCCGCAACGAGGCCAAGGCGGTGGCCGAGCGCCTGGGCGCGAAGGTCTCGGGCTCGGTCTCGGCCAAGACCGACCTGGTGGTGGCCGGCCCCGGTGCGGGCTCGAAACTGAAGGACGCGCAGAAGCACGGCGTCCGGGTCGTCTCGGAGGACGACTGGCTGGCGATGGTGGCGCAGGGTTGATGCCCGAGTCCGGGCGGCCTAGACCTCTCGGGGAACACCCCGAGAACTTCCACCCGGAATGGTTGAACCGCGATGACGGTCCTGGCCCTCGACTTCGAGACGGCCAACGAGCGGCGTGACAGCGCCTGCGCGGTGGGTCTGGCCTGGATCGCCGACGGCCGCGTCGTGCGCCGCGCGAGCCACCTGATCCGGCCGCCCGAGATGCGCTTCGCACCGGGCAACATCCGCGTCCACGGAATCCTGCCGGCCGACGTCGCCGACAAGCCCGACTTCGCCGCCGTCATGGCGCCCTATCTCGGCGATCTCGGGCGGGGGCTGATCCTGGCGCACAACGCGAGCTTCGATATCGGAGTCCTGCGCGCCGGGCTGACACGGGCCGGCCTGCCGGTCCCCGATCTCGCCTATCTCTGCACGGTCCAGGTGGCACGCCGGGTCTTCCCGGCGCCGGAGGGCTGCGGGCTCGGCAAGGTCGCGCGGCGCCTCGGCATCCGCTTCGAGCACCACGACGCCGGCGAGGACGCCTTCGCCTGCGCGGAGATCGCGCTCGCCGCGATGCGCGAGCGGGCGGTCGCGGACGTGCACGCCCTCGCGGCCGCGCTCGGCCTCCCGGTCGCGCGGGCGGTCGGCGGTCCCGCCGTGCCGCGCCGCGTGCCGGGTGCGATCAGCGCCCGGGCCGTGGCAAGCTTCCCCGACGCGCCGGCGGCCCTGCGGTTCGCCATGCGCGGCTCGACCGGCAACCGCTACCACGTCAGCCTGGAGGAACGGCCGGGGGGCCCGGAGCTGCGCTGCACCTGCACGGCCGGCCGCTACGGCATGCGCTGCCGCCACGTGAAGGCGCTGGAGGTCGGCGACATCACCGACCTGCTCTCGGACAATGCCGGCGACGTCGTGTTCCTCGCCCGCATGCTCGGCGCGAAGACCCGGGTCGCGGGCGCGGCCTGACCGGGCTCAGGCCGCGTCGAGGCAGGCGCGGAAGGCCGCGACGGCGCGGTCGATGTCGGCCGCCGCGATGTGCCGGTGCGTGACGAGCCGCAGCCGCCGCGGGCCGAGCGGGCGCGTGCGGATGCCGGCCGCGTCGAGATCCGCGACCCAGCGCGCGCTGTCCCGCCCGGTCCGAGAGAGGTCGACCTGCACGATGTTGGTCTGCGGCAGGTTCGCCGCGAGGCGCGGCAGGGCGTTCAGCCCGGCGCTCAGCTGCCGGGCCCGGTCGTGGTCCTCGACGAGGCGCGCGCCCATGACGGTGATCGCCTCGAGGCCGGCGGCCGCCACGATCCCGACCTGCCGCTGCGTCCCGCCGATCATCTTCCGCAGGCGCCGTGCCGCCGCGATCACCGGTCCGTCGCCGGCGAGCACGGCGCCGACCGGGGCGCTGAGGCCCTTCGAGAGGCATAGAGACACGGTGTCGACATGGGCCGCGAGGTCCGCCGGCGCGACCCCGAGATGGGTGGCGGCATTGAACAGGCGGGCCCCGTCGAGATGGACCTTAATGCCGCGCGCGCGGGCGATCTGCGCCACCGCGGCCATGTGGTCCGGCGGCAGCACGGTGCCGCCGGCGGCGTTGTGCGAGGTCTCCAGCGCGATCATGGCCGTGCGCAGCGGGCTCGCGCCGGGCCGGAGGGCGTCCTCGAGCCGGTCGAGGTCCATGGCACCGTCGGTCCCGGCGATCCCGTCCAAGAACGCCCCGGTCAGGGTGGCGGCCCCGCGCTCGGTGTGAAGCATGTGGGCCTGGGCCTCGAGCAGGACCTGCTCGCTGCGCTGAACCTGGGCCAGGATCGCCAGCAGGTTGCCCATCGTGCAGCTCGGCACGAACAGGGCCGCCGCCTTGCCGAGCATCGCGGCGGCGGTCTCCTCCAGCGCGCGGGCGGTCGGGTCGGCGTCGAGCCCGTCGTCGCCCAGCGGCGCCGACCGCATCCGGGCGTACATCGCCTCGGTCGGACGGGTGACGGTGTCGCTCCGCAGGTCGACCGCGGACGGCGCGTCCGTGGCTTCGCCGTGATCGTCTCGCATGTCGGTCTCGCCGCCCTACCGGTAGGCCGCCTCGTCGCCGGAATCGGTCGGGTTGGCGAGCGCCCGCTTGAGCACGTCGCTCATCGGCAACTCCAAGTTGATACCCTTCGGCGGGATCGGCTGCTCGAAATACTTGCCGTAGAGCCGCGCCACGGTCCCGTCCTGGATCAGCTCGACCACCGCCTTGTCGACCGCAGCCTTGAAGGCCGCGTCGTCCTTCGGCTCCAGGATCCCGTAAGGCGCGAATTCCAGGCCCTTGGTGCCGATCTTGTAATCCGCCGGCCGCTTGGCGCCCGCCACCGTGGCGTGGGCCAGGGCATCGTCGTTGATGGCGCCTGCCGCGCGGCCGGTCTCCACGAGCAGGAACACCTCGGCGGTGTCCTTGGCTGGCATCACCTGGATGTCGAGCTTGTCGCGGACGTTGATCCGGGTGGCGACGCGCTGGGTCTCGCCGCCGGCCTGGGCCGAGATGGCCTTGCCGCGGAACGACGCGATGTCGTCGACATCCACCGGCGTGTCCTTCTTGGCCACCAGCACCACCTGCGCCACGAAGGTTGTCGGCGCGAACGAGACCAGCTTGTGCCGCTCGGGCAGGTTGCTGGCGGTGCCGCATTCCAGGTCGATCGTGCCGTTGTTGATCAGCGGGATCCGGGTCGCCGACATCACCGGCACGTGGCGCACCTCGAGCTTGGGCAGGCCGAGCGCGGCCTTGAGCTTCTGCGCGACGTGTTCGCATATCTCCAGCGAATAGCCGACCGGCTTGGCGTTCTGGTCGAGGAAGCCGAAGGGCGGCGACGCGTCCGGGAAGCCGAGGCTGATCTGTCCGGTCGCGCGGATCTTGTCGAGGCGTCCCTCGGCGACCGACGGCGCGGCGAGGCCGGCCCAGCACAGAGTGGCCAACAGAAGCGGCAGCGTCCTCGACACGATCCGAACCCCCTCGCTATGTCTGAACCGGCGCAGCGCCCGGCCGCCCCGACGGGGAGTCGGCCCGAAGCTTTGCCGACCGATCCTAGGAGCGGCCGCGCGCGGGCGTCCAATGCCGATTCACCTGCCGAGCATACGGATCTGATATGGCCGAGCGGCGCATGACCTTCCGGCACATCGAGGCCTTCCGGGCCGTGGTGGCCAACGGGTCGATGACCGAGGCGAGCCGCCGGCTCCACACCTCGCAGCCTCAGGTCAGCCGGCTGATCGCGCAGCTGGAGGCGATCACCGGCCTGCCCCTGTTCGACCGGAGCGGGAGCCGGGTCGTGCCCTCCCTCGACGGGACGCGGTTCCACGCGGAGGTCGAGCGCGCCTTCGTGGGCCTCACGAGCCTGGAAACGGCGGCCGCGCGCATCCGCGCCTTCGGGGCGGAGCGCCTGCGGGTGGCGGCGATGCCGCGACTGGCGGGCGGGCTCCTCGCGCGCGCGGTCGTCCGCTTCCGGGCCGCGCATCCGGACGTGATCGTGGCGATCCATTCCGGCGACGACGAGACCGTGAACCACTGGCTCGCCACCGGCTCCTGCGACGCCGCGCTGACGATGCTGTACGGCGACGCCCCGGAGGCGCGCGCCGAGCATGTCGAGACGCGCGCCTGCGTCGCCGTCCTGCCGCAGGACCACGCCCTCGCCGCGCGGGAATCGCTCGCGCCCGTGGATTTTCAGGGCGTGCCCTTCGTCGCCGCGTCGCTCGGGAGCGCCCTGCGCGACCGGACCGAGGCCGTCTTCGAGGCCGCCGGCATCGGCCTGACCATCACCGCCGAGGCCGGCCTCGGCGCCTCGATCTGCACCCTCGTCTCGGCCGGGCTCGGGGTCAGCGTGATGAACCCCCTGGCCGCCCACGAGGA
The DNA here is from genome assembly GCF_040544715.1 of Methylobacterium sp. 1030. NCBI lineage: Bacteria > Pseudomonadati > Pseudomonadota > Alphaproteobacteria > Hyphomicrobiales > Methylobacteriaceae > Methylobacterium > Methylobacterium sp. 1030. The sequence continues at coordinate 84,869 of NZ_JBEPKM010000002.1, read as the reverse complement.
GGCGAAGGTCTCGCCGATCGCGATCCGGCCCTTCGCCCCCGCCCTCCCGGTGCATTTCGCGCTGCTCTTCCCCCCGGACCACGCCCGGGGGCGGCTGATGCGGGCCTTCGGTGCCTGCGCGCGCACGGTCCTGCTGGAGGAGCTCGCCCAGCTGCCGGACGCCGCGAGCGGGCGTCCGGCCGACGTCGCTCAGGCGGCGCGCTTCTCGGCGCCGGCGTAGAAGGTGCCCCCGCGCTCGGCCATGGCGGCCAGGTTGTCGGGCACGTGGAAACGGGGCCCGTGCTTGGCCTCGAGCGTCCGCGCGAGGTCGACGAAGGCCGCCGCGCCCATGAAGTCGATGTACGACAGGGCCCCCCCGGTGAACGGCGCGAAGCCGAAGCCGAGGATCGAGCCGACATCGGCCTCGCGCGGATCGGTGACCACGCCCTCGCCGACCGTGCGAGCGGCCTCCAGCGCCTGGACCACCAGGAGCCGCTGCTTCAGCTCGGTGAAATCGACGGCGTCGGGGTCGAGGCGGTTCGGCTGCAGGTCCTTCAGGCCGGGCCAGAGACGCTTCGGCGCGCCCTCGGGATAGTCGTAGAAGCCCTTGCGGTTCTTGCGGCCGAGCCGGCCCTGGTTCTCGACCATCTCGGCGAGGATCGCCTTCTGCGCCGGGTCGACGGCGCCCTGCCCGACCTGCGCCTCGGTGGCCTTGGCGATCTTGAGCACGAGGTCGAGGGCGACCTCGTCGTTGAGCGACAGCGGCCCGACCGGCATGCCCGCCTGGCGGCCGGCGCTCTCGATCATCGCCGGCGGCACGCCCTCGAAGAGCATCTTGTGGCCTTCGAGGATGTAGGCGCCGACGCAGCGGTTGGCGAAGAAGCCGCGGGCGTCGTTGACGACGATCGGGGTCTTCTTGATCAGCCGCACGTAGTCGAGGGCGGCGGCGAGCGCCGCGTCCCCGGTCGCCTCGCCCTTGATGATCTCGACGAGCATCATCTTCTCCACGGGCGAGAAGAAATGGATCCCGACGAACTGCGCGGGCCGCTGCGAGGCCTTGGCCAGCCCGGTGATCGGCAGGGTCGAGGTGTTGGACGCGAAGATCGCGTCGGGGCGGATCACCGCCTCGACCTTCTGGATCACCTCGGCCTTCACCCGCGGATCCTCGAAGACGGCCTCGATCACGAGGTCGCACTCCGCGAGGGCGCCGTAATCCGCCGTGGCCTGGATCCGGCCGAGCAGCGCCTCCCGGTCGGCGGTCTTGGCGCGGCCCTTGTTGATCTGGCCGGTGATGAGCGTGTGGGCGTAGGCCTTGCCCTTCTCGGCCGCCTCGACCGACTGGTCGACCAGCACCACCTCGATCCCGGCCTGGGCGGTGACGTAGGCCACGCCCGCGCCCATGAAGCCGGCGCCGATCACGCCGACCTTGCGCAGGTTCGTGGCCGGCACGTCCTTCGGACGGCGCGCGCCCTTGTTCAGCTCGCCCATGGAGATGAACAGCGTGCGGATCATCGCCGCCGCCTCGGTCGAGCGCAGGATATGCGCGAAGTACCGGCTCTCGACCCGCAGGGCGAGGTCCATCGGCAGCTGAAGGCCCTCGTAGACGGAGGCCAGGATCGCCTTGGCAGCCGGGTAGTTGTCGTGGGTCTCGCGCCGGTAGATGGCGTTGGCCGGCGGCCAGATCATCATGCCGGCGGGCGAGTAGACCTTGCCGGACGGCGCTTTGAACTTCGGCACATCCCAGGGCGCCACAGCCGAGCCGCCCTCGCGGATCCAGGCCTTGGCGCGCTCCACGATCTCGGCCTGCGGCGCCACCGCGTGGATCAGCCCCATGCCCTTGGCCATGGGCGCGCGGATCTGCTCGCCCTTGAACAGCATCTGCAGGGCGTCGCCGGTCTGCATCAGGCGGGCGACCCGCTGCGTGCCGCCGCCGCCCGGGAACAGCCCGACCTTGATCTCCGGCAGGCCGACCCGGGTCTTCCCGTCGTCCGAGGCGACCCGGTGGTGGCACGACAGCGCCAGCTCGAAGGCGCCGCCCAGGCACAGGCCCTGGATCGCCGCCGCGAAAGGCTTGCCGCAGGTCTCGAGCCGCCGGAACAGCAGCGACAGGCGCCGGGACGCCTCGAAGAAGTGGCGCATCGCCACCTCCTCGCCCTGCTCGGCCTTCAGCTGCTCGTAGGCCCGGCCCAGACCCTGGAGCATGGTGAGATCGGCGCCGCCGGAGAAATTGTCCTTGCCGGTGGCGATGACGCAGCCCTTGATCGCCGGGTCGGACGCGACCTGCTCGATAATCTGCTCGAGCTGGTCCATCACACCTTCGGTGATCACGTTCATCGAGCGGCCGGGCATGTCCCAGGTCGCCAGAGCGACGCCGTCGGGATCGGTCTCGAAGCGGAAATCGGTCAGCGTCACGGTGCCGTCCTCCCTGGGTTCCGCCGACGATCCGCCGGCGCACTTGCATTAAGGTTGTGTTGAGCGCGTCCGGCCATTGTCTGCCGGCCGGGGTCACTCACCGAAAGCCGCACATGACGAAGGATTCCGGCTGCCGCGCCTGTCGCGCCGGCACCAAGCTCGACTTCGACTTCACGATGGCGTTCCAGCCGATCCTCGACCTCGCGGACGGCAGCGTCTGGGCCTACGAGGCGCTGGTGCGCGGCCCGAAGGGTGAGCCGGCCTACACGATCCTCGACCGGGTGACCGACGAGACCCGCTACCAGTTCGACCAGGCCGCCCGCGTCAAGGCGATCGAGCTCGCCGGCACGCTGTTTCCCCGCGACAGCGCCACGCGGCTGTCGATCAACTTCATGCCCAACGCGGTCTACGAGCCGAATGCCTGCATCCGCGCCTCGCTCGAGGCGGCGCGGCGCATCGACTTCGCACACCGGCGGATCATGTTCGAGTTCACCGAGCAGGAGCGCTTCCGAGACATCGATCACGTCAAGGGCATCGTCGCCGCCTACCGGAAGCAGGGGTTCCTGACGGCGCTCGACGATTTCGGCGCCGGCTTCGCGGGCCTGAGCCTGCTCGCCAATTTCCGCCCCGACCTGATCAAGATCGACATGGACGTGCTGCGCGGCCTCGACAGCGACGCCGGGCGCTACGCCATCGTCTCGGGCGTGGTCGCAATCGCCCGAGCCCTCGACGTGGCGGTGCTCGCCGAGGGCGTGGAGACCGCGGCGGAGCTCGACGCCCTGCGCAGCATCGGGATCACGCTCGTCCAGGGCTACCACTTCGCCAAGCCCCTCCTGGAGGGGCTGCCCCCGGTCGCGGGCTTCACCCCCATGGTGGCCGCGCGCGCGGCCTGACGCCGGACCGACGCGCGCGGCGCTCATCGCCTACTTCGGCGCCGGGGCCGGAGCCGCGGCCGGCGGAACCGTCGGCACCGGCGGGGCGCCGGGCTTCGGTCCGTTGTCGGTCGCCGCGGCCACCGCCAGCATGTTGAGCAGCTTGGTGACGGAGTTCTGCGAGATCGCCGTGACCGACGAGTTGGGGTCGGCGTTCATCGTCTGGAACTTGAGGTAGGTCGGGTCCGAGTAGATCTCGTCGAGGTGCTTGAGCTCGGCGAGGCTGAATTTCTCGGCGTAGTCCTTCGAGAGCCCCTGGACCATGAGGGTCCGCTGCTTCTCGAACTCGTCCAGCAGCTCCTTGCGCACGGCCTCGGCGCGGGCCTCCGGCATCGGCGCGACGGTCTTCTCCAGGGCGACGTTGAACCCGGTCTGGAGGTTCTTGATCAGGGTCTTGTTGACGAGGTTGGTGGCCGCGGCCACGCGGTCCGCCGCGTCATCGGCGCGGGCGGCCACCGGCAGGCTCAGGGTGACGCCCAGACAGAGCGTCGCAATCAGGCGGTTCAAGGGCTTGTCTCCCGTTGTTTTATCGTCCGGACCGCGAAAGGGCCGAGCGTCGCCCGCGCCTCTAGCAGCGTTCCCGGACTTTGGGGAGCGGCGCGGCGCCGCTCCCGGGCGCGCGGGGATTCACACCCGCTCGATGATGGTCGCGGTGCCCATGCCGGCGCCGATACACAGAGTGACCAGCGCGCGCTCCTTCCCGGTCCGCTCCAGCTCGTCGAGCGCGGTTCCGAGGATCATCGCGCCGGTGGCGCCGAGCGGGTGGCCGAGGGCGATGGCCCCGCCATTCACGTTGACCGCCTCCGGGTCTAGGTCAAAGGCCTGGCAGAAGCGCAGGACCACGGCCGCGAAGGCCTCGTTGACCTCGAACAGGTCGATGTCCGACAGGCTCAGGCCCGACTTCGCCAGGACCTTGCGGGTGACGTCCACCGGCCCGGTGAGCATCAGGGCCGGGTCGGACCCGATATTGGCGAAGGCGCGGATCCGGCCGCGCGGGCGCAGGCCCGCAGCCTCGCCGGCAGCGCGGGAACCGATCAGCACGGCGGCGGCGCCGTCGACGATGCCGGAGGAGTTGCCGGCGTGATGGACGTGCTCCACGCTCTCCACGTCCGGATGCGCGTCCGTCGCGACGGCGTCGAAGCCGCCCATCTGGCCCATCTGCACGAACGACGCCTTCAGCGCGGCGAGCGACTGCATGTCGGTGCCTGGACGCATGTGCTCGTCGCGGTCGAGCAGCGTGATGCCGTTCACGTCGCGGACCGGAACCACCGAGCGGTCGAACAGCCCCTCACCCCAGGATTTCGCCGCGCGCTCCTGAGAGCGGACCGCGTAGGCGTCGCAATCGTCCCGCGTGAAGCCGTACTTGGTGGCGATCAGGTCGGCCGAGACGCCCTGCGGCATGAAGTAGGACTTGATGGCGATCGCCGGGTCGACCGGCCAGGCGCCGCCCGAGGCGCCGATGCCGATGCGACTCATCGATTCGACGCCGCCGCCCACCGCCATCTCGTGCTGGCCGCTCATGACCTGCGCGGCGGCGAAGTTCACCGCGTCGAGGCCGGAGGCGCAGAAGCGGTTGATCTGCACGCCCGGCACGTGCGCGCCGTAATCCGCCACGAGGGCGGCGGCGCGGGCGATGTCGCCCCCCGCCTCGCCCACCGGATCGACGCAGCCCAGCACCACGTCGTCGACGAGGCCGGTATCGAGTCCGTTGCGGTCCTTGAGGGCGCGGAGCGCCGTCTCGGCAAGCCGCAGGGCGGTGACTTCGTGGAGGGAGCCGTCCGCCTTGCCGCGCCCGCGCGGCGTGCGAACGTGGTCGTAGATGAAGGCGTCCGTCATCAGCACTCCCCCGGGGCGTCGATCTTCGCCGGTCGGCGACGCGGCCTTACAGGGCCGTCTCGGTTCGCGCCAGTCTGCCACGGCGCGCGCGCCCTCGGCCAGCCCCGATAGCGGGGAGCCGGCGAAGGGCGCGTGACAGCGGGGGTGGTTTGGTCGTGCTCGTCCGGGCTCGGCCAGATCAGCCGGGTGCCCGGCCGTCCCCGCGCCCGCCCGGATCGAACCTGCTCCTGAAAGAGCAAACTCAGCCCGGATGCGATGCGGGAAATCTCGCGCGTTCGACTAGTCCTGAAGCATCCGCTTCAGCAGCTCGACCTCGTCGCCGAGCACCGAATCTTCGCCGATCTGCTTCTCGATCTTGCGCACGGCGTGCAGCACCGTGGTGTGGTCGCGGCCTCCGAAGCGGCGGCCGATCTCCGGCAGCGAGCGCAGCGTCAGGACCTTCGACAGGTACATGGCGATCTGGCGCGGCTTCACCACCGCGGCGGTGCGCCGTTCCGACAGGATGTCGGACCGCGAGACGTTGTAGCGCGAGGCGACCAGCTTCTGGATGTCCTCGATCTTGATCCGCTTCGGCTCGCGGTTCTTCACGAGGTCGCGGATCGCGCTCTCGGCCGTCTCCATCGTCACGGCGGTGCCGGTGAGCGTGGCGTGGGCCAGCAGGCGGTTGACCGCGCCCTCGAGGTCGCGGCCGTTGGCGGTGATCGCGCGGGCCACGTAGGCCGCCACCTGCGGCGAGACGTCGAAGCCCGGATGCGCGGCCCGCACGGCGGCGAGGCGTGCCGACAGGATCGAGACGCGCAAAGCCTCGTCGAGGGCCGTGATCTCGACCACGAGGCCACCGCCGAGCCGCGAGCGCACCCGCTCGTCCAGGGCCTCGAGCTCGGTCGGGGGCCGGTCGGAGGCGACGACGACCTGACGGCCGGCATCGATGAGCGCGTTGATCGTGTGGCCGAACTCGGCCTGGATCGACTTGCCCTGGATGAACTGGACGTCGTCGAGGATCAGAAGGTCGATTCCGCGAAGCCGCTCCTTGTAGGCGAGCGCCGACTGCGTCTTCAGGGCGTTGACGAAACCGTACATGAAGCGGTCGGCGGTCAGGTAGATCACCCGGCGGCCGGCCTCGCGGGCGGCGTGGCCGATCCCGTGCAGCAGGTGTGTCTTGCCCAGCCCGACGCCCGCGTGGAGGTAGAGCGGGTTGTAGAGCGCGCCCTCCCCCTGATGGTTGGCGACCCGCTCGGCGGCGGCGTGCGCCAGCGCGTTCGAGCGCCCGATCACGAAGCTCGCGAAGGTCAGCCGCGCGTCGAGCGGCGTGCCGCTCAGGTCACCGCCGGCCTCGGCGCCGCGCGCCTCGGGCGTCGGCGCGACCGCGGCGACCGGCATCGGCGCGCTGGTCGCGTGGAGGCGGGCGAGCGGGCCGCTGACCGGGCCTGCCTTCGCGGCTCCGACGGCGACCGGACGGACCGGCGCCCCGGTCCCGCGCACGCCGACCTCGATCCGCGCGATCTCCTCGACCTCGGCCTTGAAGGTGTTGAGGACGCGGTCGAGGTAGTGCGACTCGATCCAGCTCTTGAGGAAGCGGGTCGGGACCGTCAGGCGGGCCGTTCCGCCGGCCACGGCCTCCAGCTCCAGCCGGGCGAACCAGCTGGCGAACACGTCCTCGCCGAGTTCGGCCCGCAGCCGGCGCTTCACCCGGGCCCAGGCAGACCCGTAATCCGTGTTGCCGCCGCCGTTGCGGCCCCCGTCGTCGTCGCTCGCCACCGTTCCGTCGACACGCATCACTGGCTCTCCCGACGCTGCCCACGGAATCCCGCAGGCGGCGCGTACGCACGAATTACGCCCTCAGCGTCCCGCAAGAACGGGCGGGACAGAGTCCTCTGGACGGAGTCAACCCCACCGCGAGGAACTTTTGCCGATTGGGAGAGCCTATCAACAATTACCTACGGTTCCTTTAACAGTGGGACTTGTGGGGACGGCGCCGATTCCCATTCGCAAGTGTTCCGGCGGGAGCTGAACACGGCGGCTAGAGTCTTGGCGAATCAGATCGATTCGCTGGAGTCCCGAAATCGTCGTGTTTTGCTTGTCCGCTGTCAGTTTCTGTTAAGTTACACGCCGTTTCCGGGAACCGCAATCGTGCCGATTCTTGGATAGGGTTAACGCTTTCGACTCATGGCGCCGCCGGCAGCGCGCGGCCCGATCCGGACAGCGCGCACGAAAAAGCCCGGCGCGAAGGCCGGGCTCGAGACCGTCTCGGTGGTGCGTGGCGTCTTAGGCGGCGAGCGCCTTCACGCGGGCGGCAAGGCGCGAGACCTTCCGCGAGGCGTTGTTCTTGTGAACGATGCCGTGCTGGGCGGCGCGCATCATCTCGGGCTCGGCGGCGCGGAGGGCGGCCAGCGCGTCCTGCTGGTTACCGGTGGCGATGGCCTCCTCGACCTTGCGGACGAAGGTCCGCATGCGCGAGCGGCGTGAGCGGTTAATCGCCGTGCGCTTGGCGATCTTGCGGGTCATCTTCTTGGCCGAAGCGGTGTTGGCCATGTACGTCCTCGTGTTTCTCGTCGGGCGATGCCGACGGGCCGGCTGTGCCGGAAATCGGTCGTCGCGTCAGGTTGTCTGGCGATGGCCGAGACGCAACGCGCGCGAAAGCGCGGCCCCTCGGCGAAGCGGCTTCTATAGTCAGGGGGGCGCCGCGCGTCAACGCGCTCGGAGGCGAAACCGGATCGCGGGCCTCGGCCTCAGTCCGGGCGCCGAGACGCATCCGGCAGACCTCCCCGAAGACGTCGGATCGCGGGAGGCCGCATCGCCGCGACGATGACGGGCGCCGGCCGGCTCTCGCAGGAGCGCTCCGGCTATTCGGGCCAGCGCAGGGCCGCCGCCGCCGCCAGCGTCCCGACCACGGCGGCGATCAGCGTCAGCGCCGCCAGCACCGCCAGCGGCACGAGGAACGGCACCGTGCCGCCGCTCGCCGCCTGCGCGGCCGAGACGCCGAAGATCAGCGTCGGGATCATCAGCGGCAGGACCAGCACGGCCAGGATCAGGCCGCCCCGGCGAATCGAGGCGGTGAGCGCCGCGCCCACCGCGCCGATGAAGCTCAGGGCCGGGGTGCCGGCGAGCAGCGTCAGGGACGTCGCGCCCATGGCGGTGCCGTCGAGGGCCACCAGCAGCCCGAAGAGCGGCGCGGCCAGGGCGAGCGGCAGGCCCGTGGTCAGCCAGTGCGCCGCGACCTTGCCGAGCACCACAAGCTCGAGGGGCACCGGCGCGGCGGTCATCAGGTCGAGGGAGCCGTCCTCCTCGTCGGCCTGGAACAGGCGGTCGAGGCCGATCAGCGTCGCCAGAACGGCGGCGAGCCACAGGATCGCCGGGCCGATCCGCGACAGCAGGTTGAGATCGGGCCCGAGGGCGAAGGGCACCAGCGCGACGATCATCAGGAAGAAGACCAGCGACAGGGCGCCGGAACCGCCGACCCGGCCGGCGAGGCGCAGGTCGCGGGCGACGAGGGCGATGACCGCGCGAATCACGCCCACTCCTCCAGCACGTCCGCGACCGGCGCCGCGGCAGCGGTCTCGATGCGCAGCTCCGCCGCGCGGGCGAGGCCGAGCGACTGGTGGGTGGCGGCGATCACGAGCCCGCCGCCGGCCCGATGGCCCTCCATCAGCTCGGCGAGCACCGCCTGCGAGGCCGTGTCGAGGGCGGCGGTCGGCTCGTCCAGGAGCCAGAGCGGACGGGCGCAGACGAGGAGCCGCGCCAGGGCCACGCGCCGCCGCTGGCCCGCCGACAGATAGGCCACCGGCAGGTCGTGCGCGTGGCCGAGGCCGAGCCGCACCAGCGCGGCGCGCGGGTCCAGGCGCGGCGCGCCCAGGAGCCGCTGGGCGAACAGGAGGTTCTCGCCCGCCGTGAGCGAGCTCTTCAGCCCGTCGCGGTGGCCGACCGCGTGGAGGCACTCGGGCAGGCTCGCCTCGCCGACGTCGGAGACGTCGACCCGCCCGGCATCGGCCCGCAGCCGGCCCGACAGGATGGCGAGGAGGCTCGACTTGCCCGCGCCGTTCCGCCCGGTGATCGCCAGGGCGTCGCCGGGTCCGAGGGCGAAGGACAGATTGGCGAAGATGCGGCGGCCGGAGCGGCGGCAGGCCAGATTGTCCACGCTGAGCCGCACCCGATACCCCGCCCTCGTCCCGCCACCGCGCGGCCGCTCGGCCAATCGCCGACTCCATGCCCGATTGCGCCGCGGAACGGAACCGCACGGCCCAGCTGCGCTTTCGTTCTGCAACGGAGGATTGCCCATGGCCGAGGCGAGAAACCCGAGCGAGACCGAGGTCGCCGCGACGCCCGACGCGGTGGCCGGACGCGCCAAGGTCGAGGCGCGCATGGCGCAGTGCACCCCCGAGGAGCAGACGGCGTTCTGGGAGGCGGTCGGCCGCTGCTTCGGCGGCGGCAAGCCGCCGGAGATGAAGCCGGCCTCCGGCTGATCAGCCGCCCTTCCGCGCCAGGGCCCGCAGCGCCCCGCGAAACGTCCGCACATCCTGCTCGGTCAGGCACATGCGGTGAAGCATGTCGCGCATGTTGCGGGCGATGATCTCCTTCTTCTCCGGCGGGTAGAAGCCGGCCCCGTCGAGCGCCGCCTCCAGGCTTCCGAACAGCGCGATCAGCGCCTCGCGGGTCGCCGGCGGCGACAGGAGTTCGCCCGTGAAGGGCAGGCGCGCCCGGCCGTTCGCCTGCCGCCACGCGTAGCCGACCAGCAGCACCGCCTGGGCGAGGTTGAGCGAGGGAAAGTCCGGGGAGACCGGGAAGGTGACGATCGCATCGGCGAGCGACACCTCGTCGTTGGTGAGGCCGACCCGCTCGCGGCCGAACATCACCGCGGTGCGCTGGCCCTCACGGGCCGCGAGCTCGCCCATGGCCTCCTCGGGCGCGAAGACCCGCTTCATCTGCCCGCGCTCCCGCGCCGTGGTCGCCAGCACGTACCGGCAGTCGGCGATGGCGTCGGCGACGCTGCCGTAGATCGTGGCCGCGTCCAGGACGTGCGTCGCGCCCGAGGCCGCCTCGCGCACGCCCTTCTTGGGCCAGCCGTTCTTCGGGTTGACGAGGCGCAGCTCCGAGAGGCCGAAATTCGCCATGGCACGGGCGGTCATGCCGATGTTCTCGGCGAGCTGCGGCTCCACCAGGATCACCGCGGGGGCGATCCCGGGCGGCAGTTCGGTGACCTTCCTCGGGAAAACCTCGGGGGCGTCGCCCTGTGCGTCTCGGCTCGTCATGGCGGCCGTCTGGCACGGCGGGCCCGCACCCGTCGAGGGCCGAGTGACGATGCCGCCCGGATGACAGCGAGCGCCTTCCGTCGCCGGAAGGGCCGCGCTATGTCGCGGGGCGATTCCGGCCCGGGGCGCCCGTCAGGCCACTCGGGACAACGACCGCACGGCCCTTGCATGCCGTGCGCGGGGACAACGCGGGAAGGCATCGGTCCATGGCGAAGATCAAGGTAGCGAACCCCGTCGTCGAGCTCGACGGCGACGAGATGACCCGGATCATCTGGGCCGAGATCAAGAACAAGCTCATCCACCCCTATCTCGACGTCGATCTCGAGTATTACGACCTCGGCGTCGAGCACCGCGACGCCACCAACGACAAGGTCACGGTCGACGCCGCCGAGGCGATCAAGCGCCACGGCGTCGGCGTGAAGTGCGCCACCATCACCCCCGACGAGCAGCGGGTGCAGGAGTTCGGCCTCAAGGAGATGTGGCGCTCGCCCAACGGCACGATCCGCAACATCCTGGGCGGCGTGATCTTCCGCGAGCCGATCATCTGCAAGAACGTGCCCCGCCTGGTGCCCGGCTGGACCCAGCCCTTCGTGATCGGCCGCCACGCCTACGGCGACCAGTACCGCGCCACGGACTTCAAGGTGCCCGGCAAGGGCCGCCTGACCATCAAGTTCGAGGGCGATGACGGCACGGTCATCGAGAAGGAGGTGTTCAAGTTCCCCGAGGCCGGCGTCGCGATGTCGATGTACAACCTCGACCAGTCGATCATCGACTTCGCCCGCGCCTCGATGAACTACGGCCTCGCGCGCAAGTACCCGGTCTACCTGTCGACCAAGAACACGATCCTCAAGGCCTATGACGGCCGGTTCAAGGACCTGTTCCAGAAGGTCTACGAGGAGGAGTTCGAGTCGAAGTTCAAGCCGCTCGGCATCACCTACGAGCACCGCCTGATCGACGACATGGTGGCCTCCTGCTTGAAGTGGTCGGGCGGATACGTCTGGGCCTGCAAGAACTACGACGGCGACGTGCAGTCCGACACGGCCGCGCAGGGCTTCGGATCCCTCGGCCTGATGACCTCCGTGCTGATGACGCCGGACGGCCGGACCGTCGAGGCCGAGGCCGCGCACGGCACCGTCACCCGCCACTACCGCGAGCACCAGAAGGGCCGCGAGACCTCGACCAACTCGATCGCGTCGATCTTCGCCTGGACCCGGGGCCTGTCGCACCGCGCCAAGCTCGACGGCAACGACGATCTGGCGAAGTTCTCCGCGACCCTGGAGAAGGTCTGCGTCGACACGGTCGAGGCCGGCCACATGACCAAGGACCTCGCCCTCCTCGTCGGACCGGACCAGAAGTGGCTCTCGACCACCGGCTTCCTCGACAAGGTTGACCAGAACCTGAAGACCGCGATGGGCGCCTGAGGCTCCAGCCTCGACGCGAAAAGCGGCGGGCGCCCTCCGGGACGGCCGCCGCTTTCACATCCGCGTGCCGCCGGCGCCTCAGGCGCCGCTCGCCTGGTCCTGCGGACCCGTCTGGGCGAGGGCCCGGGCGACCTCGAGAAGCAGGAGGTCGATGGCGGCCCGCATCAGCGGATCGCCGACCGAGTCGATGAGTTCGCGAACCCGCAGGCACTGCGCGGCGAGCGCGTCCAGCGCGGTATCCTTGCTGTCGAAGATCATGTTCAGGCCACCAGGTAAGCGGGTTCGGAGACGAGGACCGAGCGACTGTCGCCGCGGACGGCGCGGAGCTTGGCCAGGGTGCGGGCGTCGAACCGGGCGGTCGCGGCCATGATCTCCTCGCCGGCGATCTGGACGGGCAGGCCGAGCGGCTGCGGGCGGAAATGCAGCTGGATGACGTGGATCATGTAGAGGGTCGGCATCTGCAGCAGCAGGCTGTTGACCCCGTGGGCGAGGCCCCACTCCACGATCCCGGTGAGCAGCGCGATCGAGACCGGATTGACGACGCGGCCCTTGGCCCGGTGCGAGCGAGCGACGCCCTGGCGGGTCCACTCCCAGATCTGGGGGCCGACTGGCCGCTCGCCCTCGCAGAGCTGCGGCAGGACGTCCGACAGGAGATGCGGGCGCGTGGTCGGCAGGAGCCGGCTGTAGCCGACGACGGTGTCGTCCTCCATGGCGAGGAAGTGGATCGCGTGCGGCGTGTCGAACTGGTCGATCTCGCGGCCGTCCGGCCTAGCCAGCTCGCTCCAACCCTTCTCGGCGACGAAGATGTCGTGGCGCAGGCGCCAGGCCTGCTCCATCGCGTCGGCGTAGCGATCCGCGTTGGCGGGGGTGACGATGTGGATCACGAGCAAACCTCACGTTGGTCTGGCGTGAGTTTTCGTCGTTTCACCGGGGGCTGTGTACTACGAGAAACCGTAGGGTCCGCGAGCGCAGCCGGCAGCGGCGCCAAGGACTTGCCGCGGTGCGAACCGCGTTCACCGATGCCGGGCCGCGGAATGTGCGGACTGCGTGGCGCGTTCTCTAGGTTATCAGACCCGCTCGGAGCGCCTGCGCCACGGTGTGGGCGCGGTTGACGGTGTCGAGCTTCGCCCGGGCCGAGCGCAGATGGTAGTCGACGCCGGCGGCAGTGATGCCCATGACGATGCCGATCTCGACGTCGGTCTTGCCCTCCGCCGCCCATTGCAGGGTCTCGCGCTCCCGCGGCGAGAGGCGCACCGGCGCGCGCCCAGCCGGCCGGCTGTTCATCAGCAGCAGCTGACCGACCGCGTAGGTCGCGACGAGGTTGAGGGCGACGCGCTCGGCCGGATCGATCTCGATCCGCTCCCCCGAGACGCTGATCCCGCCCGGCTCGCCGTCGAGGGTCACGAACGGGATCGTGATGCCCGCGCGTATGCCGAAATCGCCGGCCTCGTTCATGACGCGCCCGGCCGTCGGGGTATCCGGCAGCACGGCGCTCCAGTCGAACGGCGTCGCCGTGGTGCACAGCCGCCGGACCGTGGGGTCGTGGAGCGCGTAGCCCTGCGTCACGTACCGGCGGGCCCAGCCCTCCGGCATGGTGCTCGCGAGCACGAACCCGGCGTGCCGCCGCTTCGGCAGGCCGGGTTCCGGGACGATCCCGGCCATGATGTACGAGACCCCGTAGCGGGTGAAGGCGTCGACCAGGAGCCGCGCGATCTCGTCGGGCGATGCGGCCCGTTCCAGATCGCGCAACACGCTGAAGGTCCTGTCGAGGTGCTTCGAATGCGGCATGCCCTAGCTCGAAATTGATGCACGCACTGCGACAAATGATGAGTCGAACGCAACCTGAGGATGGCATCGCCGCCGCTGAAAGGCTAGGGTAGCCGCGGAAAGCTCTGCCGTTTGAATCGGTCCAGCGGGCGGAGTGCGAGTTTCAACGGTATGACTGACGACGCGACCCCGCCGACGACGCGCTGGCTACTGGAACGGATCGCAGCCACGCTGAATGTCTGTCCGACCTACTTCCTTCAGACGGAGCGGCCCGACGAGACCGCGGCGGATCAGGACGCGCGCGACTGCGCGGAGGTCGCCGCGCTGTTCCAGGCGATCAAGTCGCCGGCGCGGCGCACGGCCGTCCTTAACCTGCTGCGCGAGATGAGCCGCGAGACCTGACGGCGCGTGCCGCACGGCCGCCGCTCCGCGGTCAGGCCGCCACGAGGAGCGCGGCCCCGGCGACGCCCGAGAGGACCAGGCGCAGGCGGCCGAGCCAGAGGGGGGTGAGCCCGCGGCGGGGCAGATCCTGATCGATGAGGCCCCAGGCGAGCACGAGGCCGCCGAGGATGCGCAGGTCCCACGGTGCGGGGGCGGCCATCGCGGCCCAGGCGACCAGGGACGGCACGATGGCCACGAGATAATCGCCGTTGCCGCCATTGCGCGCCGCGGCGGCGCCCCAGCGGATCCCGCCGAGGAACGAGGCGATCACGGCGCCGTAGGCCGACAGGATGGTGCGCGGCGACAGGCCGATGCTGCTCAGGCCGCCGTCGGTGCCCGACACCGCCAGGGCAGCGAAGCCCAGGAACGGGATGAGTCCGGCCACGCCGAGAACGATTGCGCCGATCGGGACAGAGTTCCGGTGCGCCATCCATCCTCCGGGCATCGGCAAGGGTTGGCGACCCGCGCGATCCGACCCCGGTCCGACGCCGCCCTGCCGCAGCGTTCCCGCATCGCGGCGTGGCGGTCAAGGTCGGACCCGCGGCCGGGCCGCGGGCCCGGAGCGGCGTCAGCTCCGGCGCGGCGGCGCCGTGAACGGGACAGCGCCGGGCATCGGCGCGCCGAGGAGGGACATCGGCGCGCTCGCCGGCATCTTCGGCGCGGGCGGCTCGTTGACCGCCGCGTCGATCTTTCGCGGCTTGAAGTTCGCCGCGAGGCTCTTGGCGCTGGCGAGGTCGGCGGGGCTGAGCTTGTTGGCCACGTCGTCGCGCTTCTTGCCGGCATCGTCGTCGCCTTGGCTCGCGGCGGCGGAGAACCACGCGTAGGACTGGATCAGGTCCTGCGTCAGGCCGAGACCGCGCGCGTAGAGGACGCCGAGATTGTACTGGCTGTCGCGGACGCCGAACTCGGCGCCCTGCCGGAACCACGAGGCCGCGGAGGCGAAATCCGGCTTGCCGTTGGCGGCCGGGTTCTCGGCGTAGAGCACCGCCAGATTGTGCATGGAACGGGCGTGGCCCTGCTCGGCGGCGCGGCCGTACCAGAGCTTCGCCTTGTCGAGGTCGCGGACGACGCCCGAGCCCTTCTCGTAATGGCCCGCGACCTTGTACTGGGCGGGCGCGTAGCCGGCCGCGGCCAGCTTCTCGAAGAGCTTGGCGGCGATCGACAGATCGCGCGGCATGCCGCGGCCATCGGCCTCCCGCGTCGCGAGGTCCCAGATCGACGCGCCGTCACCGTCGAGGGCGGCGAGCTTCACCTTCGCCAGCGCCGGCGGGAGGTTGCCGAACTCGGCCTGCAGGCTGTTCATCCCCGAGACCTGCGGCACCGCAGCCTTGGCGTTGGGCCGGGCGTCCGAGGGAACGGAGTTGGGCAGAGACTGAGTCGTCGTCGGATCAGCCGGCGCCGGCTTCGACTCCGCGCTCTCCTTGGCGGCGTCCTTCGAAGCGTCCTTCGAAGCGTCCTTGGAGACGTCCGCACTGTCCTTCTGGACCTCCGCGGCATCGCCGCGGGACGGCGCGACCTGGCTCGTCGGAGCCGCCGGCCGCGGCTCGTCCGCGCCGCGCATGGTGATCGCCTGGAGCGCACCGAGAGCCAGAACGATGGCCGCGAGGCCGAGCAGCAGCGGCCGGCGACGGCGATCGATCTCGGCGCGCAACCGTCCGAGGCGGCCGGTCGCCGCCCCCTGCAGAGCGGCGACCCGGTCACTCCGGGCTTCCCGGCGCTCGGCGGGCGCCTCGGCGGCCAGCTCCGCCTGGGCAGCCTGGGCCGCCCGGCGCGCGGCCGCGATGAAGCTGGTCTTGATGTCGGTCTCGGACTTGGAATCGGCCGCGGATCGCGCGGCGGCGACGTCGCCGAGGCGCTCCTGCACGGCCCGGCGGGCGGAGGGCTCGCGGGCAGCGCGCGGCTCGCGCGGCGGCCGGCCGCTGCCGGGCTCCAGAAGATCGTCGGCCAGGCGAGATGCCTCGGCATTGTCGCGCCGCGACCTTGCGCGCGCCTCGACGGGCGCGAGGGACACATCCGGGCTCGTCGACGACATCAGGCGCTCGTCGAGGGACGGCCCCCGCGCCGGGACGGCCTCGGCGGGCCCGAGCCGGACGAGGAGCCGCTCCAGGGCCGACTGAACCCCGTCGAGGGTCGCGCCGAGGCGCTGATCGGAGGCCACCTGCCGGGCCTGCATGTCCGCGAGGCTGGCGCGCAGGAGGCCGATCTCGCCGGTCTCGGCGGCACCGAGGCCGGATGTCTGAAGGGTCTGGGCCACCGCGTTGCGGGCGGCACGCTCCACCACGGCCTCGCTCGGCGCCGATTCCCGGAGCGCCGTGACCTGCCGCAGCAGGTCGCCCATCGTGCGCTCCAGCCCGGCCAGCGCCGGATCGGCGCTGTGCGGCGCGTCGAGGCGGCCGGCCAGCGAGACCACCTGCCGCTCCAGGGCGTCGAGGCCCTCGTGCTCGGACCGGGTGCCGACCTGATCGACCTTCTCGGCGAGGCTGCGGAGCATGGCGTGGATGGAGGCCATGTCGCCCGAGCGGGCCACGTTCACGTCGCCGGTGCGCTCGGACCAGTCGTCCCGTGCGCAGAGCACGTCGACCTTCTCGGCGAGTGCCTGGATCTGCTCCGCCAGCGCCGCCGGCGCGGCGATCTTCACGTCGCTGCGGATCTCCTCGAGGATCGGCCGGAGGTCCGGGCCGGCGGCCGTCCGCTGCAGCTGGGCGATCTGCGCGCTCACAGCCTGCAGGCTCTGCGCGAGACCCTGGATGCGCTCCGGGCCGGCGAGCGCGGCGATCTGACGGCGGATCTCCTCGAGTTCGGCGAACAGGCCTGCGAGGGTCCGGTCGTCCGGACCGGCGGCGCCGGTCGCGGCGGCGGTGTCGAGGCGCTCGGCGAGGCGCCGGACGTCCTCCGCGACGCGGCTGTGGACGTTCTCGGCCACCTCCTCGGCGAGGCGCTCGACCTGGGCCCGGACCTGCTCGATCGGCACCGCGATGGCGGTGAGATCGGTCCCCGCCTGGGCGCGCTCGATGCCGCTCGCCAGGGTGACGACGGCCTGCTCGAGGGCGCCGATGTCCCGGCTCGTCGCGAGCTGGTTGATCGCCTCGCGCAGGCGCGTGGTCTCCTCCTGAAGCTCGATCAGGGCGGTCGACGGGGCGACGCCCTCCTCGATCCGCGCCTCCAGACGGCGGGCGAGGTCCAGGCGCATGCTGGCGACGACGCCGCCATCGGCCGCGGACGCGGCGAGCGCCGGCTCGGCGCCCTTAGCCAGCTCGCGCTGGCGCTGGCGGATGTCCTGGACGGCGCTGCGGATGTCGGCGGCGGCGGGACGCGGGCGACGGCCGGGCGTCCGGGTCGCGGCGACCTGCTCGCCGAGCTGCGACATGCGGCGCTCGATGTCGCCGAGCCGCTCGGTGACCTGCTGGACGGGGGCCGCCTTCAGGGCGCGCTCGATGCGGGCCTCGATCTCCGCGAGGCGGCGCGCCTCGGCGTCCTGGGCGGCGCGCCGCTCGTGGTCGAGGGCGCGGTCGAGACCGTCGAGGCGGTCCATCAGAGCGGCGATACCGTCGCCGTAGCCCTCGGCGCGCTGCGCCGTCCCGTGAGCCCGCTGGTCGGGCGAGGCCGACGGGAGGGCGCGCTCGGCCGAGGCCTCGGGCCGGTTGCCGCCGAGAGCGAGCTGCTCGGCGCGGTGGCGCCGCCGGTGCCGGCGATTTCCCTGACCGGCCGATTGCTGCTGCGGCACCACCGACGCGATCCAGGTCTCGAGCGGGACCCCGGCCCGCGCCGCCACGTCGCGGGCCGCGTCGAGCACCTCGGGATCGAAACTGTCGAGCTGCGGCATCGCGTTGCGGGTCATCGGTGGCCTGTCGTCGGCAGCGTTCGGCGTCCGTTTCCTCGGCGCAGAGCGGGACCGGAATTCGGTATCCACGGACGCACGCGTCGGATCGTTCGAGCGTGACCATTAACTTTCTTGGTAAACACGAAGTTAAGGTTTGATGGGCCCGGTAATGGCCGCGACCACGCGGCTGCTGAGGAACGGCCGCGCCTGTCGCGCTCCGGGCGGGCGGAGCCGTTGCTCCGGGAGCGGCGCGGCGTTTACATGCGGCCAACGCGGCGGGCCGTTCCGAGAGGCCCGCACCAGACGGGGGAAGCCAGAGATGCCGCAGTATCGCGCTCCGGTCGAGGATACGCTGTTCTTGCTCACCGACGTCCTCGGCTTCCATGCCCGGGACAACCTGGCGGGCTTCGCCGACGCCTCGCCCGACGTGGTCGAGGCCGTCCTGCGCGAGGGCGCAAAGCTCGCCGAGGAGGTGCTCGCGCCGCTCAACCGCACGGGCGACGTCGAGGGCTGCCGCCGCGAGGCCGACGGGACGGTGCGCACGCCGACCGGCTTCAAGGCCGCCTACGACACCTACGCCAGCGGCGGCTGGATGGGCCTGTCGGTGCCGGAGGCCTATGGCGGCCAGAGCCTGCCGCACACCCTGAACACGGCGATCCAGGAATTCGCCTCGGGCGCGAACCTCGCCTTCGGCATGTATCCCGGCCTGACGCAGGGCGCGATGGCCGCATTGCTGGTCCACGGCTCGGAGGAGCAGAAGGCGCTGTACCTGCCCAAGATGGTCGAGGGCGCCTGGACCGGGACCATGAACCTGACCGAGCCGCATTGCGGCACGGATCTCGGGCTTCTCAAGACCAAGGCCGTGCCGAACGGCGACGGCTCGTACAGCATCACCGGCACCAAGATCTTCATCTCGGCCGGCGAGCACGACCTCGCCGAGAACATCGTGCACCTCGTCATCGCGCGGATCGAGGGCGCGCCCGCCGGCACAAAGGGCATCTCGCTGTTCGTGGTGCCGAAATTCCTGGTGAACGCCGACGGGTCCCTCGGGGCGCGCAACGGCGTGTCCTGCGGCTCCCTCGAGCACAAGATGGGCATCCACGGCAACGCCACCTGCGTGATGAACTACGACGGGGCGACGGGCTGGCTCGTGGGCCAGGAGAACCGCGGCCTCAACGCCATGTTCGTGATGATGAACGAGGCGCGGCTCGCCGTCGGCGTCCAGGGCCTTGGGCAATCCGAGGTCGCCTACCAGAACGCCGCCGCCTACGCGAAGGACCGGATCCAGGGTCGGGCTCTGACCGGCGCCAAGGCGCCCGAGAAGGCCGCCGACCCGATCATCGTCCATCCGGACGTGCGCCGCACGCTGATGCAGATCCGCGCCTTCAACGAGGCGGCCCGGGCCCTCATGCTCTGGACCGCGCTCCAGGCCGACATCCTGCACCGCTCCGAGGATGCCAAGGAGCGGCAGGCCGCCGACGACCATCTCGGCCTGATGACCCCGGTGGTGAAGGGCGTATTCACTGACCGCGGCTTCGCCAACGCGGTCGAGGCCCAGCAGCTCCTCGGCGGCCACGGCTACATCGAGGAATGGGGCATGTCGCAGTTCGTGCGCGATGCCCGCATCGCCATGATCTACGAGGGCGCCAACGGTATCCAGGCCATGGACCTGATCGGCCGCAAGCTGCCGAAGGACGGCGGCCGGGCAATGATGACCTTCCTGGGCGAGGTCCAGACCTTCCTGAAGGACCACGGCGAGGATCCCGCCATGGCGCCGTTCACCAAGCCGCTCCAGGCCGGGCTGAACGACCTCCAGGGCGCCGTGATGTGGCTGATGCAGAACGCGTTCAGCAAGCCCGACAATGCCGGCGCCGGCGCGACCGACTTCATGCACCTCTTCGGCCTCGTGGCCCTCGGCTACATGTGGGCGAAGATCGCAAAGGCCGCCCAGGCCAAGCACGCCGAGGCCCCCTCCCCCCGCTGGGAGTCGAAGCTGACGAGCGGCCGGTTCTTCATGGAGCGGATGCTGCCGGAGACCGCCCTGCGCCTCAACCGGATCAAGGCCGGGGCCGAGAGCACCATGGCGCTGGAGGCGGAGGCGTTCTGAGCAGCCCGCCGGCTGTGCGCCTCGCGCCAGCCGGCGGCTTCTGGTCAGATCGCTGGAAGCACCGCCGTCCTTGCGAGCGGAGCGAAGCAATCCAGGGTCGCTTCACCGCGCTCGCGATGACGCCGGGCTCACGCACCGAGTGCCGCGTCCAGATCCTCGATCAGGTCGGCCGGATCCTCCAGGCCGATCGACAACCGCACCACGTCGGGTCCCGCGCCCGCGGCGGTCTTCTGCGCGTCGGTGAGCTGGCGGTGGGTCGTCGAGGCCGGGTGAATGATCAGGGAGCGCGTGTCGCCGATATTGGCGAGGTGCGAGAACAGCTGCAGGCTCGACACCAGCTTGACGCCCGCGTCGTAGCCGCCCTTGAGACCGAAGGTGAAGACGGCCCCCGCGCCGTTCGGCGTGTAGCGCCGGGCGAGCTGATGGTACCGGTCGGTCTCCAGGCCGGGATAGCTGACCCATGACACCGCCGGATGCGTCGACAGGTGCTTGGCCACCGTCAGCGCGTTGTCGGAGTGGCGCTGCATGCGCAGCGGCAGCGTCTCGATGCCGTTCAGGATCAGGAACGCGTTGAACGGCGACAGCGCCGGCCCGAGATCGCGCAGGCCCAGCACCCGGCAGGCGATGGCGAAGCCGAAATTGCCGAAGGTCTCGGCCAGAACCATGCCGGAATATTCCGGCCGCGGCTGGCTCATCATCGGGTAGCGCGCGTCGCCGGCCCACTGGAACGAGCCGCCGTCGACGATCAGGCCGCCGATCGAGTTGCCGTGGCCGCCGAGGAACTTGGTCGCCGAGTGCACCACGATGTCGGCGCCGTGCTCGAACGGCCGGATCAGGTACGGCGTCGCCATGGTGTTGTCGACGACGAGCGGGATGTTGTGCTTCTTGGCGATCTGCGACAGCGCTGCCAAGTCGGTGATGACGCCGCCGGGATTGGCGATCGACTCGCAGAAGATCGCCTTGGTGCGCGGCGTGATCGCCGCCTCGAAGGAGGCGGGGTCGTCGTTGTCGGCCCAGGCCACCGACCAGCCGAAGTTCTTGTACGAGTGGTTGAACTGGTTGATCGAGCCGCCGTAGAGCTTGTTGGAGGCCACGAACTCGTCGCCCGGCTGCATCAGGGCGTGCATGGTCAGGAACTCGGCCGCGTGGCCGGAGGCCACCGCCAGGGCTGCGGTCCCACCTTCGAGCGCCGCGATGCGCTCCTCGAGGACAGCGTTCGTCGGATTGGTGATCCGCGTGTAGATGTTGCCGAAGGCCTGGAGCCCGAACAGCGACGCGGCGTGGTCGACGTCGTCGAACACGAAGCTGGTGGTCTGGTAGATCGGCGTCGCCCGCGCGCCGGTGGCCGCGTCGGGGGCGGCGCCCGCGTGGATCGCCAGCGTGTTGAAGCCGGGCATGCGGTCGGACATCGTCGGGTCTCCTCAGAGCACCCGAGCCTGTACGCACGCCTGGGAGTGCGGCGCAAGACTCGGGCGCGAAGACTCGGGCGCGACCGAGCGCTTCGCAATCCCTAGGCGTCCGGCCGGTGGCCGATGTCGATATGCGGCTGGCCCGCATCGACCAGGGCACGGTCCACGGCCTCGATGGCGAGCAGGGTCCGGGTCAGGTCCTCGGCCATGGAGATCGGCGCCAGGTCGAGGCCGCCCAGGCGCCGCGCGATGGCGTTCCGCTGGCGGGCCAGGGCGGCGCGCGCCCGGTTCAGATCCTCGATCTCGTCGGCGGTCATCCGCGCTCCTTCTCGTCGGGGTGCCTCGCCGCGCTCAGGCGCCCGGCGTCCAGTCGATGTTCGGGCGCTGGGCCAGCATGCGCTCGAAGTAGTTGGCGACGGCCTGCGCCCCGTCCGTGTGCATCATCGCGACCGGATGCGCGAGGTAGGCGCGGGCAAGATCGACCGGAATCCGGCCGCCCTGGAGCGCGCTCAGCACCTCGTCGATGAAGGCGTCGTTGGCCTCGTTGAAGTCGTTCGACAGCTTCTTGCGGTCGTTGAGGGCCTTGATCGGCATGCAGCATCCTTGTCGCGCGGAGCCGGGTCGCGCCCGGCCGGAGGGCTCGGCCCGAACCGGGCCGCGGTGGGGAAGGTTCCGGCCATGGAACCTGACGGACAGGTCCAACTGGCGTGCGCGCCCACACCGCTCGGTAACCTTCCACACACGATCCGTGGAGCGGAGTCCCGCGCTCGAGCGTTTACCGGTCATGACGACCGAAATCACGCGCTCTCATACCGTCGAGATCGTCCCGTGCCTGGACGATCCGCGATGTTTTCGCTGGATCATCCGAAGCCGCGGCGGCGCAGTTGTGGAGCACTCGCCCTACGCGTTCGTGACACAGAACGGAGCGCGGATCTCCGGAGAGTGCTGGATGCGCGAGCATTTCGGCGACGGTCAGGTCGCGTAGGCTGCGGCCGCGACCGGCAGGGGCGGACACGACCTTCCATGTGGAATCTGCGCGGGTGTTTCCGCGCCGCGCCGGCATGTCGATGGCAGACGATCCCGCTGGATCATGCGCCGACCGGTCCGCGTCCTCCCGCGCGACCGTCGCGGCGGCCATCAAATACAACCTTGACGATGCTCACGAGCCGTAAGGCATCGGTTAAGCATTGTTTCGCTGGCCATATTTCTTTGTCAGAACTTTAATCACGCCCGACCAGTATCGCGCCGATTCTGTTTCTGACCAGGGTGCGAACGATGCTGAGCGGCGACGGAACGGTCCGGCACGACGATGCCGCGTCGCCCATGGGCGCGGTGACGTCGATCGAGGGATCCAAGGTCCATCTCGAACTCATCGTGCAGGGCGGCCGGCCCAGGGTGCGCGTCACCGTCGGCAATCTGGTTCGGATCCGTGCCGGAGAGGCGATCCTCGTCGGCATCGTCACCACGCTGTCCTCGGGCAGCGAGCGCGGGCACCGGCCGGGCGCCTACGCGAGCCTCGACCTGCTCGGCGAGATCCACGCGGCGCAGGGCGCGCACCGCTTCAGCCGCGGCGTGAGCTGCTACCCGGCGATCGGCGACGATGTGGAACTCCTGTCCGCCACCGACCTCCGGATCGTCCATCAGGTCTCGGCGACCGGCACGGCGGCCGTGGGCGCGCTCTACCAGGATCCCGAGACCCCGGCCTGCATCAAGATCGACGACCTGCTCTCCAAGCACTTCGCGGTGCTCGGCGCGACCGGTGTCGGGAAGTCAAGCGGCGTCACCGTCATCCTCGATGAGGTGATGCGGGCGCGGCCGGCCGTGCGCGTCTTCCTACTGGACGTGCACAACGAGTACGCCGCCAGCTTCGGCGACCGCGCGAGCGTCATCAGCCCGCGGACCCTCAAGCTGCCGTTCTGGCTGTTCAACCTCGAGGAGATCGCCGACGTCATCTACGGCGGCCGGCCGGCCGTGGACGAGGAGATCGAGATCCTGGCCGAGGTGATCCCCCTCGCGAAGAGCAAGTACGGGCAGTACAAGGAGGCGAGCGACCGCCAGATCGTGAAGCGGCCCTTCGGCAAGGGCGCCGGCTACACGGTCGACACGCCGGTCCCCTACATGCTGCAGGATCTGCTCGCGCTCATCGACGAGCGGATGGGTCGGCTCGAGAACCGCGTCTCCCGGATGCACTATCACCGGCTGATCACCCGGATCGAGGCGATCCGGAACGATCCCCGGCACGGTTTCATGATCGACAACGCCAATGTCGGCGGCGACATGATGGGCGAGATTTTGGCGCACCTGTTCCGGCTCGATCCCGACGGGCGGCCGATGACGATCATGCAGCTCGCCGGTCTGCCGATGGAGGTCGTCGACGCCGTCGTGTGCGTGCTGTGCCGCCTCGCCTTCGAGTTCGGCATCTGGAGCGAGGGCGCCGTCCCGCTGCTGTTCGTCTGCGAGGAGGCCCACCGCTTCGCCTCGGCCGACCGGTCGGTGGGCTTCACGCCGACGCGGCGCGCCCTGGCGCGGATCGCCCGCGAGGGCCGCAAGCACGGCGTCCATCTCGGGCTGGTCACCCAGCGCCCGGCCGAGCTCGACGCGACGATCATGTCGCAATGCAGCACCCTGTTCGCCATGCGCATGACCAACGCGCGCGACCAGGCCTTCCTGGCCGCGGCCGTTTCGGACGCCGCCAACCTCCTCACCTTCGTGCCGTCGCTGGGGACCGGCGAGGTCATCGCCTTCGGCGAGGGCGTGCCGATCCCGGCGCGGATGACCTTCCGGCCGCTGCCGTCGGCCCGTCACCCGCGCAACGACGCGAGCGGCAGGGCCGCCGAGGACGACGCGACTGTCGCCGGCGCGGCCTTCGTCGGCGCCGTCGTCGAGCGCTGGCGCGGCGCCACCATGAACAAGGTCGCCGGGTACGACGGCGATCCGGCCGCGGCGGCGCGCCTCGCGCGCGAGGCGGGCTCGGACGGCCCGCACGGCGCCGCCCTCGAGCAGGTGCATCGCCGTCTCCTCCGCCGCCCCCTGGAGGGCGGCGACCAAGCTCAGACCGGCGCCCAGACGGGCGCCCCGGCCGGCGCCCAGGCTGCCAAGCCCCTGTGGCAGCAGGGCGGGGCATGAGCGAGCCCGCTTTCCCGGAGCGTCGAACCCTGCTCGAGGCCGCCATCCAGGCGCTACCCGTCGGGGTCGTGGTCCATGACGGCCAGGGTCACTGCGTCCTCGCCAACGCCGCCGCGCGCGCCCTCGGGGACAGGGCCGTCCAGGCGCTTCCCGCCGCGGCGGCCGGCGCCCGGGACGCCGGGACCGTCGAGGCAGTCGACGACCGGATGCTCGAGGTGCGGACGC
The DNA here is from genome assembly GCF_040544715.1 of Methylobacterium sp. 1030. NCBI lineage: Bacteria > Pseudomonadati > Pseudomonadota > Alphaproteobacteria > Hyphomicrobiales > Methylobacteriaceae > Methylobacterium > Methylobacterium sp. 1030. The sequence continues at coordinate 60,148 of NZ_JBEPKM010000002.1, read as the reverse complement.
GGCCGGTCGCCGAGGACCGGGACGGTTTCACGCTGACGACCCTGATCGACGTCACGCAACATCACCGGATCCAGCGGGAGCTGATCACCAAGGCCTTCATCGACGCCCTGACCGGCCTGCCAAACCGGACGATGTTCGAGCAGAGCATCGCGGATGTCCTGGCGGGGTCCGCGCCGGGGGACCGGTTCGCCCTGGCCTTCATCGATCTCGACAACTTCAAGCACATCAACGACTACTACAGCCACGCCGCGGGCGATGCCCTGCTGCGCAAGGTGTCCGACCGGATCGGCGGCGCGCTGCGCCCGAGCGACCTCCTGGCGCGGATCGGCGGCGACGAGTTCGTGCTGCTCCTCGCTCCCGTCACCGACGGGGACGCGGCGCTGGCCGCCGTGCGCGCCATCTCGGAGCGCCTGAAGCAGCCGTTCTTCATCGACGGGCACGAGATCTTCGCTTCCGCCTCCATCGGCGTCAGCCTCTTCCCGGAGCACGGCGACAGCTACGAAACCCTCGCCCGGCAGGCCGACAACGCGATGTACCGGGTGAAGGGCGAGCTGAAAGGCGGCGTCAGCGTCTTCGACGACGCGATGAGCCAGGCCGCCACGGCCCGCATGGCCGTGGAGCAGCGCCTCCGGCTGGCGATCCGCGACCGCTGCTTCTGCTGCGCCTTCCAGCCCAAGGTCGACATGCGCTCCCACGCGGTCACGGGCGTCGAGGTGCTCCTGCGCTGGCGCGACGAGGTCGGCATGATCCAGGCGCCCGGCGACTTCATCGCCCTCGCCATCGAGCTCGGGCTGATCAACGAGATCACCCTGCAGCTCCTGGCCGAGACGGTGCGGGCGATGCCCGACATCGACGAGGTTTTCGGACCCGACGTCACCGTGAGCCTTAACATCGCCGCCAAACAGGCCTGCGACGTGCCGTTCATGACCGCCTTCTGCGCGGCGCTCGGCGAGACGGGACTCGCCGAGCGCTTCGTGCTCGAACTGACCGAGGAGGCCTTCTTCACGACGGGCCGCTTCCAGCGCGAGGTCCTGCCGAAGATCCGGGCGATCGGCGCGCGCGTCTCGATCGACGATTTCGGCGTCGGCTACTCGTCCCTCGCGGCCCTGGCGGACATCACCGCGGACGAGCTGAAGATCGATCGCTCGTTCATCACCGACATCGACAAGCGGCCGCGCAGCCAGATCGTCCTGAAGGCGATCGAGTCGCTCGGTGCGGCGCTGGGCATGACGGTGGTGGCCGAAGGCGTCGAGACCTTCGAGGAGGTCGCCTACCTGCTCGGCGCCACGCAGATCCGCTGCGCCCAGGGCTACTACTTCGCGCGCCCGCTGCTGCTCGACCAGATCCGGCAGGCCGAGCCGCCGCGCATGGCCGGGTCGCGCGGTCCGGCCGCGCGCGGCCGCGCGTTGGACCTGCGCGCGTCGGACCTCCGCGCGTCCAGCCTGATGCGGCGCGCCTGACGTCCGCCGCGCGGCCGCGGTGTCGTGTCAGGCGGCCAGCAGGGGCCGCCACACGCCCGCCGCGTCCGCGGCCATGGCGCAGATGACCACCTCGTCGATCGAGCGGCGCACCTCGACCACGTGCGGCACACCGGGAGCGAGGGGCGCCTCGACGCCGAGGTCGAATCCGTGCCGGCCGTCGCCCACGCCCGCCGCCGCGATGTCGGCGCGGTACTCCGCCGCCACCGTCACCGCCACGATCGTCCCGTCGACCACGATGTCCAGGCATACGGGGGCGTCGGGCTGCGCGGCGTCGTGGGCCCAGCCGGCCACGCGCAGCGCGCCGTCCGCGCGCAGCGCGCAGCGATCCAGCCACGCCCGCACGGCGCCCGGACGCGACGTCGCGCCGGCCCGACGGATCAGCCGCCTGCGCAGGGCGGCGAGCTGGGGACCGAGCGCGGTGCGCGGCGCGTAGGCCTGCGGACCGATCGCGCTGTCGTCCGGATCGCGGCCGTCGAAGAGCCGCCGGAGGCCGGGAGCGGGCAGGAAGCTCTCGGCCGGCGCGCCCTCCGCCAGCAACAGGTCGTGGCTGTCGAGCTCGATATGCCAGTAGGTGAGATCGATCACGCGCTCACCGCGGGTGATGCTGGTTCCGTTGACGAGGTGGCCGGCGGCGACGAACAGCCCGTCCAGCCAAACGGCGTGGTCCGGCGAGACGAGCAGGTCGCGGGCGGGGACGCCGTCGTCGAGCGCGCCGGCCCGGATGCGCACAGGCCGCTCGGTCGGCGGGGCCGACGATCCGGGATAGGTGCGGCGACCGATCCACCGGATCGGCCGAAGCAGGCCCGCGGCCGTGACGACCCTGTCGCCCACCGCGAGCCGCTCGACAGCGACGTCGCCGCGGTCGGTCCTGATGGACGTGCCGGTGCAGTAGCACGGGGCGTTCCCCGGCGCCGCGGTCCCTTGAGCCGTGCCGGAGGACGATTGAGAAGATCCATTCGACCCGTTGGCGCCCGATGCAGGCGCCGTCGAACCGGAGTTCGACCCGGTCGCGCCCGGCTGCGCTCCGGCCGCGCCGGCGCCCGACCGGAGACCGGCCGTCGCCCCGTACAAACCCGGGTCTCGGCCATCCGGCGACGACACGCGGTCCTGCGGCACCGCGACCGCGTTGGGGTTGTTCGAGTAGACGCGGATATAGTCGATGCTCGAGCTGAAGCGGGTGCCCGTCGTCGCCGTGCTCTGCACGGCCAGGTTGGCCAGCAGATACATGGGGCTGTGCAGGTCGGACGGCGTCGCCTGCGAACCGACGAGCTGACCGTCGACGTAGAAACTGATGCGATCGGCCTGCCAGTTCATGCCGTAGGTGTGATACCCGTTGGGATTGGGCATCTCGCTGTAGACTTGGCGGGTCTGCTGCCAGGTCGTTCCGGGCGGCTGCGGGTCGGTCGTGTGGATCGTGCTGTAGACGCCGCGGTCGTTGTTTCCGTAATGCTCGACGACGTCGAGCTCCTGGTGTCCGTTGGCGCTGCTCGACTGCGGGCTCTGCTGATTCGGCAGCAGCCAGAAGGCGTCCCAGGCATCGGGATTGTTGGAGAAATCCGCGCGGATCTCGAAGTAGCCGTAAGTCTGCGAGAAGTTGCCCTGCGTGCTGATGAGGCCGGACTGCCAGCTCCCCGGATAGCCGGACGCGCTCGTCCCGGGCGGCGCCGCCGTGATCGTCAGGACACCGTTCTGGACGCTGAAGGGATCGTAACCGGACCCGGAATCGAGGAACGAGGACCGGCCGAAGCCGATGTCGGAGTTGGCGTCGTACCGCCACTCGGTGCGAATATCGCGGTAGGTCGTCCCGACGCCGTTCTGCGAGATGCTGCGCGCGTTGAACTCGTCGTCGTAGGTCAGGCGATAGCCCGTCAGATCAAGCATCGACGCCGTCTCATCACCATTCTGGTTCGCCGGACGTGGCGCGCTGTCAAATCAAGATTGCCAACAAGCAATCCGCGAATAGTTAATAATGTCCTGCGTGTCGCGCGGACGAAGTGAGCATCGGCTGCGACAGGCCGTGGCCTGAACGCCCGCCGGTCGCGTCGCGCCATCGAGCAGGCAAAGACGACACGGTTAAGGCTGACTAACCGTATCGGCCACGTGGCGCAAATCAGTCACGGCGCCGCGCGGCTGCGGCCGTACTGGCTGACGGTCAATCGAGGCGCCGCACGGAACGGCCGTGACGGGCTGGAGGGCCGGTGACGGCGGGGGCCTGTACCGCGTCATCGCGGCCAGCGGATCGGAACGCTGGGTGATGCTCGACCGGATGCTCGGACGTCGCCGCGCGATGAGCCTCGGGTCCGCCCCTGCTGTCGCCGTAGAGGCTGTTCAGGCAGGCGATCGGTGCCGGCCCGCAAGCCATTGCAGCTCCGATCTTCCGGGCCAGAACGCGCGTTCAGTGGAAGGAGCCGGCGCAGTCGCACGCGATCGCGGGGGCAAGCGGCGATCCGATCCAGCACGTGGCCTTGTCCAGGGCGACCGATGAGCGACAGGCCGCGCTCGCCGCCCTCTTCGGTCGGGCCGTGCGGCCTCGCGGGTCGGCGGCACCTCCCAGGATGCACTGATCGGACAGTCCCCCGACGAGGAAGCGACTGCATTCCGTTGGATGCAGCCGCTTCCTGGATCGCGTTGCAGCGCCTCAGAGGAAGCCGATCGAGAACCAGGGGACGAGGATGATGGCGAGCAGCCCGACCAGCAGGGCCAGGATGTAGCCGACGATCGGGCGCATCCCGGCGTCGGGGTTGATCCGGCTGATGGCGCAGGCCGCGTAATAGCCGACGCCGAAGGGTGGGGCGAACAGGCCGATGCCCATCGCGAGGATGACCACCATCGAATAGTGCACCTCGTGGACCCCGACTGCCCGCGCGATCGGGAACAGCAGCGGCCCGAACAGCACGATCGCCGGTATGCCCTCCAGCACCGAGCCCAGGATGATTAAGGCGAAGGCCGAGACGAACAGGAACCCGAGCGCGCCGCCCGGAAGGCCCTTCATCACGACGGCCAGCGTCTCCGAGAAGCCCGACTGGGTGAGCGCCCAGGCCATCCCGGTGGCCGCGCCGATGATCAGCAGGATCGCGCCGGACAGCGCGGCGGTGGTCACCAGCATCGGGTAGAGCCGCCGCCACTCGAACTGGCGGTAGATCAGCAGGCCGGCCAGCGCCGCGTAGACGATGCCGATGGTCGAGACCTCGGTGGCGGTGGCGATGCCCTCGACCACGGCGAAGCGGATCACGAACGGCAGCGCCAGCGCCGGGATCGCCACCAGGAAGGCGCGACCGATGACCCGGCCGGACGGCCGGGCGACGTGGCTCAGGTCTTCGCGGCGGTAGCGCCACCAGACCAGCGCGCAGAGCGTCGCGGCGAGGACGAGGCCCGGCATCAGGCCGCCGGTGAACAGCGCGGTGATCGACACGCCGGTGACCGAGCCGATGGTGATCAGCACGATCGAGGGCGGGATCGTCTCGGTCTGCGCGCCGGTGGTGGCGAGCAGGGCCACGAGGTCGCCCTCCTTGGCACCGCGGGCCTTCATCTCGGGGAACAGCACGGGGGCGACGGCGGCCATGTCGGCGGCCTTGGAGCCGGAGATGCCCGAGACGAGGTACATGGCCCCGACCAGCACGTAGTGCAGGCCGCCGCGGACGTGGCCGAGCAGCGAGGCCAGGAAGCCGACCATGGCCTTGGCCATGCCGGTCATCTCGATCAGCAGGCCGAGGAATACGAACAGCGGCACGGCGAGCAGGATGAGGTGGCTCATGCCCTCGTCCATGCGGCCGACCACGACCATCGACGGGGCGTTGGTGGTCAGCGTGATGTAGGCGAAGGTCGACAGGCCGAACGCGAAGGCGATCGGCACGCCGGAGAAGACCAGCGCGCCGACGCCGACGACGAAGAACAGCAACAGGTTGAGGTTGCCCAGCCCCGCCAGCCAAGGCTGGAGGGCGGCGAGCCCACACGCGACCGCAACGCCGAGCACCAGTGCGCCGGCCGTCATCCGCCAATCGGCCGTTTCGAAGAGGCGGATGACGGCGACCAGCAGCATCAGGCCGAGGCCGATCGGCAAGGCAGCGGCGCGCCACGCATTGTTGAGATCGAGGGCCGGCGTCTGGACGTAGATTTCCTCGGCCGCGAACTCGTAGGCCGGGTGCAGGACGAGGCTCACGAAGATCAGGCCGGCCACCAGCGCGACTGTTTCCAGAAAGGCGCGGCTGCGGGGTCCGGTCATGGCGACGATCGCCGTCATGCGCATGTGCTCGGCGCGGCGGAAGGCGACCACGGCGCCCAGCATGGCGAGCCACAGGAACAGGATGCCGGCGAGTTCGTCCGACCAGACGAGCGGCTCATGGAAGACGTAGCGGCTCACGACGCCGGCGAGCAGCACCCCGATCTCGGCCAGCACCAGCAGGGCGGCCGGGATCTCGACGAGATGACCGAGGAACCGATCGGCGGTCCCGAGCCATGGGTGACCGCTCAGCGGGGGCCCGTGCAGGCCGTGACTGGGCGTTGCCTCGACAGAGGCGGCAGCAGCGATATCGACGTGCATGACACCCCACTCTCAACCGAGCTTGCCGGATACGGCTTCGAGGTGGCTCCAGCCGACTTCACCGAACTTCGCCTTCCAGTCCTTGTAGAAACTCGTCTTGGCGAGAGCGGCACGGAATGGCTCGCGGTCGACATCAATGAACCTGATCCCTTTCTCTGACAGGGTCGTGCGCAGAGAGTCGCTGAGCCTGGCCACGTCCGCACGCTGATCCTGACCCGAGCGGTCGAACTCCCTGGTCACGATCGCGCGCAGGTCCTCGGGCAGCTTCTGCCAAGCGCGCTTGTTTCCGAGGATCCAGTAGCCGTCCCAGACGTGGCCGGTCAGGCTGCAGGACTTCTGCACCTCGTAGAGGCGCGTCGTGGCGATGATCGGCAGCGGGTTCTCTTCGCCCTCCACGACCTTGGTTTGGAGCGCCGAGTACAGCTCGTTGAAATTGATGGGCGCGGCCCCGGCGTCGAGGGCCTTGAAGAGCGAGGTCAACATCGGTGCTTGGGGCACGCGGATCTTGAAGCCCTTCAGATCCTCGGGCGTCCTGATCTCACGGGTCGAGGAGGTGATCTGACGGAAGCCGTTGTCCCAGCTCTTGCAGATGGTCGTGATCGGCGTCTTGGCGATCTCGGCGCGGACATAGTCGCCGAGCGCCCCGTCCATGGCCTTCCAGACGGCATCGTAATCCTTGAAGGCGAAGCCGGTGTTGGGCAGGCTGGACGCCGGCACGAAGGTCGACAGGATCGAGTGTGAGAGGTTGAAGAACTCGACCGAGCCGTTCCGCACCTGCGACAGCAGGTCGGTGTCCGAGCCGAGTTGATTGGCCGGGAACATTTTGATGTCGACGCGCCCGCTCGTCGCCTCGCGGATCCGGTCGCACGCTTCCTGCGCCCGGACGTTGACCGGATGGGTCGGGTCCTGCCCGGTGGCGAGCTTGTAGCCGAATTCGGCGGCCTCGCCCCGGCGCGTGATGATGCCGAAGATCGGGACAGCCGCGGCGCCGGCAAGAAGTGTCCGACGGCTTATGTTGAATGTGCTCACGATGTCACTCCCTGATGATGCTCGGTGGCGCGATCCGGCCTGCTACGGTCTTTGAGATCGCCGGCCTCTGCCCATGCGTGCAGGTCGCCCTTTTGCTGAGCGTTTTTATTGTTTTGATCGAATATTGAATTCGTTAATTGTTTTCAGGCGCGCATCATCGCTCGGAGCGCGCGATGCGACCGAATGAATAGAGAAATCTTTCTACGGCACAGCATGATCGCGGACGCGGAGATCCGCGATCATCTCAATTCAGCTCAATTATGGGTGCGAGTAGTCGCTTGTTGTCGCGAGCGACGGCTGCGCCTACAGCCAACCGCGGATGCTTCGAACCATCGCCTCGGTCGAGATGCCGTAGCGGTCGTGAAGGGTCGGCAGCGCTCCGGCGTCGAGGAACTCGTCCGGCAGGCCGACTTGACGGAAGCCGCGCTCCGGCAGGGTACCGTCGCGCATCAACAATCCCGCCACCGCCTCGCCGAGGCCGCCGACCACCGAGTGGTTCTCGGCAACGACCACGAGGCGCCCACCGCGACGGGCCTCGGCCAGGATCGTCGCCGCGTCGAGCGGCTTGATCGTCGGCACGTGCAGCACCGCCACGTCGACCCGATCCTCGCGCAGGGCCTCGGCCACCTCCAGGGCGCGCATCGTCATCAGGCCCGACGAGATCACCAGCACGTCGCGGCCATCGCGGATCGTCTTGGCCTTGCCCCACTCGAACCGGTAGCCGTACTCGTCGAGCACCAGCGGGACGTTGCCGCGCAGCAGCCGCAGGTAGACCGGGCCCTGGTGGGCGACCATCGCCGGGACCATCTGCTCGATCTCGTGCGCGTCGCACGGGTCGAGGATCGTCATGTTCGGCATGCCGCGGAAGATCGCGACATCCTCGGTCGCCTGATGGCTGGGCCCGTAGCCGGTGGTCAGGCCGGGCAGCGCGCAGGCGATCTTAACGTTGAGGTTCTCCTCCGCGATCGCGAGGCAGATGAAATCGTAGGCGCGCCGCGCCGCGAACACCGCGTAGGTGGTGGCAACTGAGACGAACCCCTCGCGGGCGAGGCCGGCGGCCGCGCTCATCAGGAGCTGCTCGGCCATCCCCATCTGGTAGAACCGGTCAGGGTGGGCCTGCGCGAAGATGTGCAGGTCCGTGTACTTGGCCAGATCCGCCGAGAGGCCGACGATGTCGGGCCGGGTCTTGGCGAGCTCCACGAGGGCGTGGCCGAACGGGGCGGGCTTCGTGCGCTGCCCAGGGGCGGCCAGCGAGGCGATCATCGCCGAGGTCTTGGCGCCGCCGCCGACGCGCGGCGCGGGCCTCTCATATTTCGAGCGTCTCACTGCACCCTCCCCTCGTCCAGGATCTCCAGCGCCTGCGTCCACTCGGCCGGCTCGACCCGCAGGAAGTGGTTGCGCTCGCGCTCCTCGAGGAACGGCACGCCCTTGGCCATCTTCGTGTCGCAGATGATCACCCGGGGTTCGGGACCCGGATGGTGCCGGGCGGCATCGAAGGCCTTCACGAGCGCGTCGAGGTCGTTGCCGTCGACCCGCTGAACGAACCAGTTGAACGCCTCGAACTTCGGCGCCAGCGGCTCGAAGTTGAGAACCCCGTGCGAGGGGCCGTCCGCCTGCATGCCGTTCACGTCGACGATGCCGATCAGGTTGTCGAGCTTGAACGACCCGGCCGACATGGCGGCCTCCCAGGTCGAGCCCTCGTCGAGCTCGCCGTCGGAGAACAGGTTGTAGACGAAGCTCTTCGCGTTCTTCCGCTTCAGGCCCAGCGCCATGCCGACCGCGATCCCGAGCCCGTGGCCGAGCGACCCGCCGGTGATCTCCATGCCGGGCGTGTAGGCGGCCATGCCGGACATCGGCAGGCGGCTGTCGTCGCCGCCGTAGCTCGTCAGCTCGTCCTCCGGGATGATCCCGGCCTCGATCAGCGCCGCGTAGAGGGCGATGGCGTAGTGGCCGATGGAGAGGCAGAAGCGGTCGCGGCCCTCCCATTCCGGATCCTCCGGACGGTAGGTCATCGCGTGGAAGTAGCTCACCGCCAGCACATCGGAGATGCCCAGCGCCTGGGCGATGTAGCCCTGGCCCTGGACCTCGCCCATCAGCAGGGCGTGGCGGCGGATATTGTAGGCCCGATCGGCCAGCGAGATGTTCGAACCCTCGTGGGGCCGTTCGGTTGACATGAGGTCCTCCCTCTCAGTGGATCAGCATGCCGCCGTTCACGTCGATCACCGCGCCGGTGATGTACGCGGACAGGTCGGAGGCCAGGAACAGGCAGGCATTGGCGATGTCGTCGGCGACGCCGAGGCGGCCGAGCGGGATGCCCTTGGCGATCTCGACCTTGAGCTCGGGGGTGAGCTTGTCGCCGGTGATGTCGGTCTGGATCAGACCGGGAGTGACGGAATTGACCCGGATGCTGTCAGCGCCCAGTTCGCGGGCCATGGCCTTCTGCAGGCCGAGGACGCCGGCCTTCGCCGCGGAATAGTGCGGACCGCCGAAGATGCCGCCGCCGCGCTGGGCCGAGACCGACGACATGCAGACGATCGAGCCGGATTTCTGCTTCCGCATCTGCGGGACCACGGCCTGGCTCATGTAGAGCGTGCCGCGCAGGTTGACGTCGGTGACCGCGTCGTAGTTCTCCGGTCCCACATCCATCAGCTTGAGCGGCTGGGTGATGCCGGCGTTGTTGATCAGCACGTCGATCGAGCCGAGGCGGGCGATCGTCTCATCGGCGGCAGCTTGGCATGCGCCCCGGTCGGTGACGTTGCAGGCGAGGCCGAGATGGCCGTCACCGAGGTCGCGGGCGGCCGCCTCGGCCTGGCCGGCGTCGAGGTCGAGGATGACGACGCGGGCGCCCTGCTTCGCGAAGAGCCGGGCGGTGGCCTTGCCGATGCCGCGGGCGGAGGCCGCCCCGGTGATCACGCAGACCTTGTTCTCGAGAAGCATGTAGACCCTCCCTGCAAACCGGCCGAACCCGGCTTCTTCTGCGATGGGAGGCGGAGAAAGCGTGGCATGAAGCCAGCTCACCCTCTCGGGCCGCGCTCTGACGGGCGTCAGCGTCCGAGCCGTTTCCTCGCGTCCTATCGTTGACGCCCTTATGGCTGCCCGAGAGGCAATGAACAAACGCGAAGATTGCATTCAAACATGAATGAAATTCATTAAACGCTATTCCAGCTCCGAGCTCGGCGATACAGACAGTTCTCTAGCGAGCCAGCGCGCGAAGATCCTCAGAGGTTCGCGCCGTCGCGATGATGGCGGAAAGACGAGATGGTGACCGGTGTAGTGGATATCCACTGAACGACCTGCAAGCGGTGCCACGAGGCGTCCGATCGTCATTTCCCGTTCCGCGAGACGTGTCGACTCCAGGGCGACGCCGAGGCCGTCGGCCGCTCCGGTCAATGCCAGGAAGCTGCGGTCGAAGCGCAGGGCTGCGGATGCCGGCGCCGTCAGGCCGTTCTTGTCGAACCAGTGCGGCCAGCGCACCAGCTTCGTGTCGCTCTGGATCAAGGGATGCCGGAACAGATCGGACGGCTTCTTGATCTGCTCTGCTCGCGACGGGTCGCAGAGCGGTGTCACCGTTTCAACGCCGAGAGGCATGCGCAGCAAGCCCTCGCCGCGCGGGGGGCCGTAGACGATATCGGCATCGAACTCGTCGTTGGTGAAGCGCGCGTAGTCCATGCCTGCGGCCAGTCGCACCTCCATCCCAGGATGGTCGCGCAGAAAACCCGACAGCCGGGGCGTCAGCCACTGTGCGGCAAAGCTCGGGGCGCAATGCAGGCGCAGCAATTGCGAGCCGCGCGTCGAGATCATGTCGAGCCCGCGATGCAGCTCGGCGAAAGCCCGGCTGACGTGGTCGAGGAGCGCCTCTCCCGCTGTCGTTGGCGCGATACCCTGCCCGACGCGCTCGAAGAGAGGCACGCCGAGCGACTCCTCGAGCTTGCTCATGGCGTGGCTGACAGCGCTGGCCGAGAGGTTCAGCTCGCCGGCAGCCTCCTTGAAAGAGCGACGTCGCGCCGCTGCCTCGAAGATGCGGAACGCGGACAAAGGAAGATCCGAAGCCATGACGCTATCTTAAAGTCTTCCATTTTACGAGAGTATCGCATCGCCTATTTGCGAGCAGTTTCCTCACGATGCTTGATCTTGTTGCGCTGACTGCATCCGCGACAATGAATAACGCGTCACGATGCCCTACTCGCCTTATGACCGGTCGCCTTCCGGGTTGAGGGTCTAGGCATTCCATAGGGGCACCTGCCGCATGAGATGATGCGCCAGTGTCTGGTCGAAGCAACACCTATCGGACCGCTTCCCCTTCTGTCCGCGCGGGGAACCAGCGCGCATCGGTCCAATCAGCAGGATCGAACCGGAGGCAGCATGTCCGCTTCGAGACGAAAGCGCGACATCCGATTGCGATCCTGAGCGGACAATCAGGACCGGCTCCGGCAGCCCGACACGGTCGTCGCGTTCCTCGCACGCCCACTTTTCTGGACGCGCTTCGGATCCGGGGACCGGTCGCGCGAAAATCCATGAGGCCGTACAAGCTGGACGAGGATAGACCGGGCTGCCCCTCGAACTCGGCTCGACTGGTATCGGTGACGCTGTACTCGACGTTCTCGAGATCAGTCGACCCGGTGGCGACGACCAAGCCGACCACCTACAGGCCACACAGGTAACCGCTCACCTGATAGAAGCGGCGTCGGTCTGAGCGAGCGTGCGGAGCCGGCAGAGGCTTGCAGGCGAGATCCGGCACATCGGCCGCGAGTCTATCGATCGTCAGCTCACCCGTCAGTGGAGATGGCGTGGTAGCCGCCGGCCATCCTGCCGATGAGTGGCCTCGCGTCGCGGCTCACACGCTGGTGACGTCGGGCGCGCTTCCGCGTCGTGAGGGGGCAAGAGCGCCCTCGATCAGTTCATCTTCCGGCGCCGGTCCTGCACCTCTTGCTGCGCAAGCTTCCGGCCCAGCGATATCAAGAGCGCGTCGGCCAGCGCTTTCAGAGCCGGATCTCGCAACTCCACAATCGCCTGCTGTGCGGCGATGGCGCGATCGGCGGCCCGGTCGAGCGCGGTTTCATCGGGGCGGCGCGTGCCCTCCGCGAAAGTGCCCTCGCTCATCCGCAGTGAGGTGATGTCCACGAGGATGCCGCCACCACCGACCGGTCGCCCCTGATGATCAGCGGTGAAGCGGCCTCGCGCCAGAACCCAGCGGGTCTGACGGTCGACCGAGATGACCCTGTACTCGGTCAGGAAGGTGCTACCTTCGCCGGCGCTGCGCCGGATCAGATCGAGAACCCGCACCCGATCCTCGGGGTGTATGGCTTCGACGTATTGGGTCAGTGGAACGCCCGCCTCCGCCTGCTGCGGGTCGACATCGAAGAGCAGCGCCACGAAGGCGTCCGAGCGCGCGCAGTCCGTCGCCGCGTCCCACTCCCACTGGCCGATGACGTCGAGTTCATCGAGCGCCGACTGAAATGCCTTCGGACACGTCTGACCGCCAAGGGATCGGGGCTTCGGCACGCCGTACCTGCTCTCGCTGTTCGCTCACACCCATGTGACCTGTCGCACGACACAACCACAAAGGGCAAGCTTTGCGCTAGCACAACCGTTGCGCTTCACACGCATTCAAATAGAATTTGAAACGGTATAACAGTGTACACGGCGCGTGCGGGACGCCGAGACGGAGGCCTATGAGCAGCAAGACGCCGCCCCCCAGCGCCCTTCATCATGAGGAGGAATGCTGGGTCTCGACGCTTCGGCAACAGAGAACGGAACGGCTCCTGAGTCGTATCGCGGAAGCGGTGCAGGTGCCGCCCTCTGCGTTCTACAGGCCACCGAACGCCGTCGATGCGAAAGCGTCCGCCGCGGCAATTCCGGTGGCCCCGGTCGCCAGCGACGCTGAGTGCGCGGAGTTGCTGGCCGCTTTCAATTTAGTCCGTGATCCTGAGGATCGACGCAGGCTCCTGGAGCTGATGCAGAAGACGGCCGAGCGCGCCTGAGGCTGAACAGCCGGCCCTCCGCCCGGTGAGCCGATCGGGACGTCGCGACGTGGAATATGCGACCGCCTCAGAATCCGATCCGATCGGCCGCCTTCCTGAGCGCCGGCGATGGGCTGCCTATCCAGCTGGTGCGGCCGTTCTCATACAGCCGGCCCCACGCGCGCCGCCCGCCCGGCGCGAATATCACCTGAAGTTTATGGTCGAGGCAGTCGTGGACTTTGCACACGTCAGCGAGCAGGTAGGTTTCGCCATCCGCTTTTACTTCTCTGGAAGGTTGGGACGGTCCGTTCGACGTGCGGCTATAGGCCGTCACCCACTTCGGCACTGAAGGACCACTTCTCAGCATCGCGTTGTAGGCGCGCTCGTAGTCGGGTCGGCGCAGCAGATCGAACAGGTAGACATCCGCAGCAGCGGCCGGTCCGACAGCGACGAGACTGAGTACAGCGAAGACTGTGTGCATAAGAATGAGAATAGCTCAGCCGCCGGCGCCGGCAACTGCTGGACCCAAGACATCAGCCTTAGCAATATGGTCCGCGGTATGCGACACCCGTCTGGTTCTTCCAGACCATTATCTCCGGCCCCGCCGACACCGCCGCGCGGGGCTATTGTGCATTCTGCTCTTCAGACGCGCTCTCAGGCTGTTAGGGTCCTGATTGGGGCTGATGCTCGGGTGGGTGGGGATGAGCCCTGCCCGCGAGCCGTATCTGCCCGACGTTTCCGATGAGGAACGGGCGCCGGTCGCGCACGAACTGACGCTGCTGCGCGAGGATGCCGGTCAGCGCGAGCATGCGTTGCGGGAGGTGTTCAGCGCGCTGCGCCACATCGTCAGGACCGGCTGCCTGTGGCGGCTGAGGCCGCACGACCTGCCGCCCTGGTTTGCCGTGTATCGGCAGGCGCAGCGCGGACTATCAGGTGGCTGCTTCGAGCAACGGGCCGAGGATCCGCGCGCGGTGCTGCACCTCGCCGCGGGTCGGGCGCCGGAGCCGACCGCAACCATGCTCGACGGCCGGACCTCGCGCTCCTCGCCCGAGAGCGGCGAACGAGCGGGCTACAATGGGGCCAAGCGCGAGAAGGGCTCGATGCTGCGCATGGCGGTGGAAACCCTCGGCCCTCTCCTGACGCGGCACGTCACTTCAGAATCAACCCTTGGGCGACTCGACGTGTCTCAGTTCCATGAAAAGTATAGTCGCCGGCAACGCGCGTCGTTATATTTCTGTTCACTTCGGTAATTTAATTTCTGCATTGTTTCCGAGTCGAGCTTGATCAATTTCGAGCGCCGTTGTCCATGAGCCCGCCGAAAAAGCGGCGCGTTGAGTCAGAAAGATAGCGATCCATGTCTTCGATCACCCTGTCGGCCGCGACGCGTCAGAACCTGCTCTCGCTGCAGGACACCGCCCAGCTGATGTCGACCACCCAGAACCGGCTCGCGACCGGCAAGACCGTCAACTCCGCCCTCGACAACCCGACCAACTTCTTCACCTCCCAGGCCCTCGACGGACGCTCCTCGAGCCTGAACTCCCTCCTCGACGGCATCTCCAACGGCATCCAGTCGATCCAGGCCGCCAACCAGGGCATCACCTCGATCCAGAAGCTGGTCAGCCAGGCCAAGTCGATCGCCAGCCAGGCGCTCTCGACCCAGCTCTCCACCACCGGCACCGCCGCCAACGCCTACAGCGCCAGCACCGCCTCCTCGACCGTGCTCCTGACCATCAACGGCAGCTCGGTCTCGGCCACGGTCGCCGCCTCCTCGAGCATCAGCGCCACCGTCGCGGCGCTCAACGCCGCGGTCAGCTCGGCCTCGACCGCGTCGAGCGGTGCCTTCGGCGCCGGCGCGATCTTCTCGGCCGACAGCACCGGCACCAAGATCGTCCTGAACGCCCAGGCGGACGTGGAATTCCAGAACTCCGGCAGCCAGACGGCGCTCGGCTTCACCGCCTCGGCCACCACCGCCTCGACCTACGGCACCGCCGCCAGCACCGTGATGTCCAGCGACCTGTCGATCTCGGGCGTGACGCAGCGCGCCTCGCTGGCCAACCAGTACAACAACCTGCTCAACCAGATCACGCAGCTCGCCAGCGACGCCAGCTACAACGGCGTCAACCTCATTGCCGGCAAGGGCAATGACATGAACATCAAGTTCAACGACACCGGCAGCTCGAACCTGAACGTCGCCTCGGTCGACGCGACCTCCAGCGGCCTGGGCCTGTCGTCGATCACCAGCTCGAACAGTTCGTCGAGCCAGAACGGCCTCGGCAACTTCCTGCTGAACGCGGACGTCAACAAGACCTTGTCGACCCTGACCAAAGCCGACGCGACCTTGAATTCCGCGGCGAGCGCGCTGGGCTCGAACCTGTCGGTGGTTCAGAACCGCCAGGACTTCTCCAAGCAGCTGATCAACGTGCTGCAGACGGGCTCGGCCAACCTGACCAACGCCGACCTGAACCAGGAGGCGGCGAACTCGCAGGCGCTGTCGACCCGCCAGTCGATGGGCATCTCGGCCCTGTCGCTGGCCAACTCAGCCCAGCAGGGCGTCCTCCAGCTCCTGCGGTAAACCTCACCCTGAGCGTCTACACCACGCCCGGAGCTCGGCTCCGGGCGAACGCATTCCAAGGTATGGATGGTGGCTCCCGGCTACCGGCGATCGATTGCCGGGCGCCGAAAGCTCGCAGAAGCGAGACGATTACAGCGCTACTGCCCGGAACGTAGGGGAATCGTAGATCTGGAAGCAGCCTGCCCAGTGCAGGGCCAGAGATGCTCCAGTGCCCTATGTTGAGGAACCTCAATTCATTCTGAGCCGATGTCGATGACTGACTGGCGGATGGCTGCTTTCGGGATCAGCCAGACAGCTGTCCACAAAGCGGTATGGGTCGGCACCAGTCCGTTCGGTCCTGGAGCCGGTCGATCCGATCCAGCAGCCGCTCGAGCACGGACAGGGCCGGGAGGATGTCGGTCGGAGCGAGGAGCCGGGCCTGGGCCTCGGCGCGGGCAGCGTTGCCTCAGGTGAGAAACAGAAACAGGGCGCCGGTCGCGCGCAGCGGCTCCGAAGTCAGCCCGGCGACGTCGCCGACGATGAGGTCCGGCAGCTCCGCCGGCGCGATGTCGTCATACAGGTCGTGGACGGTGCAACGCCGCGCGGGGCCGAGGGAACGTGCGAGGCGCCCGGTCCGGATCATCAGAGATCAGCAACAGCCCGCCCAAGGCGGCCTCCGTGCGACGACGGGGCGGTGCAGCGTCCAGCTTCGATTGGCGGCCACAGTCACAGAGTGGGCGGAAACCGCTGCGTCGAGTTGGCGAGCTCCTCTGCCGCGCTCACGAAGCTTCGCAAGGCTTCGATCGTGGCAGCATCCTGCAGCCCAAGCTCATGGAGCGAGAGATCCATATCCTTGATCGGGTGCTCCAACGCGCGGCTCAGTTGGAGCAGCCTTTCGCCGCCGGCCTAGATGTGCGGCGCGCGCGCCGAGATCCTCGCCCCGCGCGTACGCGGCAGCGAGATTTGCGTGCAGCCGGTCGGACTGGTCTGAGCCGTTCGGCCGGGCCGGGACGACGCGGATCTCGGCCGTGGCCACCCTCAGGCGGCGCGCACGGTTGCGAGGAAGCGGGCGACCTCGGCGCCGAGATGCTCGGATTGCCGCGACAGCTCCGAGGCCGCCGACAGGACCTGGCCGGCGGCCGCCCCCGTCTCCTCCGAAGCCTGCGCTACGCCCGCGATGTTGCCCGTAACCTCGCTGGCGCCTGCCGCCGCCTGGCTGACGTTGCGCACGATCTCCTGGGTCGCCGCGCCCTGCTCCTCGACGGCGGCCGCGATCGAGGTCGCCACGCTGTCGATCTCCTGGATGCGGCCCGTGATCCCGCCGATCGCCGTCACCGCCTGCGCGGTCACCCCCTGGACCTCGCCGATCTGGCGCGCGATCTCCTCGGTCGCCTTGGCGGTCTGCTCGGCCAGCGCCTTCACCTCGGAGGCCACGACCGCGAAGCCCCGCCCGGCCGCGCCGGCGCGGGCCGCCTCGATGGTGGCGTTGAGCGCCAGCAGGTTGGTCTGGCCGGCGATGCCGGAGATCATCCCGACCATGTCGCCGATCCGCGCGGCGTTCTGGCTGAGCGCCTGGACGAGGTGGGCGGTCTGGTCGGCCTCGCCGACCGCGGCCTGGGCGAGGTGGGCCGAGCCGGTCACCTGCCGGCCGATCTCCTGCACGGAGGAGCCGAGCTCCTCGGCGGCGGCAGCGACCGTGTTGACGTTGGTCGACGCCTCCTCGGCGGCGGCGGCCACGGTGGTCGACTGGGATGCGGTCTCCTGGGCGGTGGCGGTCATCTGCTGGGCGGTGGCCTGGAGTTCGGTGGCCGAGGACGAGACCAGGCCGACGATCCCGCCGACGGCGCGCTCGAAGCCGTCGGCGAGCTCGATCATGGTACGCTTGCGCTCGGCAGCCGCGGCCTCATCGGCGCGGCGTTTCACCTCGGCCTCCTCGGCGGCCTTGCGGGCGACCATGGTCTTGATGCCCTCGACGGCCTGGCCGACGGCCCCGATCTCGTCGCCGCGGGCGGCCTCGCGGATCTCGGCGTCGACCGCGCCCTTGGCCATCCGCTGCAGGACGCCCACGAGGCTGCCCAGCGGGCGGGTGATGCCGAAGATCACGATCAGGGCGGAGAGCGCGACGGCGCTGACGAGGCCAGCCACGGAGGCGCCGATCAGCACGGTTTTAGCCGTGGTGACGGCCTGCTCGGAGTCATCGCGGGCTTGGCGCAGCTCGGCGTTCAGCCGCGTGACGCGACCTTGAACAAAATCCCGCATCTTGGTGCGCGCGGCAGAAGCGTCAGTCAGAAGGACCTTAGCAGCAGCTTCATTGTCATTCTTGAGGCCGAGCGCGTTGGATTTATCCAGAGCAGAGTAGAACTCCTTGAGAATACTCTGGAGAGTTTCGTTGGTGACCTTCCGATCGGGCGTGTCCGCCATCGCGATCAAGGTGTTCGCAGCATCGAGTGACGTCTTTACAGCCGCATCGTACCGCACTTTATAGCCGGCCATCTCCTGCTCGCGGGTTTCGAGAATGAGGTTGCGCGCCTGGATCGCTGCATCGTTGGTGTTGACCTGAACAGCCAAGATCCGTTCGAGGCGGACTGCCTGCGTGTCGACGATCTCGCGCATTTGCCCTGCGAGTAGATTGAGCTCTCCGATGGCGTAATGAACCAGGCCGGCGGCGACTGCGGCCATGATCAGCAGCGGAACAGACGCCTTGATCAGGATACTGGAGTTTCGCAGCATAGAGGCACCACTTTATACTTCTTTAAGTGACACAAAGTAATCTGCATTACTTAAAATAATATTAAAATACATTGATTATGCAGATCATGCAACAGAGATTTCAATATAATATTCGATAATAGAATGATGGAGCAGATTACGAGTGTGCACCTGAATATCGTTATCTGGAGATACGACAACGCAATCAATCGATGATTAATGGCGAATATCGGTATCCAGGATGCATTCGCGAGACAGGTCACGCTCGATGGCTGGCTGCCTCGGCATCATCATCGGTGTAGCAGATTTGATCGCGGTCACCGCCGCCTTATGGCGCACCGCATGCCTGATCCTTAACATTCAGCGTCGGGGTAAGCTCCAAGACAGCCGACGCCCTCTTAAGCCTCATGGCAGTTGACGTATCTGACCCGTCAACGGTCCGAGGCGTGACGCGATCGCGGCCAGGCGATCGGCGATTGCCGAAAACTTGCAGCTTCATCCCGGCTACCGGGATATCCTCTGGAAGAAGCCCGCACCCGAGGGTCCGACGGTCTCTATAGAGATCCAGAAGACTTGCCCCACGGCAATCGCGTTCCGGGATGTGAGACCGCACTCAATCGATGGAGTCCGACGATCCGTGGAAGGCCGCTTTCAGGAACCGTCAGCTCCGTTCCGGCCGTCTGGGTTGGGTCGCGATTGGCCGTGAGCATAGTCACGCTGACAGGGCCCTGTTCCGAGCAGACAAAATCCGGCGCTGGAGCGCTGTTATGCGACCGGCCGCGGGCGTCGGGAAGGGATCCAGACTCGTCAGGGCGGAAACGCGGTGAGCGATTCTGATGGCCTCGTGACGAGTCGAGCCGCCTGCAAGACGCGGCCTGCTGTGAGGCGCGTCATGCGCTCGACGCCACCCTGCGTTGAATCACGATAAGCGCATTGTCCTAAGCACGCGATTCCGAGTGCCTCGAAGCGCTGTATCGCCCGGATATCAACCACCGATAGCCAGATCAACGCGAGTGCCTTTACCTAAAGTAGTCATTATGAATACATTACATTAATGTGGATTAGATTTCATATGCGCCGCGTCTTTCTAAGACGTATAGACAATTTTCGACCGAAATGTGCGGGAGTAGACAGAGAAATGAATAATGATGCGGCCAACGCATGCAACGTCTCCCTCGATTACAGCGCAATGACGGCGAACCTCGTGGCGGCCTACGTGTCTCACAATCGCGTCGCAGCCTCGGAGATGCCGGCGCTGATCGCGACGGCGGCCGCTGCCCTGACCGGCCTTCAGCCCACCGATCCGTCGACCGCGGATGGAGACAGGAAAGCGACACCGAAGATGGTCCGGGCGTCGATCACACGCGAGGCACTGATCAGCTTCGAGGATGGTAAGCGGTACAAGACGATCAAGCGGCATCTGACCGCCTGTGGTTTGACGCCGGAGACGTACCGGGCGAAGTGGGGCCTGCCGAACGACTACCCGATGGTCGCTCCTGCCTACGCGGCGAAGCGATCCAGGATCGCCAGGAGCTTGGCGCAGGGTCGGTCCCAGCGCGATCCCGGTCCGGAAACTGCAGCCGGATAGCTGGCGCATTCCGAAGCTTCGTGCCCAGTCATGAAGTTCGCAAGATATTCGAAAGGTGATGGCTGGCCAGAGTGGTTCTGCCCCGGTCCGCTTTCAGGGGGCAGAGGCATCGGAGCGGACATCGCCATTCGGCCCGCTGCCGATCCTTAACCGATCTGAAGCCGGTGCGATCCCCTTCCGTGATCGGGCGAATAACCCGGCAGGGCACGCCTGCGGCGACGATATTCGGCGGTATGTTCTTCGTGACGAGGCTGCCCGCCCGGACGATGCCGTGATCGCCTGATCCGTGATCTCGGCGGCCTCGCGCAGTCCGGAGACGGTCGCGGGTCCCTGAGCCAACGAGTCCCGTCAGCTGGTGGGGCAGACGGTGGGGTGGACCGCCAAACGGCGGGAAGCTTGTCCACGATCCAGGCCTGCTGGCGGAAGGGGTGGGATTCGAACCCACGGTGGAGTTGCCCCCACGGCGGTTTTCAAGACCGCTGCCTTAAACCACTCGGCCACCCTTCCTGGCAGCATCCGCGACCTCACGGTTACGGCCGCGGCCGAGGTGGCGTCAACAGCAGAACAACCGGTTGACCTCCCGAACCATTCCGCCTATCTCACCGCCCACGCCCGGAGCCGCTCGATGCGCTGCGGGCTCTGCCCCGCCATCTTCGAAACCGGATGCGCAGGGCTCACGGCTGATTGGGGGATAGTTTAACGGTAGAACGGTGGACTCTGACTCCTCTAGTCCTGGTTCGAATCCAGGTCCCCCAGCCACCGCGCCGGCCCGCCCGATCTCCGATCCGGCGGGTTTTTTCTTGCCCGGAGCCCGGCGCATCCTCCTCTGATCCTCAGCGAGGTGTGGGTCTGGCACGGACCGAACAGCGGTCGGCCGTTGACGCGCCGCGGCGCGGCCGCCTAGATCGGTCCATGCGCCGGTGCCAGCCTCTCACGGTTCGAGGGCGCGCGATCATCGGCTTGGTCGCGCTCTACGCGCTGCTGCTCCAAGCCTTCCTCGGCTTCGCCACCCCGGCACAGGCCTGGGTCGATTCGGACGCGGCGATCTGCGCCGGTCACGCCTCGGGCGACCCCGCCGGCCCGGTGGCGCACGCTCATCCGTGCTGCACGCTCGTGCAGGCCGGCGCGCTGGTCCTGCCGACCGTCGACCCGACCGCGACCGGCTGGCCCGTCGCCGCCGAGACGCGCCGCGCGTGGCGCCCCGAATCCGAGATCCCGACGACCGGCCCGCCGGCCTCGACGGGCACCGCGCGAGGTCCACCCAAGGCCTGACGATCCCGCTCCCGATCGTTCAGGCCCGGACCTCCCATCATGTCGATTGTTCTCCACGGCGACGCCCCCGCGTACGGGGCGGCGGCAACGCGGCGACTGTCCCGCGACGCCGTCTATCGGGCCGTCTGGCGGTGGCACTTCTACGCCGGCCTGCTCTGCCTGCCCTTCCTGATCGGCCTCTCGGCCACCGGCGCGCTCTACCTGTTCAAGGACGAGATCAATGGCAGCCTGTTCGCGTACCGGACCCGGGTCGCGCCGCAGGCGACGGCGCCGATCGGCCCGGACCGGCTGATCTTCAACGCGCTGCAGGCCGTGCCCGACGGCGCGCCCGTCACCTACATCGACCCGGCCGCGCCGGACGCCGCGGCGCGAGTGACGCTCGCTTCCGGCGACCGCCGGATCCACGTCTACCTAAACCCCTATACCGGCGACGTGCTCGACCGCGTCGACCGTGACCGCGAGCTCATGGCGGTGATCCGCGGACTGCACAGCCTCGCCCTGGTCGGGCCCCTCGCGAACGCCGTCATCGAGATCGTCGCCGGTTTCGCGATCGTCCTAGTGTTGACCGGCGCGTATCTCTGGTGGCCCCGCGGCCGCGCGGGCGGCGTCGTCACGGTGCGCGGCGGCCCGCGCCGGCGCGTGTGGTGGCGCGACCTTCACGCCGTCACCGGGTTCGTGGCCGGCGGCGGGCTGCTCTTCCTGGCACTCACGGGCCTGCCCTGGTCGATCTGGTGGGGGCAGGAACTGCGCGCGTGGTCGAACGCCGCCGGCCTCGGGCAACCGGCCGCGCTCTGGGCGAATCGGCCGGTCTCGACGGTGCCGCTGCGCGACCGGCTGGAGGATGCCGGGTGGACCCTGCAGGACGCGCCGGTGCCGCGCTCCGTGCCGGCCGCGGCCGCGAGCGTCGGGATCGACGACGCCGTGGCGATCCTTCGACATCTGGGGATGCCCCCCGGCTTCGAGCTGGCGCTGCCCGTCGGCGCGGACGGCGTCTACGCCGCCGCGATCTACCCGCGCGACGTCACGCGGCAGCGGGTCATCACCCTCGACCAGTATTCCGGCCGGCCGCTGGTGGACGTCCGTTTCACCGATCTCGGACCGGTCGGCCGGGCGATCCAGTACGGGATCGGCATCCACAAGGGCGAGCACTGGGGCCGCGCGAACCAGATGGCGATGCTGGGCTTCTGCCTCGCCACATTCCTGCTCGCCGTCACCGCCGGGACGATGTGGTGGAAGCGGCGCCCGGCCGGCGGCCTCGGCGTGCCGCCCTGGCCGGCGGATCGGCGGGTGGCTGCGACCGTGACCGCGATCATCCTCGGGCTCGGGGCGCTCTTCCCGCTGACCGGGCTCGCCATCGCCGCCATGGTCGGTCTCGACCTCGCCGCGGGCCGACTGCGAAGACGGTGGGCGCGCTGAGCCGGTGCGGGCGGGCGCCGTGCCCGTGCACACGTCTCCGCGCCTGAGACGCGGGCGCCCGGGCCTCCCGGGCGCGGTGCTGATCGCGCTCGCGCTCTGGATCCAGGCGCTCGCGCCGGCCGTCGCGCTCCGGATGGCGCAGGCGGATCGGGGCGCGCTGCCCGGCCAGATCCTGTGCGGGCACGCGCCGGATCAGGCCGGTGACACGGCGGTCGGCCCGGGCGCGCCGGCACCGGGGTCCTGCGCCCTCTGCGGGCTGTGTCGGGCCGGTGCCGTCCCGCCGCTGCTCCCGCACGCGCCCGGCCTCGCGCGCCGCCTGCGCTGGACGGCGGTGGCGTGGCCGATCCCGCCCCCCGTCCGGACCGCGTCGGTCCCCGCCTTCATCGGCCAGCCCCGCGGGCCGCCCCGCTGTGCCTGATCGCCCGTCCTCCGGGCGGCGCCGCCGCTCGCCCCATCGATCAGACGAGACCTCCGATGACCTCCGACTCCCCCGTCCTGCACGGCGGCGCCCTCGCGCTCCTGCTCGCCGGAAGCCCCCTCCCCGCCCTCGGCCAGACCGCCGTCACCCTCGAGGAACTCTCAGTGGAGGGCGAGGCCGCGCCCGTTGCGGGCCGGCCCGCCGCGCCGGCCTTCGGCGTGGCGGCGCCGCCGGGCTCGGCGCCCGCGGTGATCGAGCACCCGGTCGGCGAGATCGTCACCGGCATCGGCCGCGATGACACGATCGCGAACCGGCCGGCGACCAGCATCGGCTCGGTCCTGGTGAACAGCCCCGGCGTGACCGTGCGGCAGGGGAACGGCGGCCGCGACGTGGTCATCTCGATCCGCGGCAACAACGCCCGCTCCACCGGCGTGATCAAGAACACCGTCGTCCTGGAGGACGGCTTCATCCTCACCCAGCCGGACGGGGCGGCGCGCTTCGACCTCACGGACCCCCGCGCCTACGGCCGGATCGACGTGTTCCGCGGGCCGCAATCGCCGCTCTTCGGCAACTACGCCACCGGGGGCACCATCGCGTTCCGGACACGCACCGGGCGGGAGATCGACGGCTACGAGATCGGGGTGGATGCCGGCAGCTTCGGCTACCTCAGCAACTATTTCACCGTCGGCGGCGTCAGCGGCCCGTTCGAGATCAGTCTGTTCGCCAGCGATGTCCGCGCGAACGGCTACCAAGACCACGCGAGCTACGACACGCAGACCATCAACCTGCTCGCGAGCTACACCCCGACGCCGGACAATCGCTTCACCCTGAAGGTGATCAACAACACCCTCGACGCCAACCTGCCCGCCCGTGCGTCCCTGGCCCAGTACCGGATCAACCCGTACCAGCGCGGCTGCGCCGCGGCCGCGAACGCGGCTCCGGGCTGCACCACCTTCAACCTGTTCCGGAACGGGGCGTTCGGCGCGACCGTGCCGGTGACGGCCGACGAGGGCAGCTTCGGGCGCAACGACCGCCGGACCATCGTGGCCGTCCGCTGGGAGCACGACCTCGACGCGTTCACCACGTGGCGCACGCAGCTCGGCTTCGACGAGCGCAACTTCGACCAGCCGTTCTACACGACCGCGTCGCGGGGCTCCTACCCGTCCTGGAACTTCCTGACCGACCTGACCCGGCAGGGCGACGTGTTCGGCCTGCCGGCGACGGGCTACGTCGCGCTCGCCTACAACACGATCGACAACCACATCACCACCTTCAACCGGGCCCCCTACGTCGGCCCGCGCCTGGGGGCGCTGATCGGCGATCAGACGGCGGTGCAGTCCAATCTCGGCGGCCGGGCGCGGCTGGAGCTGGGGCTGTTGGACCAGTGGACCGGCATCCTCGGCCTGAGCGCCGAGACCACGGCGATCACCGGGCGCAACGTCGCCTACGCGTACGCGGCGAGCGGCACGACGCGGACGGTGGCGGACGCGAACCGGTCCTTCCTCAACGTCGCCCCCGAACTGGCCCTGGTCTACCGGCCGGACGCGGCCTGGGCGCTGCGCGGCCGGGTCGCCACCGGCTACACCACGCCGGCCGCCAGCAACCTGTTCATCACCCCGGCCGGGCTGCCCGGCAACAACACGCAGCTCCGGACGCAGGAGAACCTCGGCTTCGATCTCGGCGCCGAGTGGAGCCCGGTGACCGATCTCCGCCTGAGCGTGACCGGGTTCTACGAGTTCTTCCGCAACGAGCTGGTCTCGCAATCGCCGGGGGCCGGCCTCCTCGCCTACACGTTCAACGCGCCGGCCTCGGAGCATCGCGGCATCGAGGTCGGCGCCGACTGGGCCTTCGCGCCCGGCTGGCGCGGAACGCTGGCCTACACGTTCGACGACCAGATCTACACCCGCTACGCCGAGCAGCTCAGCGCCGGCAGCCTGAGCCGGTCCTTCGACCGGGCCGGGAACCGGATCCCCGGGGTTCCGGCCCACCAGATCCTCGCCCGCCTCGGCTACGACGTGCCGAGCGGCCCGCTCGCGGGTCTCGGCGCCTTCGTGGAGACGGTCGTCCAGGGCGATTTCTACCTCGACAACGCCAACCTGCTGAAGGCGCCGGGCTACGCGGTGGTCAACGCCAACCTGCACTACGCCACGGAGCTGACGGGCGGCTACGCGAAGCGGCTGAGCCTGTACGTCGAGGTGCGCAACCTGTTCGACACGACCTACGTCGCCTCCGCGCAGAACCTCGCCAACAGCATCAGCGGCACGACCGGACTCCAGAACGGCGCCGCCGTGCTGGCGACCACCACGGGATCGGTCTTCGCGGGTGCTCCGCGAAACATCGTCGGCGGCATGCGGCTGGCATTTTGATAACTGCGCGGCGGCTCGCGCGTGGTGTCGCAGTCGAGCGTACACTATGCTTCGGCAGTCGATCGCAGGGCGGGGCCTGAGCGCGCGGCGGGGCCGTGGGCGGGGATGTGGCGCGATGGTCCGATGAGGCGGCGAACCGTACTCGCTGGGTTGCCCCTGGCGCTCGCCGGGTGGCCGCGCACCGTGCTGGCGCAGGGTCAGGCCCATGTCGCGGCCCTCTGGCCGTTCGCGGAGGGCGATCCCGAGGGCCGGGTGCTGGCGGAATCGTTTCATGCCGGCCTGCGCGACCACGGTCATCCCGATCAGCGGGTCGACGATCGCTGGACCGGGGCCGACCGCGAGCGCACGCGTCTCCTCGCGACCGAACTCGTGGCCGCACAGCCGCAGGTGATCTTCGCCTACCTCAGCGCGCAGCTCACGGCCGTGGCGGCTCTGACGAAGCAGATCCCGATCGTGTTCGTCGGCGCCTCGAACCCGGTCCGCTTCGGGTACGTGGAGAGTCTCCAGCGCCCGGGCGGCAACATCACCGGCTTCACGCTCTACGAGGCGCCGCTGGGCGGGAAATGGGTGGCGGCCCTCAAGGAGGCTGTTCCGAGCCTCAGGCACGTCACGCTCCTGTCCAATCCGAGCACCGAGATCCGCGGCGAGAACCTCTACGCCGAGCCGTTCCGCGCCACCGCGGCCGCGCTCAGGATCGAGCCGGTGGTGGTGAAGATCGACAAGGCGGCCGAGATCGAGCCGGTGATCGCCGCGCTCGCGCGGCGGGGCGACGGGGGCCTGATCGTCGCCCCCGGCACGTTCAGCGAGGCCAACGGCGACCACATCGTCGCGCTCACCACGAGTCTCCGGGTCCCCGCGGTCTTCGCGATCCGGCGTTTCGCCTATCGGGGCGGCCTGATGTCGTACGGACCGGATCCGGTGGAGACGGTCCGCCGGGCGGCCGCTTATGTCGGCCGCATCCTGCGCGGCGAGAACCCCGCGACCCTGCCGGTCCAGGCGCCGACGAAGTTCGACTTCATCGTGAATCTCAAGACGGCCCGCAGCATGGGCGTGACGATCTCGTCGGCGCTCCTCGCCCAGGCGGACGAGATCGTCGAATGACGGCGCCGCGCCCGACAGCCTCCCCGCCGGCCGCGACAGCGCCGCCGCGCTGGTTCCGCCTGCCGCTCGCGGGGAAGTTCGCGGTGGCCTTCGTGGGCCTGGTCAGCCTCGTGCTGCTCATCAACGGCGCCGTCGACCTGACGCTAAACTACCAGGACGCCAAGCGGACCGCGATCGAGACGCAGCGCACCAAGGCGCGCGCGGCCGCCGAGCGCGTCGACGCCTTCCTGTCCTCGATCGAGGGCCAGATCGGCTGGACGACGCGCGCCGAGTGGCGGCGCGTCTCCCCCGAGCAGCAGCGCTACGACTTCATCCGCCTGCTGCGCCAGGCGCCGGCCATCACGGAGGTGGCGTACCTCGATCCGGCCGGCAAGGAGCAACTGCGCGTCTCCCGGCTGGAGCCGGACGCCGTCGCCAGCGGCAAGGATTTCTCGACCTCGCCGCGCTTCACCCAGGCGCTCGCCCAGAAGACGTGGTTCGGCCCGGTCTATTTCCGGCGCGGCTCCGAGCCGTACATGACCGTCTCGGTGGCCCATGCCGGCCGCGACCCGGGCGTGACCGTCGCGGAAGTCAATCTCAAGCTGATCTGGGACGTCGTCAGCGCGATCAACGTCGGCGAGCACGGCTACGCCTTCGTGACGACGGCGACCGGTCGCCTGATCGCGCACCCGGACCTCAGTCTCGTCCTGCGCGACACCGACCTCTCCGGCCTGCCCGAGGTCGCGGCGGCCCTGCCCGGCTCCCGCATGGCGGGTCAGGACTACGAGATCACGACCGGCCTCGACGGCGGCTGGGTGCTGGCGGCCCACGCCACCATCCCGCGGGTCGACTGGATCGTCTTCGTGCAGGAATCGCTGCGCGACGCCATGGGGCCGGCGCTCGAATCCGTGATCCAGACCACGTCGCTGATGGGTCTCGGCGTCCTGCTGGCGGCGGTGGCGGGCACCTTCCTGGCGCGGCGCATGGTCGTGCCCATCCGCGAGCTCGAGGACGGGGCGGAGCGGTTCGGCGCGGGCGACCTGTCCGAGCGGATCGTGATCCGCACCGGCGACGAGATCGAGACCCTCGCGCACCGGTTCAACACGATGGCGAGCCGGGTCCAGGATTCCTACGAGACGCTCGAGGCCAAGGTCGAGGAGCGGACCCGCGACCTCAACCGGTCGCTCGACGATCTCCAGCGGGCGCAGAGCCGGCTCGTCCAGTCCGAGAAGCTCGCCTCGCTGGGTCAGCTCACCGCCGGCATCGCCCACGAGATCAAGAACCCGCTGAACTTCGTCAACAACTTCGCGTCGCTCTCGAACGAGCTGGTGGACGAGCTGCGGGAGGTGCTCGAACCGACGACCCTCGACCCGGACACGCGCGCGGAGGTCGAGGAGCTCGCCGGCCTGCTCAAGAGCAATCTCGAGAAGGTCGTCCAGCACGGCAAGCGCGCGGACTCGATCGTCAAGAACATGCTGCTGCACTCGCGCACCGGGTCCGGCGAGCATCGCCCGGTCGAGGTCAACGCGCTGGTCGAGGAGAGCCTGAATCTTGCCTATCACGGGGCCCGTGCGGCGAAACCCGGCTTCAACGTGACCCTCGTGCGCGATTA
Source organism: Methylobacterium sp. 1030 (assembly GCF_040544715.1). Classification (NCBI taxonomy): domain Bacteria; kingdom Pseudomonadati; phylum Pseudomonadota; class Alphaproteobacteria; order Hyphomicrobiales; family Methylobacteriaceae; genus Methylobacterium; species Methylobacterium sp. 1030. The sequence goes on along the minus strand of NZ_JBEPKM010000002.1, from coordinate 32,126 downwards.
CGATCCGGCGGCCGGCCTCGCCGACCTGTACCCTCAGGAGATCACGCGGGTCCTGCTGAACCTGATGTCGAACGGATTCTACGCCACCGAGAAGCGGGCCGCCGATGGCGAACCCGGCTATGCGCCCACGCTCTCGGTCGCCACCCGGGACCGGGGCGACGGCGTCGAGATCCGCGTGCGCGACAACGGCACCGGCATCCCGGACAGCGTCAAGGCCAAGATGTTCGACCCGTTCTTCACCACCAAGCCGGCCGGCGAGGGAACGGGGCTCGGCCTGTCGCTGAGCCACGACATCCTCGTCAAGCAGCACGGCGGAACGGTTGACGTCGCCACGGAACCGGGTGCCTTCACGGAATTCATCATCACCCTGCCGCGGCAGAGTGTTACGCCGGACGCGCCGCCTCGGCCACCGACCTTGGCGGCGACCGAGCCGGCGACCGAGGCGGCGACCGAGACTGAGAGCCAGCCATGAACGTCCTGATCCTCGTCGTCGATGACGAACCCGACGTGACAGACCTGTTCCGGCAGCAGTTTCGCCGCGAGCTGCGCGCCGGACGCTTCGCGATGGCCTTCGCGCACTCGGCCGCGGAGGCCCTGGAGCGGATCAACGGCTCGAACGAGCCGAGCCTGATCCTGATGCTGTCGGACATCAACATGCCCGGGATGACCGGCCTCGAATTGCTGCCCCTGGTGCGCGCGGCCCGCCCCGACGTGCCGGTGATCATGATTACGGCCTACGGCGACGCCGAGACGCGCGAGAAGGTCCGCGCCGCCGGCGCCGTGGGCCTGATCACCAAGCCGATCGACTTCGCCGTTCTGAAGGCCGAGATCGATCGCCGTCTGTCCGCCTTCGCGGGGACCGAATGACGCCCGGTGCGCCGAGCGCCAAGATCCTCGTCGTCGACGACGAGCCGGATCTCGAGGCGCTGATCACCCAGAAGTTCCGCCGCCAGATCCGGCAGGGCCTCGTCACGTTCCTGTTCGCCCACGACGGGCAGGAGGCGCTGGACCGCCTGGCCGAGAGCCGCGACGTCGATCTGGTCGTCTCCGACATCAACATGCCGCGGATGGACGGGCTGACCCTGCTCGCCAAGCTGCAGGAGCTGGCCGAGCGCCCCTCGATCATCATCGTCTCGGCCTACGGCGACATGGCGAACATCCGCACGGCAATGAACCGGGGCGCCTTCGACTTCCTGACGAAGCCGATCGACTTCGCCGACCTCGAGACGACGATCGAGCGGACGCTGCGCCACGTCGAGGACCTGCGCGAGGGGCGGCGGCGGCAATCGCTCGCCGAGCGGGCCCACGCCTCCCTGGCCCGGTACTTCTCGCCGAACCTCGCCGAGCGGCTCGCGGGGGACGCGTCGGGCCTCGAACTCGGCGGCCACCGCCGCGACGTGGCCTCCCTGTTCACCGACATCGCGGGCTTCACCAGCCTGGTGGAGAGCCTCGACCCGGCGCAGCTCGCCGAGATCCTCAACGGCTATTTCGCCGAGATGACCGACGTGGTCTTCGCCCACGAGGGGACGGTGGCCAAGATCGTCGGCGACGCCCTGCACGTCCTGTTCGGCGCGCCGGGGGACCAGCCGGACCACGCGGCGCGGGCGGTGGCCTGCGCCCTCGCCCTGGACGAGGCGGCCGAGGGCTTCCGCAATCGCTGGCGCGAGCGGGGAATCGAGATCGGCGTGACGCGGATCGGCGTTCATGCCGGCCCGGCGATCGTGGGCAATTTCGGCGGCGGCCGCTACTTCGACTACACGGCCTACGGCGACACCATCAACACGGCCGCCCGTCTGGAGAACGCCAACAAGGCCTTCGGCACGCGGATCTGCGTCAGCGACGCCGTCGTGATCCGCGCCGGACAGTTCCGCGGCCGCCCCCTCGGCGACCTCCTCCTGCGCGGCAAGCAGACGGCCCTGCGCGCCTACGAACCCCTGACGGAAGCGGCCTACGGCGACGCGCTGCTCGCCCAGTACCAGGACGCCTACGCCAAGCTCGATACCGGGGAGGCCGGCGCGCTGGCCGCCTTCGCGGCCCTGGTCGGTCTGCGCCCCGACGACGGGGTGGCGGCCTTCCACCTGAAGCGGCTGCTGAACGGCGGCAGCGGCAGTCGGGTCGAGGTCCGCTGAGTCGCGCGCGGCTTCCCCGTCGCCCGCCCCGATAGCCCCGCCTTAAGGCAGCGCCTATTACCGTCCGAGGGCGTGCGATCGGAATCCCTCCCGATCGGCGATGCTCGGAACGGGTTCGGACGGGAGACCGGCGGATGAGACGGCGCGACGTCATCGCGGCCCTCGGCGGCGCGGCCGCGTGGCCGGCCCTCGCCGCCGCGCCGGCGAAGGGTCAGCGTCGCCTGGGGATCCTGCTGGTCTACGGCGAGGCGCATCCCGACAGTCCCGTCATCGTCGAGACGCTGAAGGAGAGCCTGAAGCGGGCCGGCTGGATCTGGGGTGAGAACCTGACGGTCGACCTGCAGTACGGCAACGGCGACGCCGAGCGGATGCGCGTCCAGGCGGAGGAGATCGTCGCGCGCGCGCCCGACGCGGTGCTCGCGCAGGGCGTCGTCGGCGCGACCGCGCTCCAGCGGGCGACCACGACGGTTCCGATCGTCTTCATGATGCTTCAGGACCCGGTCGGCGGCGGCTTCGTGACGAACCTGTCGCGGCCCGGCGGGAACCTCACCGGCTTCACCAACTTCGACTTCGTCCTCGTCGGCAAGTGGCTGCAGCTCCTGAAGGAACTCAGCCCCGGCGTGACGCGGGCGCTCGCCCTCATCAACCCCGATTACCGGGCGCGCTTGGCGGGCTACACGGCCGAGATGGCCCGCATCGGCCCAGCACTCGGGATCGACGCCCGGATCGCGGGCGTGCACGACGCGGCCGAGATCGAGGCGGCGATCGCCGGCTTCGCCGGACAACCGGAGGGCGGCCTCATCGCGCTGCCGGACGCGGTGACCGGGGTGTACGGCCAGCTGATCGTCGATCTGGCGGCGACCCACCGCCTGCCGGCCGTGTACGCCTACGCGGCGCCGGTCCACCTCGGCGGCCTCGCCGCCTACACGACCAGCGTCGAGCAGGACGTGCAGCGGGCGGCGGGCTACATCGATCGGATCCTGCGCGGCGCAGTGGTCGGCGACCTGCCGGTGCAGGCGAGCGAGCGCTTCATCACCCTGCTCAACCTGACGACGGCCGCCTCCCTGGGATTGACCATCTCGCCCTCGCTGATGGCGAAGGTGGACGAGCTGGTCGAGTAGCGGCCGCCGGAACCGGTGCCGGTCGTCGCGGCGGCACCGCCGCGACGACCGCGACGGAGCGGATCAGCTGAAAGCCGGCAGGCGTCCGTCGGGCGAGTAGCGGTCGATGGCCGAGGGCAGGTCGCGCGAGAGGCGCGCCAGCAGCTCGCTCTTGCTCAGGCCGGTGCGCTGCTCCAGGGCCGCCAGCGTGTCCGGTCCGATGGCGCGCTCCAGATCCGCGGTCGGGATGTCGCGGTTCGGCCCGTGATTGATCCAGGACTGGGCCGTCTCGGCGTGGCCGCCCTTGGTGAAATGGTCGACCAGCTCGGTCAGGCCCCCGGCGATGAGGCCGCCGACGCCGCCCGCGCTGGCGCCGCCGAGGAGCCGATCCAGGTTCGCCGGGATGGTCGAACCCGTCGCGGGCGGGACCTGCGGCGCCGGCGACCGGGACGCGTCCTTGGCGTGGCCGCCGAGCCACTCGGCGATCCGGTCGCGGTTCTGGTAACCGGCCACGGCCAGCAGGCCCAGCAGGGCGGTCATCGAAGGGTATCCCTTGCTCATCGCGTCGTCCTCTTGAGGCGGGCCCTCGGCCCGGGTGGTACGGCGGTCATCCGCCGCAATGGGTCAGGCCCCGCTCGGGCCCGCGTCGCTCGCGACCGTCCGGCCAGCCAACGCGGACCCGTCCTCCGCGCTCCGGCCGGTCGTGATGGCGCGCTTGACGGTCGAGCGGGCGGCGTCGATGGCGATGGCCGCGGCCGACATGGTCCGCGCCTCGGTCGGTCGCTCGAGGGCGTGCTTGGCGATGTCGCCCGCGAGATCGTCGATCTCCCGGGCGAGGCTCTCGAGACGCGCCGGGTCGGTCGTCTCCTGCGCCTCCTGGCGGATCCTCAGCAGGCGGTCCGTCGCTTCCTCGACGCGCTCCCGGCGCAGGCGCGACAGGCGCTGGCCGATCCAGGCGAGCGCGGAGCCGATACCGCCGCCGAGGAAGGCGAGCAGGTAGATCCAGGTCTCGTAGCGCTCGATGAAGCTCTGCTGCTCGCGCTCGTAATAGTCGACAGCGCCGGGATGGATCGGCAGCCGGGCGCTCGTCGCGCCGACGGTCCCGTCATAGGCGGGCGCCTGAAAATAGTCGGCCGCGGGCGTGACGTTGGCCATGGCGCTGCGCAGCTCGAACAGGTGCTGGGTGACGTCGGCCGCCACCGACCGGGCGAGGTTCGCGCGCGCCATCAGGCGGTACGAGGCGCCGACCGTGTGAACCTCCTCGTCGGGCACCTTGGGGCTGCCGCCGAAGGTCTCGGCCGGCATGGTGACGACCTGCAGCCGCGGTAGACGGGCAACGATCGCCTCGGCGTTCTCGACATCCACGAAGGAGATCTTGCGATCGCGGCTGGCCGCCTGGACGAGGCCGACGATCCGCTGCGCCGTCGGCGCGGTCGGCGCGATGACCGAGATCACCGCGTCGACCCGCTTCCGGGCGAAGGCCGCGCCCAGGTCGCTCTCGGCCATCTCGACCAGGGCGACGTGGCGCGGCGGCAGCGCGCCTGCCGGCTCGGTGGTCACCAGCGTCAGACCGTAATGCTCCAGCATGGCGCGGATGAGCGCCTCGTCGGCGTCCCTGTGGGCCAGGATCGCCAGGCGCTTGCGGTCGAGATCGGGGAAGCGGGCGATCCCGGCGGATTCCGGCGACGCGATGATCATCGCCTGATCGCGCAGGATCGCCAGCGTCAGGCCGTTATCCGGAAGCTCCACATCCGGCCGCACGATCGCCAGATCGGCGCGGCCGTCGCCCAGCGCCTCGGCGCTGTCGCGCACGTCGTCGAAGGGCAGGATCTTGAGGCGGATCTCCTTGTGGCGCTTGGCCAGAGCGTCCGCGTAGGCCTGGATCAGGGCCGGCTCGGTTCCGTCCTTCGGGGCGACAGCGATCGTCAGGACGGTGGCCCGCGACGCCCAGTAGGCCACGCCCGCGCCGACACTCAGCAGGATGGCCAGCATCAGGAAGACGAATTCCTGACGCAGGAAGAGGCTGGCGAAGCGCCGCATCGGCTCTGCTCTCGCGCATCGAGCGGCCAGGCCCGGCACCGTGCCGGGCGAGGGCCTGAGGGCGGCGCCGAGGGGACGGCGCCGCGGGACGGGCTCAGTGCTTGCCGATGATCTTGTCGGCGACGGACTTGGCGCCGTCCTTGACGTCGCCGACGGTCTTCTGCGCCTCGCCCTTCAGCTCCTGCGCCTTGCCCTCGGCCACCAGCTTGTCGTTGCCCGTCGCCTTGCCGGCCGCCTGCTTGACGTTGCCCACCGCCTCGTTGGCCAGGCCCTCGATCTTGTCGGTCGTGCTGCTCATCGCGTGCGCTCCTTCACGGTCGTGGTGGCGGTCGTACTCGTCGGTCGAGAGGTCCGGTCGGGCGCGCGGCCCACCGGGATAGACGGCCCCCGCATGCACGCGGGGGCCGAGGGGATCACCGGGTGACCGGAGAACGGTCCGCCGACGGTGAGATGGCGGTCAGATGATGGCGACGTCTGGTGGATCAATAGTTCCAAATTACCAGTATAATGAAATTCAGCCACCGGGTCCCTGGAGTGGAAATCCGTTCTCCCGGCCCCAAACAACCGCTTCGGTCCGGCGATGGACTCCGAGCTTCCGGTACAGTGCGGCGCCGTGATTGCGCACCGTGTTGCGCGACAGCCCGAGCTTGCGCGCGATCGCGTCGTCGCTGAGCCCCGAGCAGATCAGGTTGAGGATCTGGCGCTCGCGCACGGTCAGGTTCGGCGCCGCCGCGTCGCCGCCCTCCCGGCCAGGCCGGCGCAGGTTCGCCAGCTTCTCGATCAGCCCGCGGCTGAACCACGACGTGTCGGCCATCACTGTCTCGATCGCGTCGAACAGCTCCCGCTCGGAGTGCTTGCGCTCGGTGATGTCCTGCAGCACCAGCAGAAGGAAATCGGCGTCGTTGATCGTGATCCGCTCGGCCGAGACCAGGCAGTCGAGGTTCGCGCCGCTCTCGTGGCGCAGGCAGACCTCAGTACCCAGTACGTAGCCCTCGCTCACCAGCCTCTTCTCGAAGGCCTCCCGCTGAGACGACGTCACCCACAGGCCGGCCTCCTCCAGCGAGCGGCCGACGACGCGGTCCTCGCCCAGGCCGAAGGCCCGGCTGAACGCCTCGTTCACGCCCGTGACCTGGCCGTCCTCGGCCCGCACCAGCACGGTCGGGATCGGCGTCAGCCTGAACGCCTTGGCGAAGCGCTCCTCGCTCTGGCGCAGGGCGGCCTCGGCCTTCCGGCGCAGCTCCAGGTCCGCGAAGGTGAACAGCATGCAGGGCTCATCGCCCATCTCGATCGGCTGCCCGGCGACGATCACGAAGCGACGCCCGCCGTCGGGCAGGTCGAGGCAGGCCTCCATCTGCGGGATCGTGCCGCCCGCATTGAGCCGCGCGACGGCGAGGTCGCGGTTGCGCGCGCCGGCCAGGACGTCGACCTCGTAGACGCTGCGGCCGATGACGGCGTCGCGGGTGTGGCCGGTCATCTCCAGGAAGCCGAGATTGACCCTGACGTGGCGCAGGTCGGACAGCCGCGTGATCACCGCCGGGGCCGGGTTGGCGTTGAAGGTGCGCTCGAACCGCTCCTCGGCCTCGAACTGGTCGGAGACGTCCTTCAGGATCAGCGCGAGGCAGCTCGGGTTGCCGTCGCGGTCGGTGGCGACCAAGCCTCTGAGGGAGTGAACGAACTCGACACCGGGCCGGTCTGTCCGCGTGACCTCGACCACCACGTCGTGGAAGGTCTCGCCAGCGATCACGCGCTCGATCGGGTAGTTCTCCGGCTCGTGATTGTTGCGGTAGCGGAGGCAGAAGCGGTCGCGATAGGCGTCGACGGTTGGGCCGAGCTCGTCGAGGCTCTCGGCACCGTGCATCGCCAGGGCGGCCGCGTTGGCGTAGGCGATGGTCTGGTCGGGCTCGACCAGGATCACGCCCTCGCTCAGGCCGGCGATGATCTGCCGGAGCTCATGCCTGTCGACACCCGCCGTCACGATCCGTCCGGTCCCCGCCGCCTCGACGCCGCGCCCCTCGCAGCGGGGCACAAACGGGTTGCGCGCAAGCAGGTTCCGCCCGATCCGCAATTTTCACTGGTATACCTGCATCATTGACGTCGTCGAGATCAACCAGAGATAAGTTCGCAGCCCTCCCGCGAGATGTCGTGCCCGTCGCGACGCTGTCTCCACCCCATCGAGCCCAGAGCTTCACCGTGAAGCCCGCTGTCGAAGAGCGCGATCCGGCCGGCGCGTCCGATCCCGTCATCTCGTATATCCAGGCGCAACTCGGTCATCGGCTGCGCCAGTACTATTCAGAAGTTGCACCGATCGAGATGAGCTCACGGCTGGCCGGCGTGCTGGGCCGCCTGTCCGCGGCCCTGGATGCCGCCGAGTCCGAACGGCAGGTTCCCGGTGCGTTCAAGGACGATCTGATCGCCCTGGTGCCGCGCCTGCGCCGCTACGCCCTGTCGCTGACGTTCGACGGTGTCGAGGCCGACGATCTCGTGCAGTTCACGCTGCTCAAGGCGTGGGAGCACCGGCAGCGCTTCCAGCCCGGCACGAGCCTGGTGGCCTGGCTGTTCACGATCTTGCGCAACGGCTTCATCAACGGACGACGCAAGCGACGCTTCGAGGTCCCCGATCCCGACGGCGCGCACGCCGTCACCCTCTTCGAACCGGCCGCCCAGGAGCACAGCATGGGCCTGAAGGAGGTCCGGGCCGCGATCGATCGGCTCGACCCGGCCTATCGCGAGGCGCTGATCCTCGTGGCCGTCGACGGTCTTGCCTACGAGGCCGCGGCCTCCGTAATCGGGTGCCCGCCGGGCACGGTGAAGAGCCGGGTCAGCCGCGCCCGCGACCGCCTGCTTCACGAGCTGGGCGAGCGCTGACACACGCGCGACTCCGGTGGCCGGCGCAGGATGCTGGGCCATCGTCGCGAGCCAGCAATCGCGGGGACGCGAACGCCGCACCCGATCGATCAGGCGGAGCGGCGGTCGGGCCGTGTCTGCGCGGGCGTCCGCTCGATGGGCAGGCGCGCGACCGAAGCCCCTCTGGCATCGCGCACCACCAGCACCCAGTCCTCCGCGTAGCCCTCGTCGGCGAGCTCCTGGACCATGTCCCGGATCACGCTCCGGGCGTCGTCGAGCGCCTGGTCGATGCTCGTGGCCTCGATGCCGATCTCGTCCTTGATGATCTCGCGACCGTGCTCGATGTCGAAGTAGAGGCGGCGCGGAACGAGCCGAAAGTCGCTGCGGTCGCCGCTCGTGAGCCTGTCGATGTCGAAGATCTTCGCCGGATCCTGCGAAGTCCGGGACCTCGCGACCTTCAGGAGCGCGAGTCCGCCACCCACCAGTACGGCGGCTGCACTGGCGACACAGGACGCGAGTATTATCGTGTAGAAGCCGAACGTTTGCCAGCCAAAGGCAAGCACAGGCAATCCGCCGCACAGGGCGGCTAAGATGACAACCAGCGGCATCCCCCCGGCCCTCGATCGCGCGTTGGCTCTCCGATGTGGGGTATACGGCAAAACTCCGGTCCGCAAGAACGTCCTGACAATCGGTGCGCGTTCGACGGGACGGGCTGAAATTAACGCTACTCGCGCGACCGACGGATCGAGTATCCCGCGTGAAGAGCGAACACAGGGCGCCGAAATCCGTCTCGCGCGGTCGCTGGTCGATGGTTCATCCAGCGATCGGAACGCGGTCGAGCGCTCGGATCGCGAGATCTGGCGCACGCGGAGAGGCACAATCTCGTGAGCCTGCACGTGTCGACTGACGGGACCTCGCGCGCCACGCACCGCGCAGTCTGATCGAAAGCCTATCGGAACTCACCGGCGCCTCTGTCCACGCCTTGCCATCACCGTGGGCGGCAAAATCATCGTATGTCGCCAGGACGGCCCTGAACTTGGCGACGAGCGGGCTGTCGACCGGGTCCGCCAGCTGGCCGAGACTCGCGACGCTGCCGCTAGGAAGGGTCGCCGCCGCATTCGCCTCGGATCGCGCGTCGCTCGAATTGCGCCACTGTCTGCCATTCTCGGCAGGACGAGGCCGCTCCGGTTCGTGCGTGGGAGGAGCCGTTCGCGCATCCAGGGCCCATGCGTGAGCTGCATTCAGCGCGAGGCACAGAGCGATGAGGTGACCGCGGCGCATAGTCCAGATCCCGTTTCCCGCGTGTTTCCCGCGCGACGCCACGCGCCGCGTGGCGGGGCCCGCCTGTGCCAGGGCGGAGCCGTCCGTGATACGATGGCATACGACTGCGCGATGAGGACAGGGATGCGCGTGCGCGGCGTCGACAACCGAGAGCTTAGGCAATGGTTCTACGACAGCCGACCAATGGTCTTCGGCTTCTGCTTGACGGCGTTCGTCGCGATCTTCTGGCAGGTCAGCCGGTTCGAGGGCTTTCAGCCGATCTTCTCCTGCGCCCGCACGACGGACGTGGACCGTCAATTGCTGCGCCTGGGAATGGATGCCTGCATGGGCAACGCGCGCACCCAGTCGGATCGCGAGGGATGCATGCGGACCGTCCATCTGCTCGCTTGCATGAAGGAGCGCTGGCGCTGATCGACCGCGGCCGCGGCGCGAGAACCCGCAGCGGGGTTGCAGCGGACGCGATCACCTACAGCAGGCCGCTCGACGCGCCCCCGTTCAGCGAGCGGCTGGCGCGCGCGACCAGCTTCGCGAAGGCCAGAGCCGCCGCCGAGGCCTGCGTCCGGGAGGGAAACGACCGGTCGGATTCGGCCACCGTCATCTCGGTCTCGTCGAGGAGCACCCAGGTCCAGAGATGCTGTCCGGTGGCTTGGATCCTGAAATGCATCGCGAACTCGCAGGCTGAGGCATCGTGCGATCATGCCCGGCGGAAAGTCGCGCCGTGTTAATGGGTTGCGCCGCGCAACATCCTATGTCGGTGGGATCGCGTTCCATCCCCGATATCCCCGCCGATCACAGGCTGCGACGCTCGGCAGCGATCGATCGGAGATTCGCACGACGCGCTGAGCCGGCAATCCGATCGGCGCGAAGGCATCTTTTGATGAGGACAGCGACGCCGGATGTTGGTCGTAAGGCACCGTTGTCGCCGACCGCATCCACGGGGCCCCGAGCGCCCCGGGCGAGCAGCCTTCGGGCATGCGTTCGGCCGGAGATGCTTCCGCCTCGCTGATGGATCAGATCGCCCCCGCTCGTACCGGCCGCACCCGCAGGAGGCCTCATCCGGCCCTTGTCGTGGCGTCTGTCGCCCTCGCCATCGGCCTCTGGTTCGTCATCTACGCGGTGGCCGGACGCGCCATCTGGTTCTGGTGAGGCGGGACACCCGGCCCCGTCCCGCCGGAGCTTCCTAGCCCTCAAGAGGTCGCGACTGGGCCGGCGCAAACCATCGCCAGTAAAGAAGCTCAGCGGCTGGACGACGCGCGTGCCTCGAGGGCGCGGAGCGCCCACGGAACGAGCCGGGCTTTCCGCGCAATCAGGTTTCTTGGAGAAAGTTCGCAGATTCTGGTGACTGCCAGCGTGCTGGCGCTCCCAAGGGGACCGCGCCGAGGCTGATGCATCAATGCTTTAGGCCGAAGTGGGACCCGATAACCGCCCACGGGATCATTGGGCTTTTTGCCCCTGAGGTCCCACCGTTTGGCGCCCTCCCCTGCCCGCGGTAGCCTCGCCTTATGAGCGAGGGCCACGATCCAATTCTCGAAGCCGTTGCGGCGCTCCGTCTGCGCGGTCACGTCGTCGAACCCTGGAGCCGGCGCTACCCGCTCTGGCTCGTCGACGGCGAGACGCTGACGGACGGCGATCTCCTCGCCCTCGCTGTGCGGGTCAGCCTCATGGACTCCACATCGACCAAGCTGCATTGACGGGCGCAGGCCCGTCCGGCCGCCAAAGCACGACGTACTGCCCTACCAAGGCCGCTGGCATCCATTCTGATCGCAGACGTAGATCCCCGTATCAGCCTGTAGGGTGCAAGGCTTTTTCAGCGGATCGCGGAGCGCAACGTCTCGGTCCTTCGTCCACTCTTTGGCGAACCGCTCGGAACAGGCGGGCGGGAACTTCCTGGGCTCAGCCCAAGCAGGTGCGGTGAGCAAGGTCGAGATCGCGAGTGTCAGCACGGCGCTGGCCGTGGACACAGCTCGGAGTGATGTAAGGGACATCGGCTCGCATAGACGGACGTAGCCGCCCGCGCTAGGCCGTCGCCATGGCGAGAGAACCCCCGACCGTTTCCGAGCTGTGCAAGGCCGCAGAGGTCACTGATCAGGAGATCGACGCCGCGGTCGACGCGGTGCTCGCCGACCTCGCCACCGAATCGTACCCGCTGGCGAAGGGCTGGACCCTCGACCTCGTCGAGACACTCCGCACGAATACCCGCGCCGCCGAGGCGCTGAGCACCGACAAGGCCGCCTGGAAGCGCAACATGGTCCAGACCGCGATCCTGCTGGCGCACCCGGTGAAGGGATGAGCGGCGACACCGATCCCGACCGCACGGCGACCGTCGATCGTCTGATGGAGCGGCTGAGCGGCTTCGCGCAGGGAATCGGGATAAGCGGCATCGAGGCGCGCCAGATAATCAAGCGCGTGATCGCGTCCGACCCGTCAGCGGGCGACGGCGACCTGATGGCCAAGGCGCGCACGTGGATGCTGATCGCTCTGGGGTAGCGGCATGAGCGAAGAGGCCGACCCAAGTCCATCAAATGTATGATGGCCTGGCCTCCCGCTCGGGCTACCCGGCGTTCATGACCGACGACACTGACCCGGTTCTCGAAGCCATCGCCGGGCTGCCGGCGTCGCGGTGACGCCGATCGGCGACGAGCTTGAATGCTGGCAGATCGGCGACTTCCTATTTTCGGACGCGGACCTGTGGCGCCTCGCCGCCAGCCGCGGACTCGTCGAGGATGGGCGACCTTGAGATCTGCCGGCGGCAGAGCTACCCCGAAACAGGCGTCAGAGCGAGCGGCTCAAAACATCTTTTGATGGCGATGCAAGCGGTGTCGGCAATTTAATCTCGCCGATCAATCGCGTGAGAAGCAGCCAATGGCTAAAGATTTCCTCGCCGGTCATCGCGTTCTCGTCGTCGAGGATGACTATTTTATCGCCAGCGACCTAAAAGGAGAACTGGTTGCTGCTGGCGCGACGGTTATTGGACCTGCTCCATCGGTAGAGGCCGCGCTTGATCTTCTCGAAGAGGACAGGCCCGACGCTGCGATCCTTGACGTGAACTTGCTCGATGAAAAGGTCTTTCCGGTGGCGGATGCTTTGACATCGGACGGTGTACCGTTCTGCTTCATGAGCGGCTACGATCGACGAGGTATGCCCGAACGATACGCTACGGCGTGCTGGCTACAGAAGCCGCTCGGGCGACCGAAGTTGATGTCGGAACTCCGGCGCCTCCTTGATAGGGCGGCGTAATCGCGAGCCGAAGACTGGCCGAGGAGGGCGACTCGCGGTAGCCCGGTGCCATGCCGAAAGCCCCATCGCCTCGAGGCGGCCGGCCGCGCCAGGATCTCCGCCCGCGCGTGCTGGCGGCGCTGAAGTCTGAGACGGCGACCGCCGGCGCGCTGCTCCGAAGACCGATCATCCTGAAGGCTCCTCAAGACACCCGCGAGCTGAAAAGTGACGATCAAGGGGCTCCCTCGATCACTTCGCCGGAGCATGGCTTGAGACGTATTGGCTCGCACAGCTCCTTGCGAGAGACGCGTTAAGTTGAGCGAGCCTACAGTCGCGACCCCGATTTTGGCCTGAAACGGGGCATCTTCAAGCCGCTCCAGCTCGATTAGCAGACTGCGATCGCAGAGCGTTTCGCGCCAGATCTTAAAACTGTCTTGTCTATGCATTCCTTCTGTTGAAAACAGGGTCTGCATCTCGGTTGTCCGGGGCGGCGCCATCAAATCAGGTGATTTGAGAAAGACTCATTACAGGCAAGCGCGTCAAGCAATATTTGGCGCCGGTCGTCAAATGCATTGAACACCGTGATCGCAGGAAGAAGGCTTTCAACGGGGCCGCCTAGGCAGCAGGATTGCAGATTTCTTTTTTATTCACCAGCTCCCGATCCGGAGCTCTCGGTCCACGGCCATGCCGGTCGCCGCGGCGGACCACCCCAACTGCCTCAAACTCATGAGTCGCGCGCCCCACGGGCGCACTGGCTGTTATCTCGGCAGATTTGCCGACATGCTTGAATTGCAGATCTTCCACGCGGCGTCTCAGGAAGTTGCTTTGGTGCACAATGGGGTGCCCAGGGAGGAAGCCGCCTGCATAGCCCCTGGGGTATCGAGTTGAATCGCCATCCAATCCGAATGAAACCCATTCTTCGCAGCCCGCTCGCGGCACATATTGTCGCACCAGACCAAAGTTTTTTCGGGCCTCAATGACCGATTTCGTGTCATAAACGGGAGCCGTTCTATATTGATTTTAATTATCTCTTAGTCCCTACATCGGTAGATGTTCACTGGTTTCGTTATGTCGCCCTGTGTCACATCATGCTTCGCAGCACCAAGGTTCTCTTTAAGTCGATCGCTCCTATCCTATTGATGGCGGCAGTGGCCGCCGCTCTGATTGTCTACGCCACTGCCAATCTTGACGCCCTCGCAAGACAGACGCGGGAGATTGTCGACCTTCAAGCAGTTCGGCTCGAGAAGATCCTAGGCGTCCGGGTCAGTGTGAACGAGGCCGCAGTCCAGGCCCGAAATATCATCATAGAGACACGCCAGGACGAAATGGCCAAATACCGGGAACGCTATAACGATGCGGTTAAGGCGACCCTCGATGATGTGAACACGCTGATCGCGCTGGCTGAGTCCCCCGATCGCAAGGCAACGAACCAGTCGCTCAAGGGCTTGCTCGAGAACTTCTTCGCCGCGTTGGACAAGTCGAATGCCCTCGGTCTCAGCAACGATAACGACGCTGCCATCCGCGTCCTATTGACCGATGGGGGCGTGGCCCGCGGCAAGGTCCGGGACTTCGTTCAAGGGCGCATCGATCGCTTGACGGCCGAGTTGCGGCAGGCGCGCGACAATGCCGAGCAGGCGGCGGCAACGACGATGGTGGTCCTGATTGCCGCTGCTGCGGTTGGTCTTCTCGGTACGGTCGCCCTGTCTGCCCTGATCGTCGTATTCGGTATCACGCGCCCGCTCGCCAGCCTCGTCGGTGTTCTGCAGCGCATGGCCCGCGGCGAGGTCGACGCCGAGATCCGGGAGGCCGCCCGCGGCGACGAGATCGGCGCCGTCGGCAAGGCGGTCGAGGGCATCAAGGCCATGGTCGCCCGCAAGGCCGCCGAGGAGGCCGAGGTCAAGCGCCGCGCCGACGCGGCCGCCGCCGCCGAGCGCCGCCGCACCATGGTCGAGCTCGCCGACGGCTTCGAGCGCGCCGTCGGCGGGATCGTCGGCATGGTCTCGTCCTCGGCCACCGAGCTCCAGGCCACCGCCCAGCAGATGACCGCCACCGCCCAGGAGACGGCGAGCCAGTCGACCACCGTCGCGGCCGCCGCAGAGGAGGCCGCCACCAACGTCAACACAGTCGCGGCCGCGGCCGAAGAGCTCGGCTCCTCCGTCCAGGAGATCGGCCGGCAGGTGACCGGCTCGGCCCATCTCGCCCAGGCCGCCGTGGGCGCGGCCGATGAGACCGCCCACCTCGTCCAGGCGCTCAGCCAGACCGCCGCGCGGATCGGCGACATGGTCGGGATGATCTCCGGCATCGCCGGCCAGACCAACTTGCTGGCGCTCAACGCCACCATCGAGGCGGCGCGCGCGGGCGCGGCGGGGCGGGGCTTCGCGGTGGTGGCCACCGAGGTGAAGGCGCTGGCCGAGCAGACCGCCAAGGCGACCGAGGAGATCGCGCGCCAGATCGGCGAGGTTCAGGGTGTGACCGCGCGGGCGGTGACGGCGATCGGCGGGATCACGGGCCGCATCCAGGAGATCGACAGCGTGGCGACCTCGATCGCGGCCGCCGTCGAGGAGCAGGGCGCGGCGACCCAGGAGATCGTGCGCAACGTCAGCCAGGCGGCGGCAGGCGCCAGCGAGGTTACGGGCAACATCGCGGGCGTAGCGCAGGCTTCGGAGGAGACGGGGGCGGCCGCCGGCCAGGTCCTGTCGGCGGCCTCGGAGCTGTCGCGGCAATTCGAGCATCTCGGCGCTGAAGTCAGCCGCTTCCTCGCCACCGTCCGCGCCGCCTGAGGTCACCATGCCCGAGATCCGCGTCCTCCCGGTCCGAACCCGCCGCCCGGACCAGTCCGACCGACTGCACGCGGAACTCGCTGCCGCGTACGCGCGTGGCACGGATCTCGGCCCCCGAGCCCCCCACATCCAGGCTGGTGGCGACACGCTGCTCGAACTGACCCGCGCCTTTCAACGCGCGATCGGAGACCTGGATCTCACGTTGATTGAGCCCGGTCTCCAGGATCCGGACATGCATGAAGCCCTGCGAGGCTTCGTCGTCAAGGCGGAGGGCCTCGCCAACACCGCACAGAGCTTCGCGAGCAGCGCACAGGGCCTCGCCAACACGGCCCATCGATTTCCGGCCGCGCTCTGACTGCGCCCACGACTTGGGACCGAGCACAGGACCGGGCAATCATCCGATGGAGGCCGGCTTGGGCAGGCTGTTGTTGATCTCTGACGACTTGGCCCGGACCGGCCGCCTTGCGCGGTCCCTCGGCCCAACCCGGCGCTGTACCGTCCAGGACCTGTACGATGACAGCCTGCCGTCGGTGCAGCCGGATCTGATCGTCGGCGACGTCGCCCAACTCACCTCCGAGGCGATTCTGCGCCTGCGGCGGATGCTGGAGCCGCTGCGGGCGGCTGGCGCCCCTTTCCTGTTCCTGACCCACGGCAACGCCGCCCGCGCCGAGGCCCAGGCTCGACTCCTCGCTCCCACCGACATCCTCCCGGCCCTGACCATGCTCGAGCGTCTGCTGACTCGGATCGACCGCCTTCTGGAGGTCGGTGGCTCCGCCGTCGCTGCCCGGATGGCGGACGAGGCCCGGCAGTTCTTCGACAGGACCTTCTTCTCCGGCCAGATGGTCACGCCCGAGCTCGCGAGCACCGGCACTGGCCTGATCGCCAGATCCGTGCAGCATTGTGGCATCCGCGACTGGATCGGGGCGGTACAGCGCTTCGACGAGGCCACGCACCGGCACTGCCTGATCGTCACTGGTCTCGCCGCCGCCTTCGCGACCAAGCTCGGCTTTGTCGAGCTGGACAGCTACCGTCTGACCAAGGCGGCGCTGCTGCACGACGTCGGCAAGACCCGGATCTCGACCGCGATCCTGAACAAGCCCGGGCGGCTCACCGACGAAGAGATGGCGGTGATGCGCACGCACGCGGCGCTCGGCTACGACATGCTGGTGGATAGCGGCTTCTCGCCGGAGATGCTGCAGGTGGTCCGCTCGCATCATGAGATGCTCGACGGTTCGGGCTACCCGGACGGGCTGCGGGCATCCGAGATCCCGGACCTCGTCCGACTGGTGACGATCTGCGACATCTACGGCGCGCTGATCGAGCGGAGGCCCTACCGGGCACCGATGCCGGGCGTGGAGGCCTTCGGGATCGTGCAGTCTATGACAGGCCAGCTCGACCCTGATCTGGTCATGGCATTCCGCCCAGTGATGACCACGTTTGATCCGGCCGGCACTGCTGCAGCCTAGGATCGGAATGAAGTGGGACAGCGACGTCCGCTTCGATGCGCTTGCTGCTCCAGAGCGGACCGCCGGCTTTCCACCCTAAGCGGTCCTCCGGCTTTCGACCCGATCCGGCCGCCGGGACCCCCGCCAGCACTTCTCCAGAGCGGTCGTTCATCGGCCCTTCGGCGGCTACGGCTCAGGGCGGAAAGCGGTCGGTCCGGCAGCGCTATTTGCAGTATTACGGCATCGAGTTAGGGTCGCCGGGCCAATGCTTCGTAGGGTCGTCGCGTTCGCCTGACGCACTTGCCAGCCATCGCCTTCGACCAAGACGGTGCGGCTTCTGAGAAAGGTAGAAAACTGCGGCTAAAACAACCAGAGCCACCGCGACGCCAATAACCACTAGCAATGCCTCATACATCGCGCCGCTCCAAGACCGTGGTCTATCTTACGATCGGCCAATTCCAGTGCCTCATCCACCCACTGAAGCTTGCTAAAGTTGGAAATTGAGCTTCATGCGTCCATGGTATTTGGCGCACCCGGCTGGAGGGTGATTGAGACGGAGCGCGCACGGATCAGACCATCCAAGCCGTAGCAGGGCTCAAGCTCGATCTCGATGTCTCTTGGTAGCGGATCGAGAGCAAGATGACCCCGCCGCTCTGGGCGGTCAGGCGCGCGGCGCAGGATCAGCCCACCGATGACGTTCTGTTGGCTGAAACCATCGAGTTGCAGGTCCATAATCCCGTCGAGGGCAAACGACACGATGGCCTGCCGTTCGAGCACAAGGAAGCCACCCTCGCCGACCTTGTCCGTCGTGATCCAACCATGAAGGCGTAGCGTGCTCTGCCCTTTGCGTCGAAGATCGAGGCTCAAAATCTCAGCGTCGTGGAAGCTCGACACGCGACCCAACCAACGCAGAAGCTCCGCGCCACCGGACACCTCATGGTAGATCGTTTCGTCCTGTTCGGCCGCCCTGCAGAACATTCAGCCATGGCCACGAAGGATCTGCAATGGTTCGGGAGCGAGCGGAGCAACCACGTCCGCTTCCTTACCTTATCGCCCGTTAGCAGACCGGCAGAAAAGCACCCAACCTAGCCGTTCAGTGGCGCCAGCCAGCGAGGCCGGAAGTGGCCGTACGCGGAATGGCTGCTTCGGAGCAGGTGTGCCGGAAAAGCGGACGGCCTCATATCGACCCGACGCAGCCGCTCAATGCGGCTAACACCATTCCCGAAAGCGGACCTCTGATCTGGTGATGTTATCCAGTTACTCCGAGGCCTGTTTATCCGGAGCTTCACGGAGTGGATGTCGGTCTATCAAGGGAAAAAAAGCCCGGCCGTTAGGCCGGGCTTAGTAGGGTCCCGTTGCTCGGGGACATCAAGACCAGGAAGCTTTGGAGAGCGAACCGGTCTCGATCTGGGATTAGAAGTCGCGCTGGACGCGGAAGCGGAAGGTGGACACGCTGTCCGCCGTCGTGGTCCGCGGCACGAAGGTGCCGTTGTTGATGCCGGCGACGTTCGCGTAGGCTGTCGGGGTCTTGTCGCGGTCGATAACGCGGCCGTTCTTGACGCCGATCTGGGTGTAGAAGCCCTCGACGCCGATATCGAGGTCCTTGACCGGCGACCAGATGATGCTGCCGCCCGCCACGAACTGGTAGGTGTCGCGCAGCGCCTCGCTCAGCTGGAAGAACCGGGTGCCCGGCACGCCGACGGCGTTCACGCCGAAGGAGTTGGCGCCGGCCGGGTTGGCGAGCGAGAACGCCGCGCCCTGCGCCAGACGGGCACCGCTGCCGTAGCTCATCTCACCGTACGACCCGAAGAAGGCCGAGCGCCACTCCGGCGACCAGTAGTGGAGGTAAGACACTGTGGCGGTGAAGCTGGTCGACTGCTCGAGTCGGCCCGAGAACGGGTTGATCGTCGCGTCGACCATGTACTGCGCGAACTTCTGCCCCTGGATGGTGGCCGGGTTCTGCGAGTAGCAGCCGCTGAAGGCGCAGTAGCCGGTGTACATCTGGGCACCGGAGCCGTAGGCGCCCTGCAGGTAGAGGGCGTCGCCCGGCGCGATGAACGGCGTGTTGATCTTCAGGCCGCCCTGCACCGCCCAGCCGTACGAGTTGCTGGTGTGCGGGATGCTGATGTTCGAGCCGGTGCCGGTGCCGGCGCCGCTCTGCACGTTGCCGACGTTCAGCTCGTGAACGGCGGCCGAGACCTGAGCCGAGCCCCAGGCCTCGTCGAGGCGCAGGGCGCCGACGACGTCGGGCATGCGCGAGCGCTGGATCGCGTCGACGAAGCTGTACCGGGTCGGCACGCCGCCGGTGTAGCCGATGAACACCTCGGCGGGCGCGGCCGTCTGAGCGAAGTTCTGGATCGTCGCGTTAACGGTGGCGCCGCCCGGGTTGTTGGTCTGCGAGAAGATCGGGCTGCGGCGGAAGACCGGATCTTCGACCGAGATCGTGGCGGACAGGCCGTTGCCGAGCGTGGCCGTGTAGGCGAGCAGGTTGGTCGAGGCGACGTCGGAGCCGAGCGTATTGCCGATGATTTCGAAGTCGTGGGCGTAGAAGTCGAAGAACGACGAGGCGCGACCGGCGGTCATGCCGGCGAACTGGATGAAGGCCTTGTCGACGTTCACGAACTGCTGGGCGCGACCGAACTGGTCGATGCCGAGGCCCGGGAAGGCCTGGCCGATGCGCTGCTGGGTGCCGGAGGTGCCGACGCCGGAGTAGCCCGTGCGGGATCCGGCATCGAGGCGCACGAAGGCGCGCAGGGTGCCGTAGGCGGTCTGGGTGCGGGCATCGAGGTTGATGCGCATCCGGCCCTGGTAGCCCGACGTGTCACCGTTGGTGCCCTGCCGCGAGTAGCTGGTCATGTAGCCGCCCTCGAACCGGGCGCGGCCGGAGAGACGCAGGCAGGTGTCGGTGCCGGGGATGTAGAAGAAGCCGGCGCCGTACGCGCCGCAGACGCGGACGTACTCGATCGGGACCGCCTTCTTGACCGGGAGGTCGGCGGCGTGGGCTGCGCCTACGGCCGCGAACGCGGCAGCAGACCCGAGCAGCGAGTGCTTCAAAAACCTCATCGATATCCCCAAAACTTCGAGACCCATCTCGTGGCGACGTCCGTTTCCCGGATCACGCCTGTTCATTTGTTGGTTGGGCCCGCGTCTTGGTGGCTGGCTCCAGCAAGCTCTCACGTTGAGGAGGCCCGCTGCTTTCAGATCATGCCGGAAAGGTTCCGGACAGCAATGCCATTTAATCCCGAAATATATCCCTCTCAGGGCGCGCGGTATTTTCGCAACACTAGGTTTGCCGGCTCTACCGGAGGTGTGATCGTGAGTTCGATCGGACGCGGGGAGCGACGCTCATGAAAAACCATTACAAATGAGATACTTGCCAATTTTGCATCGCAACATGACAACCCATGTTAGAACGGTATGGCAAGGCCGCGAATGTTTCTGAAGAGAAATATAGAACGTTCGAAGGCAGATGATGAGTGCGATGTACTGCGTCTCTCACTTAGACCGGACCCGGCCGAAGTCGCCTCTCCTTGGCGCTCATCCGCCATGTGAGTCGCGACAGGATCGGATGCGAGACGTAGATAAATCGCGCCTCGACCATTCAAGAATGGCAGTGAGTTTCTAAGGTGATCGTGGTAGACGCTAGAAATCTCGAAGAAGCTTCTGGAGCTTGCGTTGGGTGTCCTGAAGGCTTGCTAGGCGCCAAAAAGCCGAGCGGATCTTGGTCGCTGGCCGGAGCGCGCTCATGCCCGATCAGAATAGGTCGGACACCGCAGCGAAGGCTGTCTGTTTACGTGCATTCGCTGCCCGGAAGCGGACGGGCAGGAAACCACCCTGATCAGCCATCTCGCTTCGGCCCCTTCGCAAACTCCACGACTGGGCACGAAGCTTTGCAAAGCACCCGCTATCCGGCTGCGCCTTTTGGACCGGGATCGCGCTGATACCGAGCCTGCACCAAGCTACTGGCGATCCGAGATCGCTTCTCGGAGTAGCCAGAGGCCACCATCGGGTAGTCGTGAGGAAGGCCCCATTTCGCCCGGTAAGTCTCCGGCGTCAGGCAACGGGTCGTTAGGTGCCGCTTGAGCGTCTTGTAGCGCTTGCCATCCTCGAAACTGATCAGCGCATCGTGAGTGATCGAGCTTCGAATCTCCGCCTGCGTAGCTTTTCCAGCGCCTTCAGCGGGTGGCGCCTCGGAGACCTCAAGGCTGATAAGAGCATCAGCGGCGATCGCGATCAGCGCAGTCAGATCCGATGTCGGGACGTTGTTGTGCCTGACGTACGCACTCACGAGAGCGGCGGTCATACGTGTGTAGTCGACCGACGAGCCTACGCCGGCGATCCTGATTTGATTCATGGTGCCCCCAGCAGTGGTAGAACCTCTGCGGGATAGCACAAGTCGATCGCTCACAATCTTAATCGCCGAAGATTGTATCTAATTGTTGCATTAGTGGCACATATGTATATTTAAGACTGATTGTTCTGGATGAATCTCTATCAGAAGCAGATGATGAGTCACGACCATCTCTTTGTGTAAATCTAGACAATTGCCGCGTCTCGCTCGCAGCCTGAGTTTAACTTGGCTCTCAGATGACCGGGGCAGCGATGGCTGCTTCTCCGGTTTTTCGCGCGAGAACGGATCTGCTTGAAACCGCCCGTCCGAAAGCGATCGATTGCGCTCGATGGAGTACCCGAGAGCCGTCACGAAAGCGGTGTACTCGCCAACCTTTGCGGCAGCTCCCGCTTCCGCACGATCCGCGCTCGATCTCGAAGGGTGATCTCGTTCGTTGGCCACTCCAGGCAGGCGGCCTCGAACGCGGCGATCGCCACGGTCAGCGGGTAGATCATGGCGAGGTGCAGCTCGAGCTTGCCGCCGATCCGGTCCCAGACCTCGATCGTGTAGGGGACGCCAGGCGGCAACGGCGGTATTTGCTTGGCGGCCGGCGGCGTGCTTCGAGGTGTTCGCGCCGACGATCTTCGCGACCGGTCGACGAATGTGAATGGCCGCCGATTTCGGCTGTCAGGCCATCGGTTTGCGGGGGAATCGCGGTTGGATCAGAGCAGGCCGCTCAACCTGGGTGCAGCCGACATCTTGCCTGCAGCATCGCAGGTCACTTGGCGCTCTCGCTCAGTGAGAGCGTGCGAGCGAGTGCCAGTAGCTTCTGCCGGTTCGCGGGTACGTTGAGCCCATGCCAAAGCCGCAGCAGCTCACAAGCATCACGAGCTTCAATCTCCAGAGGCTCGTTGCTCAGAAGCGCAGCAGGCTGAACGTCAAGTGCAGCTGCGATGCGACTGAGAAGCTCGCTGCTTTGGGCGGGGCCCATGGGTCCTTGATCTGCCTCGCTCATGACCACCAACGTCAGATCCTACGACACGAAGGCGTCGACCAACCCAGCGGTCGAAGGGATGCCCTGCCTGCTCTCATAGGCTCTACCTAGGTGCGATGAACTGCCACACATTAATCACTTAGAAATTGAATCTTAGGGAGCCAGTTCCGTCTGCGCACTGGGGGCGAGCGATGACGGCAGGGGACGATTTCGAGGCGATGGCACAGGCCTGCATCGCCAATTACGAAAAGATCCTCCGCTACGGCCCGCCGGAAATGCAGACTGCGTCGCGCATGCTGCTCTACGCCCTAGTCGAGGAGATCCACCGACGCGAGCAGGCCATGGCTGCCGTGAACGACGATGAGAACTAGCGCCCTTTGGCCGCGATCTCCCAGGTTTGACTCGGGGTGCCACTTAAGGGTTTCGAAACCGATCAAACATGAGGCGGCGAACCAAAATCAGTCTGATCGGTTGGCCCAGCCTTCAGATCGAGCGGGATGCGCAGTGGCTTCGTCGAGATCGCAGCTGGAGACCGTTGGCGATCTTCTTCACGCTGGAATGATCACGCGGTCTCAACTCAATGTCGCGATCGAGGCATTTATCGCCAATCCGAAGATCGGCGCCTTCGAACTTGCCCCCGGCTGCATCGTCGACCTCACGGCGGCCGTGAAGGCGGATCGGCATGCGACAGCGACCTTCAAAGAGCCGACGGCCAAGGCCGGCAGCCGGCGGGCAGCAATCAGATCCGCGCTCCAAGTCGCTCGCCCGATCTAGGGCTGACGGCACTAGGGCGTCTCTGCAAACTCATGTGAGCCAGAGCATGGTCATGCCAAGGGTGACCATGGCGAGGTAGTTGGCAGCCCGCTTCTCGTAGCGGGTGGCGATGCGGCGATACTGTTTGAGGCGGTTGATCAGCCGCTCGACCTTGTTGCGCTCGCGGTACGCGGCCTTGTCAAAGTCGGGCTGACGCGGCTGGTCCTTGCGGGTCGGGATGACCGGCTCGATCCGACGCTGCCTGAGTCGACAACGCGCCGGCGGACTGGAGTAACCCCGGTCCCCTGCCGTCCTACGGGGCCGCAGGCGCGGGCAGCCTCGCCCCGAGCGCGGCACCGCGGCCTTGTCCATCAAGGCGTCCAGTGCGAACTGCTCGTGCCTTTCGCCGGCCGTCAGCACCGCCGCGATCGGCTTGCCGCCGCCCTCGGCGCGCAGATGCAGCTTGGTGGAGAACCCGCCCTGGCTGCGCCCGAGCGCTTCGCCCACGCCCTCGACGGTCGCCTCACCCCCCGATGGCGCCGGACCGGCGTGCCCCGGCGGCGTGCTGGTGGG
Organism: Methylobacterium sp. 1030; assembly: GCF_040544715.1. Lineage (NCBI taxonomy): Bacteria > Pseudomonadati > Pseudomonadota > Alphaproteobacteria > Hyphomicrobiales > Methylobacteriaceae > Methylobacterium > Methylobacterium sp. 1030. The sequence continues at coordinate 8,641 of NZ_JBEPKM010000002.1, read as the reverse complement.
CGCGCACCACCGTGGCGTCCACGAAGTGCAGATCCCAGTCCAGGGCGCCGCGGGCGTCCGCCTGCGCCTGCGGGCGCTGCAGCACCCGGTCGAACACGCCGGCCTTGCGCCAGCGGTAGAACCGGCTCGACACGGTTCCGACCGCCCCGTAGCGGGCTGGCAGGTCCTCCCAGGGAGCACCGGTACGCAGGATCCAGAGCATGCCGTCGAGCACTTGGCGGTGATCCTCGGCGGGCCGGCCCGTGCGCGGCTTCTGCGGAGGCAGCAGCGGGGCAATCTGCTCCCACTGCGCGTCAGTCAGTTCAAAGCATCGCATCAGGCCTACATGGGGCCGATCCCGCGGCCTGTGAACCCTTTGCAGAGACGCCCTAGCCCCGTCTCAATCGGCCTGAGCAGCATCAATCAGCACGGCGAGGCGTGCTCGGACAGGCGCTCGATCTGGTCGCGCCAGGAGGCGACGGTGGGCGGAAGGTCGGCGGCAGTGAGGCTGGCTGACATGTCCGCGGCGGTACGGACGTAAGGTTAACAAAAAGCGGCTAGGCAGCTTGTGCGATTTGAATATCCCGGTCATCCTGAGATGCAAGATCCGACTTATGAGTTGAATAAAGTATGCAGTTCGCGGACACAGATTTCAATCTAAAATCACTTTTTTCGACGATCTCTACGATATCGTTTGGTTTGGTAGATAGCAAACCAAAGCATCGCCGCAGCAATAACTCCCCATGCCCCAACTCCGATCGCCAACGCAATTAGGGAGGCGGTCATGTTGTGGGGTTTCTCTCTCGGCTTCTGGCAGACCGCTGTCTTCTGGCTTTGGTTCGTAACGGCAAGCGCGGGAGCTCTCGCGGTCGCGGCGTCGTTCGGATCGTCTGTGATCTCCTACTACATCAGTGACGCGACCGAAACAGCTGCCAAAATCGAAATCAGCAAAGCTAAATCAGACGCGGGCGCTGCCAATAGAGCTGCCGGCGAAGCAAATGAGAGAGCAGGAAAAGCGAACGAAAGAGCAGCGGAAGCATTGGCCAGAGCGGAACACGAAGCGCTGGAGCGTGCCAGATTAGAAGCTCAGTTTGCCTGGAGACGAATTGGTCAGGCGGCCGGAAAAAAGGCAATTGACGCATTGTCGAAAAATCCAAGAAGTATAAATATAGTCGTCATCAACGGGTATCCAGAGGTTTCATTTTACGCGCACCAATTATCGGCATATTCGAAGCCGCAAGGTGGGAGGTTAAGACGAGCTTCCATATCATTGGTGGCTTTATTCCGTTTCAGGCGGCGATACGGCCAAGCAGAAACCCGCGTGAATACGAAGCCTTGAATGCGCTGCACGATGCTGGCGTCTTGTTCTTATTGCAGGATTTCCCTCTCGGCGCCGCATACACCGGTAACATGAAAAGCGATGCGGACGTCGACTTTTTCGTGGGCTCTAAAATTTCGATGGGACCACAGCCACGGTAATCTCTGGCAACGAAGCAAATACTTTAGTCCGAAAGAATCCGCTGATCAATTTGTATAGAATTTCGTCAGTGCTACCTTCCTCGAAATCGGCATCATACGGCGTGGCTCAAAAGGCTAATCCCGCCCCGACCTGCTCACGGGGCGGGAAAGCGTCCGATCTCACCAGCGTGTGAGCCGAGCGCCCTACGGATCCGTAATGTCGATGCTGGCCCGCGCCTGCATCACCAAGCGGCCATCTTCATCGCAGGCACGCGCGCTGCACTCCGTTGCCCCGTCGTTCGCGCTTTCATCGTGGAGAATGGCCGTCAGCGTCCTCCGAAGAATGGTGCGCAGTTCCTCCCGGCCGGATAGCTCCACGCCCTCCTCGTCCTCGACTTCGTGGCCATTGGCTGTGCTGATGAAGTAGCGCGACACTCACGCCTCCGGATCAAGGAGCCCCCCCTCTGGCTCAAACCCGAGGTGCCGCAGACGGTTCGCTGATTGCTGCCGGGACGCAACTTGGCCAAGCGATCAGAGAGGGCACCGATCACCGGTTCAATCGAACGGGTCCTGTTCGCTAGGAGAGATTGAGAGTTCTCCCAGCCAGAGGCCAGCGAACGATACGGTGGCTGTGTAGGCAGTTGCGTTGGCGGCATTGCGAACGACAACCGTAAAGGCTTGAGTTTCGCCATTCTCGGGAATGATTTCTTTGGCAATGAGCGACAAAGCTCGCACGGCCTCATTCCGTATCATTTCACGATCACTGCATTCAAAGCCTATAGGGTCGCGCAGGAACGCCTGCCCATCGTGAAAATCAAAAAAGAGGCGTGACATGCCAGTCCCCGCTGATGGGCGGGAGCGCACGTCACTCTCGGCCGCCAGCGCCCGAGGCAATCTGCCAGCGATGGTCTACCGTCGCACAATGGCGCCTCGTTCACACTCGCCTGGGTCAGCGCGAGCCGATGAAAGCCCCGTCCGGCTGTGCCGGCCGGGCTGAAGGTGTGGAGTCTCGCTGGCGGGATAGCAGCGTAGCGGGCGCCGCGACATCAGCCGTTCGGGGGGTGCGAGGCACAAAAAAACCCGTGCCGGAGGACCGGGCGGGCTCGGATCAACGGGAGATGCTGCCAGGCAGGACTATGCGGCCAAGCGCATCGCAGGCGCATCGGGACGGCAGGTAGCTGCTTCGGCCGCACGAGCCATAGCCGCGCGCGCGTCCCATCCGCCGAGACCTGCGGCTCTCCCCTCAAGGATCGTCGTCTCGAGGCTTGAAGGCGCCGCCGTCACGGGGCGGGGCAAGGTGGGTTGCCGGCTGGGCACCATGGCTCTCGCTGTTGCAGCGCAGCAGTGCACTCGAATGGTTACCGGCATGTCTCCGCGGGGCGTGCGCGCGAGTATGTGATGCGGCGACCGACGGATGGAAAGGCCCCGCGCGGCCGTGCCGACGGGGCCGATAGGCTCAGCGCCATCGCCTTTAGGATGTTGCCAGCACCATAATATCCACCTAGGGCTGCACCAAGATCGTGCGAGCGCGGTCCTGGCTGGGTATACAGATGGGCGTCTTCAGACGGACAAAAATTGCTCTTATTCGGTCCTTAATGGACCGCCAGTTTTACCAAGACCGGTATCCAGATGTTGTTGCTAGTGGCGCAGATCTGGCAGAACATTTCGCTGATTACGGTTTGGGCGAACCCATTCGTTCCTTGAGCAAGCGCTTCGAAGCCGCGTTGTTGATTGCCTCACCCGCGGTCCTGGTCGCGCTCGCCTATCGCGGCAAGCGCCGAACGGACATTGAGGATATCTACGCCGAGCAGATGCGTCGATCGTGCGGGCGCGGTAGCGCTGTGCGCGGCTTTCTCTGCTACGCAACTACCCAAGCCTTGATCGGAATCCACGGCGTGCGCGGACGCGCCGGACGCGACGCCGCTGCGCAGGAGCGACGGGCGTCGGTCCTGCGATTGCAGGAAAGCCTCGCGGAATTCTCGCGCCGGTCCCCCCGCGACCACGATCGCGCGAAGGCCGCGTTCGAAGGCCTGACGGTGGTGCCGGTCCTATTGCGGGCGTTCGGCGCGTCGAAGTCGCCGCAGGATCGCGATCGGTACATTGAGACCGTTGTGGACCGCGCCCGCACCGCCTACCGCGCGGACAGGCGACTGCTCTACTGGCTCTACGAACGCGCCCTCGCCAGACTGACGCACGGACCCGCCGCCGGCGGCGGTGTCAGGCCTGGCGCCTTCGTCGCTCGCCAAGTCCATCCGTCGACCCTGTCGGCAGCCGACTGTTCCGCAAATCCTGCGTTCCGATTCGCGGAGGGGACGCCGATCGGCCAGCCGCATCTGTTCGGTCAGCCGCACGAGCCGAACATCACGCACCTCCCCGATCGACCGATCCGCTTCCCGAGCTTGATCGACGCGACGCTCTTTGCCCGGTCCAACACTGTCCTCCTGTCGAGCGGCGGCGCCCTCAATGAGACCGGCGGCAGTCCTCAGCAGGAGCGCAAGGTGCTCCACGCCTCGGATCGGATCGTCATCGGAAAGTCTGGCACGAGCTTCGCCCTCGATATCAGCGGATACGATATCATCGAGCTCGACCGCGCCGTCATGCTGTGCGGCGTCGCGAGCAACGCGTATGGGCACTGGCTGTCCGACTACATCTCGCGGCTCGAATTTCTGGAACAGCACGCGAGCTTCTCAGCCTCGACGATCGTCGTCGACGATGACATGCCGCAGTCGCATTACGATCTGCTCGGCCTGATCACGACGAACGACGTCTACAGGCTTCCGCGCTCCGGTGCGGTACGCGCCCGCAGGCTATTGTATTCCTGCCCCCTGACCTTCTTTCCCGTCCACCTGATGCCGCACCGGATGCAGATCAATGCGCTGAACGCGGTCAATCCTCAGTCCTACCGGTTCATCAAGGCGCGCGTGGAGCGTGGACTCCCGAAGCCGTCTGGACCGCACCGCAAGATATTCCTCTCGCGCAGGACCAGCACGTGGCGTCGTCTCGTGAACGATACGGATGTCGCGGGGCTGCTTTCGAAAAAGGGCTACGAGACGATCATCATCGAGAACTACGACTTTGCGGAGCAAGTCCGGATATTCCAGGAAGCCAGCCACATCGTCGCGGCCAATGGATCGGCGCTTCAGAACGTCATCTTCTGCGATCCGTCGGTGAGACTACTCATCCTCGCGCACCCCGAGCTCAACAATTGGGGCGCTTTCAACGCGCAAGTGGGAGCTCTTGGCTTCCAAATGGAGTTTCTTTGCGGACACCCTGCAAATGTCGGCGGTGTGCATGCGGATTATGAGATCCCGCTGCCCATCTTGGCTGATGCGGTCGATAAGCTTCGACATCCGTGAAGCCCAGATCCGAAAAGAAAAACCGCCGCGGCCGGAGCCGGGCGGTTCAAGGTGGTTCGTGCTGAGGACCAGAAGGCCAGACTACGCGCAGGCGGCCCAGCGGTTCCGATCAGATTCGCGCCGCCGCTCGTGCCCCCCTCGGGCGGATCAGCCGTTCGTTGGCCTGTGTCCGAGGTGCCGCTGCTCCTGCCAAATCGCCCCTTGAGCGATGAGCGCCCGGCAAAAAACAACCTGTGATAATTTACGCCGCTGCAACGTATGATAGGCGGCGCGCCCTGAGGTTTGCATCTTTAAGGGCGACTGGATGAGTGCGGGCGCAGATCAAGTCGGCTCATCCTCGGGTTGGGTGTCGATCGAGACAGCCCCCGATGCCGACTCCAGCGCTCGGGTGTGGGTACTCGGCGGGCGCTACAGGGAGCCGACGTTGATGTGGGCGAATGGCGCCTACTGGCGCTTCGAGGCTCAGGCCCTCCCGGGATGCAGCAGAACCCCCACGCTCTGGCATGCGAATGCGGGCGGCTGGACGCCGCCCGAGATGCCGCCGCAGGAGATGATCGCTGCTCATGCCGTAGCGGTGCCGGCGGACGAACCGGATCCGATCTCGAAAGCTAGGGCCATCTGGGAAGAGACCGATCCGAACCTGGGCACGCCGATGGAGTACGTCGGCTATCTTCGCAATCGCGGAGGCGGCGAAAACAAAGCCAAGGCGGATCGTATCGAGAAGGCGATGCGTGATTTAGCTTCGGAACGCGCGACAAGAAGTGCTGCTTAATATGTACGGCCTCGCATTTCCATTTAGCAAGGTTATTAGCCTCGGCGCTCATTGCGCCGTGCGATACCAAATAGATCGAGTGTTCGGCAAAGCTGGCTCAGGTCCGTTTGAATGGACAGTCTCTCCATTTCAGTCCGTCATTGACGCAATAGAGAGCCGGTTTGAGGAGATCGGGCGCAATATCGTTGCCATATCCGATGGCCATTCGACCGTCGATGGCAGATATCGAATTTGCTATCATCACGAGTTTCAGCGCGATGCGAATGATAAGGCCGTTGTAGACGTCCCTTCGCTTGTCAATTTGCGTTCGAAGATGCAACACAAGTCCCGGTCGTTCGAGAGAAATGTCTCCGCGGGAACAGTTCTTTTTGTCCGCTATGGCAGCGAAAAGACCGATGCTATTGCCAACATCGGCTTAGAAGATGAACCGATGAGATACTCTCGCCTCAACGAATTAGCGGGCGTAATCGGCAAAACATATCCGGAAACTCGATTTAAGATCGCTTACGTCCATCACGCCAACGTCTGGGGTGATATGATCCGCGACGAAAACCTCGATGAGCGGGTCGATGTTTTTACATTTGATTGGATCGGAGGCACGGAGTGGACCGGCAATCAAGATAGATGGGATCGGATATTCGGCCACTACACCAGCGTCGAGGTTGGCGCGCCTTCCGCCATTCATGAGGAAGGTCGGCAGATCAGCGGCGGCGATGACCGATCCATCGTGATTAGATTGGACCGCGCATCTCATCCGCACGCTGCGGCATCTGCCCCAGTAAAGCCCGCGCACCCGCGCCAAATCATCCCAGTATATACTGAGCGGATGCAAACTGCTCTGAATGAAGCGTCGTTCCTTAAAGACAAAATCGACGCCATGCTGGTCGATCAGCAAAATCAACTAGCCGAAATAATACTTGGATCGGTAGACGAAAGCCGCCGTGTCATCGGGATGGTCAGCTACGAATTGCATCGGCTTCAATCGGAGGGCCGGAAGTCTCATGGCGGGTGATACGCCGCGGGATGCGTTCGTAACTGGAGAGACGGTTGTGAGGAAGGCAGCCGTTGACGCGCGCCTCGACGAGGCGGTCCGAGCTGGCGCGCCTATTCGAGAGGTCTACGACCTGATCCAGGAATCGGCCTGTCTGTTCGAGGCGCTGGAGTTGCGCCGGGACGGCTTGTGCCGCGACGCAGACCCGAAGCCCGGCGAGGCTTGAGCCATCCCAAAACGACAAAGCTCGCCGCGGCGGTGAGCCGGGCGGGCTGGACGTTCTCCTGTCTGGTTTCGGTCAGCGCCTTCCTCGAGTCTGCCGGCCGTGGTCGTCCTCCCACCGGTCCATGACCTCGGTGAACCGGGTCAGCGCGGCCGTCATCTGGCTGGTGTGTTGTGCCTCCTCGGAAGCCGTGTCCGCGGCGATGGCAGCGGTCAGACCGTTGATGGCCTTGGCGAGGTCCGCAAGAGCGATGCTGTCGAACACGGCCCCGCCGGAGACAGCGCTGATGTCGCGCGCGACCTCGGGCTTCATCGCTTCGGCCGCCCTCACCTCTTTCCTGTAGCCCCACCACTCCTTCATGAAGCCGGTCAGCGGGACCAGCACCACCGCGAACGCGCCCAACAGGGCGATGACGATTCCCGGCCACCCGTCAAGCTGCTGTGCTGTTGCCGGCACTGGCCCTTCTCCGTTTCCTGAAGCCGAAGGTGTCTTCCGCAGCCATGTCGCCGGCCGCCCGGCCGGACGAGTGCAGCTCGGCAATCGCGAAGACGGAGTAGATGCCGGCGCTCAGCGAGAGCGGCGGGAAAGCCATGGCGAACCCGAGGGCCATGGCGAGCCAGAACAGGAAGCCGCCCAGGCAGCCGAGCGTCCGGATGAACGACGTCTCCCGGCCGCGCCGCCCGTTGATGTAGAGGGCGGTGATCCGGGCGGTGCCGACCGCCAGGGCGATCACACCGGCCGTCGACTCGCTGACGTAGGAGGTGATGATCCGGTACTGCGGACCGACGAAGGTCGGCCACAGCATCAAGCACGTCAGGCCGACCACCCACATGATCACCGAGAACCAGATCTCGGCCCATCGGGTCTGCCCGTAGCGGACGGCGCGCCGGATCCTAGCGTCGATCGCGGGGTCAGGGTCGTACTGTCTCATGGTGAGGATGCGGCACACGACTGGCGCGGACACGAGACGCGCCGCTGTGGGGATCTGGTAGACCATGGGGCTCTCCTCGGGCGTGAGGGCTTCGGTAGAGCCCGGCGAGTGAATGCGGGGATCAGCGGCGCGTGGCCGCCGGCAGGAGCGCGGTGATCTGCGTGTCCTTGACCTGCGAGGAGCGGGACGAGCCGAGCCAGAAGGCGATGGCAGTGCCGAGCGCGAGGTTCGCGGCGCCGTAGGCCTGGCTCAGGAGCTGGTAGACACGCTCGGGGATCTCGGCCTGGACGAAGTAGAGCGCGATCGTCAGCGTGATCCAGGACGCGATGATGAGAAGGGTCAGGATCGCGGGCATGTTCTGCACCCACGAGTGACTCTGCACGAGCGCGATCTGCATGGCCCGGGCGTTGGCGATGTCGGCGAGCTCGGCCTCCCGGCCCTTGGTCTCCGCCTCGATCTGCGCCAGCTTCACGGCCGCCGCGTTCGGATCTGCCGCGATCGCCTGAGACACCGCCTGCGGGGTCGGCTCGACGCCCAGCGCCGCCGCCACACCCTTGCCGACGAGGCCGCCGATGGTGCTGCCCAGCGGGCCACCGAACAGGCCGCCCAGCGCGGGGAGCCCGATCTGCGCGATCTGACCCGCGATGCTCTGCCATTCCATGATCAGGCTGCCTTCTTCGAGAACAGGGACTTGAGCGACGCCCAGAGGCCGCCCGTCTGGACGGTCGGACCGGCCGGCGCGGCGGGGACGGTCGATGGGAGCACGGGCGAGCCGCTGTTGCGCGGCGCGGCCGCCACGAGGGGCGGCGTGGGGACGACAGCCGGAACCATCGCAATGACCTGCCCCCACGAGGTGGTCCGAGTTCAAAATTAGTGCAGGGTCGGCCTCTGCTCTACGGGTAGCTTGGCCGCCGGAGCCGGTCGGGCGAGC